>DALV01000094.1:0-1732 GCA_002496905.1 Euryarchaeota archaeon UBA105 | reverse complement strand
ACCCTCTGATTCGTATGATATTATGCTGGGAAAACCTTCATTTTCTAACCCGATACTCAAATATTATGTTAGAAGGCTCTGTGGACCAGTATTCAATCCCTCAACAAGAAAAACAAACATCTCCAATAAGTATGATTACAGGAACCACTGCTCTAGTACTAGTATTGCCTGCTGCAGTTATTGCATTGATGGAATTGTTGGACCAAATTGAATGGGGTGGCGAATCTAGGTGGATTATTTATTCGATGATGTTCTCATTGACAATAATCTCAATATTATTGATTTCGGGATTGTATTTAGTGGGTTTCATTAAATCTGATAATGCAAAAATGAGTTCGGGAATTTATCTCATCGCCATTAGTACGCTAAATCTGCTCATAAGACTAAGATACCTAAACGACGATCGAGAAATGGGGTGGGGAAATTCATGGTTTGAATTCATGCAAATGCCGTGGGTACACGAACAATTAGAACTCGCCTTCTTGGGAATCCTTATTGGCGCCCTAATAATGAAGAAATGATTAACCTCTAATCGCTTTACTAATGGACCACAATCCCAATGCTGCAGCCGCAAACCAGGCAACTTCGAGAATGAAGAATGCCCACTCATCAATCAGATATGCCCTTACTGCGAGGAGTCCAGAGCCTAGGGCCATGAGAACTAGATAAGGCCATTCTTTGCTATTCAAAATATCTCTAGTTTCCAAGAAAAAAGCGCTTAGAATAAGTATCATTCCAGCATAGGCCACTATTTCGTTGTGAGCTAAATCAACGATTTTTTCCCACATCTAATCGCCTGTTGAGAAATCATATTTCTTGTCCAACAGCCGCCTTAAGCAGACCTAGGAAAGGAGGGCTTGGGCGATTTGGTCTTGACTTGAACTCTGGGTGATATTGAGTTCCAACGTAGTACGGATGATTCTCCAATTCCATGATTTCACACCGCTGCCCGGTCTCATCTTTACCGACATAAACCAGACCCTCGGCTTCGATCTTCTCTATCAAATCAGGATTGACCTCGTAGCGATGTCGATGCCTTTCATCGACATGCTCAGCACCTCCATACAAACGCCTAACTTTACAATCATCGACCAAGAATGGAGTCGGTTTTGTTCCAAGTCTCATAGTTCCGCCCATGTGGGTCTTGGAAATTTCCGGCATGAAGACAACCGCTGGATTCGGTGTATTCTCGTCGAACTCAGTTGAGTTCGCATTCTCGAGATCCAAGACATTGCGACAGAACTCTATTGTTGCGATTTGCAAACCAAGACAGACTCCGAGGTAAGGTATGTTGTTTATCCGAGCATAATTCGCTGCGGCGATTTTTCCTTCAACTCCTCGATTACCAAATCCACCCGGAACCAGAATTCCATCTGCTGCTTTTAGTAAATCCCAAGCCTCATCATGCTTTTCGGTAACATCATGAGGGTCTAAGTCAGTAGACTCAATCCAGTCAATCACCAGTTTTCTATCAACCGCATATGCACTGTGTTGTAAGGCCTTGATAACAGATAGATAGGAGTCAGAGAGACCGGTGTATTTGCCTACCATTGCGATGTGTACCTGCTCTTCCAATCGGTCGACTTTGTCAGCCATATGTTTCCAATCATCAAGCATTGGTAAAGAATCTGGAACCTCAAATCCAAGGTGGTTTGCGACCTTATTCAAAACCGATTGTTCGTAAAGGGAAATCGGAATTTGATAGAGGTTCGAAACATCGTGAGCCGAAACA
>DALV01000033.1:11531-24749 GCA_002496905.1 Euryarchaeota archaeon UBA105 | reverse complement strand
ATCTTTCCTGATGACCATCTGTCTAACCATTGAGCTATCATCCGGAGTTGGGAATCATTACCCTCCATCTGAGACATGCTGATTGGACGATATTTCTCCGTCCAGTCCTCGATGGCCGCGGCTACGCTCACGTTCCTATCCTATCTTGGAGCCTCTTGAAGATTGGTGGACTTATACTACTGGAAATGTGATTAATTCAGAACAATTCTTGCATGGTTCCGTTAGTCATTCGAACTAGAATCTCGTCGACCAAGGCTCGGACTTGTAATTGGTCATCTCTACGCCTAATCGTCACACTACCGTCTTCCATAGATGTATGGTCGACGGTCAATGCCCAAGGTACTCCAATCTCATCAGCGCGTGCGTATCTACGGCCAATCGATTTGCTTGTGTCCATTTCAGCCCTAGAATGTGGAAGCGCGTTTATCGCTGAAGTAATCTCTCTGGCTAATTCAGGCATTCCTTCTTTGTCGAATAATGGTAGAACCACGCAGTCGACACTCGATATTCCTTCTGAGAGTCTGAGGAATGTGTAATCCTCTCCTTCCTTTTCGGCTTCTTCGTAAGCGTGATCGAGTATGCTCCATATGATCCGATCAATACCGAATGCAGGTTCGATTACATGAGGTGTGAACCATTCACCGCTAACGTTAACGGTCTCAATTCTTCTTTCCACCATGCCTTCCTCTATGGTTACTGAACTTCCGTTTTGCAATGTCAATTCAAATGGTAATGAATCTGGTAAATCGGTCAGAGACTCTAGAGCAGCAACTACTGCGCCCGCGTCTCCTCTGAAGGTTGGACCGATTACTGCACCATTGGGTGCTAATCTATCTTTAGTCTGGGAACGAGGTTCAGCAAATTGCCTCCATGCTCTGAGTGACTTGGATTTAGAATGAGCCTCGTGACTCTCTAGGTCGTGGCATGTCCGGTTAGCGATTCCGACACACTCTAACCAACCATGTTCTCCATGAATTTCGCAATCCCAGCAATCTTCTGCATAGTGTGCCATTTCGGTACTAGCGTGTTGACGGAATCGAAGTTTCCCAGGGTTAATCCCTACTTCTATCAAGAAATCCCAGGTTCTAGCCAAAAACCAGGCAACGGTTGGATGGCGTATGATTCCAGCATCTAGGGCTGCCCCGAAACTCATTCGCGACTCTCCGGAGTGAGGACCATCCGGGTCCGGAACCAGTGTAACAATCTCCGTTCTCCGGTTTAAGTCGGCGACAGGAGGATTTTCTGGGTCGATGAAATACTCTAGCTCTGCCATGTTAAATTCTCTTAGTCGAATCATTCCTTGTCTAGGGCTAATTTCGTTTCTGTAACCCCTACCGGTTTGTATTGCGCCAAAGGGTAATTTTTGTCTGAAATGTCGGTATAATGCTGGGTATAGCATGAACATACCTTGTGCGGTTTCCGGCCGCATGTAGGCAGTTCTGCCACTGCTCATTGCACCGACGGTTGTGGAGAACATTAGATCCATCGGTTGAGCAGGCGTCCATTCTCTTTCGGAACAGGATGGGCATTCGATGCCCTTTGATAGTAAGTTATCGATTTCATCAGAGTTCAATGAATCTGCATTAGGGTGTAGATGCTCTACTAGATGGTCAGCACGAAATATTGAGCCGCAGGCCTTGCACTCGGTCATCAGGTCGTTGAATTCTCCAACATGGCCACTAGCTACGAGTACAGACTCGGGGGTAATCGTTGGAGAATCGATTTCAACAATATCTCCATGGCTCAACCAATGATCTACCCATTTTTGAGTCAGGCGCCGTTTTATTGCAGCACCAACAGGCCCATAGTCGATTAATCCAGATACACCACCGTAAATATCGAATGCAGGGAGTACAACCCCTCGACGTCTCAGCATCGCGGACAACCTCTCTAGTCTACGCTCGTCAGACATATCCAACAGTGTGGGGAGTATTCATCTGTCTTTCAAGCCATCCGCAGGTGACGGACTTACAAGGCTAAATTAACCACCCTTGAAATTTCACTCAAATCACCCAAAATATATATTTTTGACTATATTTTGTCCCATTCAGTACAATGTACTGTTTGTTTATCAAAACGAAGTATTCATGTACCGAATTATTCCCCTGGCGAGACATAGTGTGAGGGGAAGTAATGCCCAAAATAGAGTATGTAGAGGATTCTTGGGAAACCGAGCAACTGCTCGAGAGCCTGTCTCCACCCGTACGAAATTGGTTTAAGGATAAATTTCCTGACTTCACAGATCCACAAAAACTAGCAATACCTAGGATACTTAATGGCGAACATTTACTCCTATGTTCACCAACAGGTTCTGGAAAAACTTTGACTGCATTCCTATCAATTATTGACGATTTAGTACGTCGCTCATTGGATGGAAGTTTGGATAAATCCGTTCAATGCATTTACATTTCACCTATCAAAGCGTTAGCCAATGATATTCAGAAAAACCTCATAGGGCCTTTGACTGAAATTCGCGAAAAATATCTTCCAAGCAGGGCAAAAGAAATCAAAGTAGGGCTGCGGACAGGCGACACCCCTCAAAAAGAAAGGGAAAGGATGCTAAGGGCACCTCCTCACATTTTGATTACTACCCCAGAATCTCTCGGTTTGGCTCTTGCTTCGAAGAGATTCAGGCCATTATTGAATGACATGAAGTGGATGGTAATAGATGAGATGCATTCATTGGTGCCAACCAAGAGAGGGACTCATCTTGCCTTGAGTCTCGCATTAATGGACAATGTAATCGAATCGGATGTCCAAAGGATAGGAATTTCAGCTACTATGGAACCTCTAGAAGCAGTTGCGGAATTTTTGGTAGCTTCCGATTCAAGGGAGAGTGATACTGAACCTCAACGTGTTGCAATCGCTAAGGTGTCTGGTGCCCGAAAATTAGACCTCGACATTATATTACCAACTCCTAGATTCTCTTCATTACCAATAAAGGAGGTTCTCGAACATAATGTTGAGCGGATTAAGGAAATTGTTGAGGCTCATACAACTACGTTGGTTTTCGTTAACACCAGACAGATGACAGAAACTACTGTTCAGAAATTGAAGATATTAGGTACTGAAGGTGTCGAAGGCCACCACGGTTCAATGGACAAAGCGATTCGTTTGGACGTAGAACAACAGCTAAAGAATGGCCATCTTCGATGTGTTGTTTCATCTTCATCCCTAGAAATGGGTATCGACATAGGTTCGGTAGATTGTGTTGTTCAGGTTGGTAGTCCTGGTTCGATCGCTACAGCTCTGCAAAGAATCGGGCGTGCAGGTCACCAAGTGGGTGGTTTACCTAGAGCTAGATTCCTACCCACATCTCCGCAGGATTTACTTGAACTAGTTGCACTCCAAAACGGTATTCTTAGAGGGTCAATGGATCTTCTAAAATTCCCTGAAAATTCATTAGATGTTTTAGCCCAATTTATGATTGGTCTAACGATTATTCAAGAATGGGATATCGACGATGGCTATGAGTTAGTAACCGCTGCTTGGCCTTATCGAGCACTACCCTATGACGATTATATCGAGGTTCTAGACCTCCTTGAGGAAGAAAGGCGAGTATGGGTAGATTGGGAAGACAATCGCTTCGGAAAGCGCGGTTATGCTCAGATGATTTACTACACAAATATAGGTACAATTGCTCCGGACAATAATTACCTAGTATTCACATCTGACGGGACTCTAGTTGGTCAACTCTCTAGTGGCTTCGTAGCTAGCCTAAGAAATGGGGATGTGTTCCTCCTTGGAGGTTCTACCTACAGAGTATCCAGTGTTCAAGGAACTCGAGTAAACGTGACCTCTGCAACGGGTTACAGGCCCACAATCCCATCATGGGCCGGTGAGGCTAATTCTAGAACCAATGAACTGAGTTACGAAGTCCTAGATGTTCTCGAGCGCGCCTCACATATCGTTCGGATGGGGCGAGATGTTCGACCTCTGCTGATGGATGTATATGGCCTCAACAAACCTATTGCTAATGCCTTAGCAAATTATCTCGATGAGCACTGTGCAACCACCTTCCAAGTGCCAAGTAGGGATCGAATAATTGTCGAGCAGGTAGCAGCACCTCTACCGACCTATATCGTAACTACTTGCAGAGGTCGGTCATTCAATCTCGCTCTGGGATATCTTTTCGCTGGAATTGCAGTTCGAGACAATGTACTGGTCAATGAGATTTCTTTTGATGAAAATGGCTTCATGATAAAATTAAGCCATGAGGTAGAGATATCAAAAATCCCTGAGTTATTCAGAGACGATTCTAGTCGAGAAGTCCTGCAAAGATATATGCTAGATTCGCAATTATTTGCTAAGAGGTTCCGAGAGGTATCTAGTCGCAGTATGCTGAATCCCCGTAGAATTGGCGCTGACGAAGTAAGTCCAAAACAATTCCAAAACCGTGCTGAGCAAATCTTGCGAGCACATAGGCAAATGGAAGATTCCGTCGTCATTCGAGAAGCGATGAATGAGATTATGAACACCGACCTAGAGATGAAAGAATTAACAGATTTCATCGCTAGAATGGATAGTGAAAATGTACGCATTGTTCACCGAAAGGTGAAGATGCCATCCCCTCTTGGAATGACTCTATTCATGTCTTCATTCGAAGACCTGTTGAGTCTTCGAACCCGTGCATACCTGATTAAAGACATAGATCCAGAAATTCTTCGGAGACTTCTCGGAGCACGTTCCCTTGCTACAGATCTAGACCGCGAACGGTTGGCGAAATACTACCAGGACAAGGTTGCGGTACCAGACTCTCCAGCTGGCCTACTCAGGTTGATGGACATGGGAGGTGGATTAGAGAAGTCTCTGACCCATCCTTTGTATTCTGAAAAATTGAAGAATGTAGAATTTGACCAGTTACGAGCTTGGGTTTACGAATTAGCTGAGCGAGGCCTAATTACCAAGGTTCGTAATACAGGGCACGAACAAATCGACGATAAATGGTTCTCGGAAAGAATGGCTGGAGTACACGGCACACTAGGATGTCTGGCCGTATCTGGTGCCGATGAAATGGATGACCTTCGTTCGCTTTACACTGGAGGTTTAACCTTCGAGATGGGTGTTGATTTCAAAGAAGGTCAACCGGCTACCTGGAAGGAGACTTATCTTTCCGACCCTATGGATTGTCTAAGGCTCAAATTGCTTGACATGCTTGGTTCCGAAGGACCTCGTACTTTAGACAAATTAGCAGCCAGATTGCCATTCCCGCGAGGTCAGGTAGAATCGGTACTACAAGAACTAGAAATGAGAAATCTCGTTTCGATTGGTTTCTTCACTCAAACGGATGATGGTGAGTACATCCTACGGGTTGATGAATATCGAATAACAGGTGGACAGGTCGAAGTAGTAGATTATCGAACACTGCAGACCTTGATTCTCCACAAATCGTTCTCTCAATATGAAGAACCTGCTGATGCAATTAGAAATCTTATTTTGGTACAACGAAGGGACGAAATGTTACATCGTGTAAAGGATTACAGATTCCGAGATTGGAAGGACATTAAACACGATCCAGATGTCATTAATGGTAGATTATTGCACAATCGTGTAGGATATACGATGGAAGATCAACTTCCATTGGTTCTAGGGCTAAGAGGTGACCCTTGGCTTGGTCCTTTAGAAGAAGAATTGTTGGAGAAGATTCCTAAAGATGGAATGAGTCGAATCGAATTATTCGACGGTTATCCAAAAGGCAAAGAAAATGCTCATGTCCAAAGGTCATTGAAGAGTGCTCTTTCCAATCTAGAAAGGCAACTAGTCATTGGAAAGAAATACATCGAGTTACCTAATCGAAAGCGTTCACTCGCAGTATTCCATCGAATTCATGAAAGAGTCAAGCCGATGAAATTTGATGAGGCCGTCAAGACTCTTATTGAGAGAATTGGACCTGTCCGATTGCACACTTTGAGATTCTTTGTTTCACGACCGGTTGAGGAATTAGCCGAGACACTTCGCGATTTGGAAAATGCTGGAAAAATCGCTCGCGTAGTCGCTCTTCAACCCGATCCTACTGACTACTATTCAAGCCATGAAGACGCGGAGAAACTACTCTCACCAATGGCAGAAGACCGCAAAATGAGAATAGTATCCCAATCCGACCCATTCTGCTCCAGATTTATTCAAGAAGTTCGACTGATGTTGAAACAGGGTTGGTATCATCCTGTTTTTAAGGGGGTAGACCCTGTTGGTAGAATTCTTATGTTCGTGGTAAATGATTACCTAGAAATCAAAGATATCAATATCCCACATTCATATCTAGATGAGTTCAAAGACACCTTTGATGAATTGCTAGAAAACTATCGTGATAGGTTAATCGATGTCTCTGTTATTCACGCATTCAACGGTGTGCCAGTACATGATTGCGATGAAAATGTGCAACAAATTCTCTCCGACCTAGGCTTTGAGTCAATGGGGGACGGAGAGAGGTACATCAGAGGTGGAATAGTAGATCCAATGCCTCGAAAGAAGATTAACAGAATTCTATTCCACCATCACTCCCTTCATCAAAAGACCCGACATGAAAATGAAACAATCGCACTCGACTATCTAAATGAATTAAGAGACGATTTCGCATTACGTGGACGATGTGAAATGTTCCGTGTAGACCTAAAATCGATGGCGGCTGCCCAGCAATTACACCAAGGAACCAATCTTAGAGGTCACTTGGTGTGGGCAAAAATGCCTCACTTCCAAAAGTTGTTGACCATCAGAAATGTACAGGCTCCAGAAGAAGACGAGGATATCTTGCAATTCTTCAGGGAACATCACGACCCTGCGATTTTCATGGAGCGACATGCAATGCGTCGTGGTGAATTCCGCAAACTAATCTCTCCATTGGTCCGAAGCGGTCACCTTGTGCAGGATTATCGGGGTGGTTTCAAGGCTGTGGAGCCAATAATAACCTCAGATTTATGGGAAGTTAAGCGAGATTATTTGCGGGACCTAGTGAAAGATTACCCTGTAATCACTTTGAAGCAAGTCGAGAGGTTAGCAGGCTCTCCTTTCTCGGCAGAAGAAATATCGGATGTTATGCGAGAATTCGAGGAAGATGGTACGCTCATCAAAGGATTCCTTGTAGACGATATGCACGATGTTTGCTGGGGTCGTCATGATCTGTTAGAAGGGTCAGATGCACTAACTAAAACTCGAGATCTGGTGATCCCTCCTTCTGATCCACTCATTCACTACTATGGTAGCTTATTGAGAGAGAGATTCGGATATGGGTCAGCATATCTCGTATTCCATAGAGAGGAACCCGTGGCGGCCTTCAAGGCAAACACTAGAGAAGGCGTAATTCATATCACTGATTTCGTTGGAGATTCTGATTTAGAAAAAGAAGCACTGAGAGTAATGAAAGAATTTGCTTGGGAGCATGATATGCCCCTGAAAGGAAAGCTCTACGAGAGATTAAGAAGCCGTTGAAGAATTATCTTTTCCTCTCAATTGTTTAGGTAATAATTGCATAATATTTCTGTGTAATTCAGGTAATAAATCGAATAGTGCAATTGCCAATAGAAACATCGCAAAAAGGCTAGCGGCCTTTGCAGCATAACTGTGAGAGAAATCGAACATATCCAATCCTAAGAATTGCCAATTTCGATAGTTATCGGTTAACCATACGATTCCAGCGTTACGGAAGGTGTTGAGAATGTGTATCGTTGGAACTGAAATCAATAAACCACGAAATCTTCGATTCCAAGGGACGGTTTGTAGTGCCACTATTGCCCCTACAAAGATAATCATTGATTGTAGACCTGAGCAACTTAGGATGAACCCAATATTTACTTCCTCACCAGTAGAATGGTACATTGGGATGAAGAATCCTCCATCACCTAGAGGTTGGGTAAGAAGCAACATACTTCCATCCCAATCGCTCAAGGGGACCTCTCCTCCATCGTGTAAATCAACCATAACTTCCCCCATTGTGTAGGATCCTAATCCAACGAATTCTAACATCCACTCAGCACTATGTGCTGTTAGCATAACGAAAGCGATGTTGAGGTATGGGATACAGTATACTACGTGGTAGGGGATCATTGACCAAGCAACCATGCCACGTAGCCAGACTATGGATTGTCTGGTATCTTCGGTTAAATGGCTAGCCCTTTGGGTTTCAAGCACAGCAAGAAAAATACCTCCAGGTAAGGCTCCTGCTGTCATTATGATTAGAACAGGATCTCCAATTTTGACATAATATTCCGATAGTAGGTAAATGAATAGGCCTAGAAATACCCAACCAGCACCTGCAATTTGCCCTGACCATTTAGCCTTTGAATTCGAAAAAGAAGTGGCTAGAAAGGCCATTCCTAATATCCCGATTAGTAATCTAAGTGCTTCCCCAGAGGTGCCAATTGAGTCGGCAATGGCTTCCAAAGCGACTCCTACAGGCTCCTCCATCGAATCGACTCCAGCCATCAACTCGTAAATATGATGCCCTCGCCGGTTTGCATTGGGAGACACATGGGCTTCGAATTCGAATCATTCGCGGAGGATTACCTCAGTGATTTGCGAAGAACCCTTTCAGAGGTCTCTAAATCGCAAATTGAAGCCCTTTGGGTTGAATTAACTGCAGTTGCGGAAAGAAGAGGTAGTATCCACATGATCGGTAATGGTGGAAGCGCCGCAACACCTTCTCATAGTGCAGGAGATTGGTCTAAGGAACTAGGTATTCCTACCATCGCTCATACGGACAATATATCTTCATTCACTGCATGGGCTAATGATACCGATTACGCAAATGTATTCGCGGGGCAATTGTCCACTTTTGCTAAATCAGGAGACCTTGTTATCGCATATTCCGGTTCAGGTAATTCCGCCAATGTGCTAAACGGAATTTATGCTGCTAAAGAAGCGGGCTGTAGAACAGCAGCAGTAACCGGTGATTACAACGGTGGAAAGGGCGGTGAATTAGCCAAGATAGTCGATGTCGCAATTGTTTCCCCTACTACTTCGATGGAGCGTATTGAAGATATGCAATTAATTATCAATCACATCGTAAAAGAAGCCACCAAAGCCAATAATGAGCAGTGATACAATGCTACCTCCTCACCGCGAGTCTGCGGAATTAACCGCCCCATTGGAATTGCTTGACTTACCGAGCGGCAAAAGATGGGATGGAAGAATTGCCTATCTTGACCGAGATGGCGTAATCAATGTTGGAAGCGAAAACTACGTCAATTCCCCTGCAGAAGTCGAATTGTTGCCAAATGCGGGCTTAGCAATTGGCAATTTGCGCAGAGCGGGTTATAGAATAGTGGTAGTGACTAATCAATCTCCAATTGGCAGAGGTCATTGGGATTCCGACAATCTAGACGATATTCATTCGGAAATAAGGAGTAGATTACTACTTGAAGATTCAGATGCTCATCTAGATTTGATATTATTCTCACCATATGCTCCTTGGGAAGGTGCATGGGCACGAAAGCCCAATTCCGGGATGCTAGAGGCGGGTAGACAACTTATTGACGCCGCCTCATCTAATGCTGATTTCGACAGCATCAAACTCCTTTATGACGCTGAATGGGTCGAAAGGCCTGATGAGTCAACCTCATTCATGGTAGGCGACAGAGGAGTCGATATGGCTGCTGCAGAAAACCACGGAGTCAGGGGGATTCGTTGTGATCCTGACATTGGTATTTCTGGAGTTGTTGATTCAATACTGGGGGGTGTCGCGTGAGCGACACCCATGCGAAAAGTGTCATCCGAATAGGATTGGATGACACAGACCATGTTGAGTATGCCTGTACTACCGAACACTTCAACCGTTTACTTAATCGATTGATGGAATCGATTGATGGTTTCGAGATTATAGAAAGGAGGCTCGTACGGCTTTGGCCCTTCGCCCCCAAGAGAACTAGGGGGAATGCTGCTCTTTCTGCAATTTGTCGAACTGATATCAATAGCCTGAATTACCTTGAATCAATCTGTAAAGAATTCATTGAAGATTTGCATAAAGAGATCTTAGGCAACTACCCTGATACAGGACAGAAACCTTCTCCCTGTCTAATTTTCACTACCGAAGAAGTTCCCGAATCGTTGTATTGGAATGCCGTAAGAGGAGAAGTTTCTTTAGATTCCTCTCTAAGTAAATTACCCGACTCGACTAAAGTTTACTCTATTGAGGGAAATCCCGATGGCATTATCGGTGCATCTGCTGCTATTGCTTGGAATCCTTCCGAAAACAACACTTGGGAATTAATCGCTTGGAGAAATATTGAGATGATTAGAACAAACAGGAAAGTCTCGATACAAGCCATTGACTCCATGTCAAAACAATTCCCAACCACTTTCGCAAATAGAGACCCCACTACGGGTAGAGGTTTGATTATGCCACGTACTAATTGTCCTGTGCTATACGGAATTAGAGCCGAGTCGCCTGAGGAATTACAATCTGCACATGAATTCCTTCAAGGTAGACCAGAAGTCGAGGAATGTGACTCCTGGGCAATCCATAGAACCAATCAAGTATCTGATGACCATTTACTAGGTGCCGTAACAGGAATTGTGTCTTCTCAGCCTCTTGAAGTTCAAGGTGGTCATTCCTCGGTCGTTGTTTGGACTGGTTTATCATCACAGACACTAATCGCATTCGCAGAAAGTGGTGAGGTCAATACATTGCTAAGGCAATTGTACCCTGGTGATATAATCGAATGGATGGGATTAATCTCGCCCGCGAGTGAAGTACATTTAGAGAGACTCAGGGTGAAATCAACCAGCCCTAGAATCGTAAAGAGACCGGAATGTTGTGGAAAAACTATGAGAAGTGCGGGCGTAGGTCAAGGGCTAAGATGCAAAGAATGTGGGAAGTTAACGCAAAAAGCTTGGGTTAGTAAATTAGTTTCATTTGAATCTCCACATCAAGGATGGGTTGAACCCAATCCAGCAAATAGAAGGCATTTAGCAAAACCGTTGGAAATAGGTCTACCAACTGCACAGAACAGTCAAGTCTGAGAATTCCCTCGCGTGTTTATGGCTGATACTCAAACCATTCTAGCAGTCCTATTGACAATTTCTGCAGGTTTGTTGATTTGGTACATCTTGGGATTACGACAAAAACGGCGAATGAGTGGCTCAAAGGATTTAGTAGATTATAGCGGAATGGCAAGGAATCCTGACAAATTGATGGAACCAGACCAAGAAGCATTGGAAGAATTAGACCGTTTACTTTCCCAAGAGTTCGACTCAGAAGAATGAACTAAGCGAGGGTGAACCCGGATTCTTTCAATTTCAATTTGGTTTCTAGGTCCTCATCGATTAGTTTTCTATAATTCCTAATACCTTCTTCCTTCAATAACCATACTTGCCTTAATCCTGAGAGTTGAGAACCCCTGCTCTTCCACTTTTCTTCATCAGCCGATGGAGATTCATATGCCTTTGAAGTCAAGATCAACCTAGTGTTTTGTGTTGTGGAAATCAAAGTACGTGCCGCCTGTAAATCATCCGCGGGTGCTCGGCCTGAAGATGGGCACCAATCATCAATAACAATCAAATCCGTATCGTCTAATGTATTGATTAGGGGTTTCATAGTGTTGACCCTAGTAAGCAAATTTGTACCAAACTCTAGGACAAAAAATCTCTCTAATTGAGATTCATTAAGTCCTGCAAAAATCTCTTGAGTCCTTTGTGGGTCTAACGAATTTCTACCTAACCAAACTACACGAGAATTAGACTGTAATACGTCTACTGCAAGGCTTAGACAGAGGCTAGTACCTCCTATCCCCTCTTCCACTGAAACGTGAACCGGACCGGAATCTAGGTCGAGCATTATTCAGGTTTGAAAAACTCAGGGTGGATTAGCATTACTATTGCTAAATCATCGCCCTTGCTAGTGCAATTGTTTCGTCTACAATTTCACCACTGACTCCAAGGTGACTTGTTGGATCGAATAACTGGTCTAATTCTTCTGAGTTAAAGGCACTAGTTACGGCCTCATCTTCACCACAAATCTCCCGAAGATGGCGATTTTCAGCCACAGCTACCATTGAAGCTGCTCGTAGAATTTCGTGGGCTTGGTCTCTATGAATCCCTTCGTCGACCAATGCTAACATTATCTTCTCTGCCATTACTAGGCCATTTTGAGATTCTATGTTTGCTAACATTCTATCAGCATCAACCACGCATTTACCCATGACTCTGTCTGATTTTGCTAGAATATCATCCAATAGTATCATTGCATGAGATAGGGTAAATCTCTCACTCGAGGAATTAGCTAAATCCCTCTCGTGCCACAATAAAGCATTTTCATATGAAGGGATAATCATTGCACGAACGATTCGTGCTAAACCAGAAGCATTCTCAGCAGTAATTGGATTCCTTTTGTGTGCCATTGTGGATGAACCAACTTGCTTTTCGACGTCAAACCATTCGCCGACTTCGGCTATTTCAGATCTTTGTAGATTCCTTACTTCTTGTAGGAGCTTTTCGACTGATGCGGCAACATTAGCCATCCATCCAACCCACTCGATGTAGCGATCTCTCCCAACCACTTGTGTTGTCGCTACTGGCACCGTTAATCCAAGGTGTTGAAGAATTAATTGTTGCAATTCTTTTGCGTTCTCGCCTTGCGCTGCTCCTGTTCCGACCGCTCCTAGGAATTTGCCGGTTATTGCCCTCGATTCTAATTCATCTAACCTTACTAGATGCCTTCTGAACTCATCTACAAAAACTGCTATTTTAAGGCCGAAAGTAATCGGTACAGCGGCTTGTCCATGAGTTCTACCGAGCATGACAGTGTCTCTTTCTCTTTCTGCTAAATCACAGAGTGTAGTGAGTAGCGTCTTCATACTCTGTCTTTGTAATTTGATAGAATCCCTAATTTGTAGGGCTACGGCTGAATCCACAATATCATTGCTTGTTGCTCCCAAATGAATGCACCAAGCTGCTTCTCCGGCCTTTTCTGCCATAGCCTTCGTTAGTGCCATGATATCGTGTCTTGTTTCCGCTTCTATTTCGTCTACCCGATCCGCAGTTACAATACCTGGGTCTGAGATATCAGCAACCATATCGTAGTGTTCAGCGGATACTCGACCAAGTTGGCAATGAGCCCATACAAGGGCTCTTTCTACCTCTAATTGTCTACTGTGTCGACCTTCTCTCGACCAGATTTCTTTAGCATCGGGTCGTCCATATCGGTAATCCAGCGGTGAGACAGACACTGCGTTCCCCGTGTTCCGCCGACTTGACTACCCCCCTTGAGGCTAGCGGATGTGAAAAGTC
>DALV01000033.1:0-11155 GCA_002496905.1 Euryarchaeota archaeon UBA105 | reverse complement strand
CCTCTATTTCCTTTCCAGTTAGAATGCCCTGAAACAGCGATTCTTTCGCTCATATGTGGGGCATCAACAACGATTGTCTCAAACTCCCCTCCCTCTCCATCTAAGTTGAACCTAAATTTATTAGAAATTCTAGTGAGTTCTTCTAGTGATTGTTGTGTGATTTTCTTACCTAGCCATTCCTCTCCTAGACCATCAGTAGATACTGAAACTATTCTAACATCAAATCCATGCTCAATTAGTGAATGCATATGTTCCTCGGGGTCATGGTGCCATAGTGGACAGTATGAGATCAATCCTAATTTTTCACACATACGCTCAATACGAGTTTTTTGATAATCTGAACGGAGTGCTCCGACTACTAATGCATCAATTTCTAGGTCTTCAGTTTGGAGTACTAAATCCGAAGGGAAATTTATCGATGCTGTATCGTGTTTTACCTTGTCAAAAGCCACTTTTACATCAGTTTTCCCTCTGATGCCATATCCCAGGTCTTCGATTTCATCGTTTTCTGTTCCATCAGATAAGATAGGCAACCATGAGATTCCAATCGAATGGGCTTGAAGGCCTGCGAGGGAGGTATTTGGTAGTTGAAACATCATCGAGTCATCACTGGTTATGTGAACAGTGACCATAGCTTCGACCTGCCAGCCTTGCATGATTGCCCACCAGCAGGCATAGGTGGAATCCTTACCACCTGAAGACAGAACTGCTACACGCACGTTCTTCGGATATCGCATATATCCATCAATTAGACTATTCACCCATCACAAATTTTGGTCAGTTTATGTTACATGATTTTCAGCAATCATGAGACAAGGCACCGGTCAAGGTTGATAAGAGACCGGCTTAGGACTTGGCTCGATAGTTATGCAGCCGAGCGGACGAGGATATGACCATGGAGTATCTACCTTCTCACCTGATGGACGATTGTATCAAGTGGAGTACGCTCGTGAATCTGTAAAAAGAGGAACAACTACAGTTGGCCTAAAGTTCCGAGATGGAGTTGTTTTAATTGTCGATAAAAGAATCTCCAGCAAGTTGGTAATCATCGATTCTATTGAAAAAATGTATCAAATCGATGACCACGTAGGATTCACCACATCTGGGCTAGTTGCAGACGCCCGCCAATTAGTCGATAGGGCTCGTGTGCAATGTCAAGTAAATCGAATGACCTACGGGGATGCAATTCCGGTTACTACATTGGTCAAGAAAATGTGTGATTACATGCAATCGTTCACTCAATACGGTGGAGCTAGACCATTTGGAACCGCTCTACTAATCGCTGGAGTAGACTCTGATGGAGTCCATCTGTTTGAAACTGATCCATCTGGAGCATACCAATCATACCACGCTGGCGCAATAGGCCGAGGAAGGTCTACTGTAATCGACCATTTTGAGGCTAACTGGAAGGTAAATATGACTCAAAATGCCGCTATCAAGATGGGGCTTGAAGCGCTCAGGGAGTCGATTGATGAAGATCTGAATCACGACGCAGTCGAGATAGCAATCGTAGATGGTAATGGTTATGCAAAGATGAGCAAAGAAGACACATTAGCCCATCTTGGTAAGCTAAGTTGATTGGGAATATTATCCCGATTGCTCTAAGGGCTTAGGCGAGGCTCGCCGTTCATGGTAAGTCTTGATGACGCAGTCATTGCCCGCCTCGAAAAAGGCGGGAATAGATATGAAATCCTTGTTGACCCGGAACTGGTAACTCAGTGGAAAGAGGACAATGATTCGGTTGAAATGGAGGACATGTTGGCTACTAGTGAAATATGGGCAGATGTTAAGGCGGGAGATAGGCCTACGGCTGATTCTTTGGAGAATATTTTTGGTAGCACGGATTTACACACTTGTGTAAAGAAAATACTAGGCGAAGGAAGCATACAACTGACTACCGTTCAAAGAAAGCAAATGGTAGAGGACAAACGGAAACAAATTATCAATGCAATAGCGACCACTGCTACCGACCCGAAAACACGTGGTCCTCATCCGCCTACTAGGATAGAAAATGCATTATCAGAGGCTAGGTTTAGCGTCGATCCTTTCCTTTCAGTTGAACGTCAGGTACAGGACGCAGTAGATGCAATTCGATCATTAATCCCTCTGCAATTCATTACTGTAAGGCTGGCTTTTCGAATTCAAGGAAAGGACTACGGAGGAGTACACCAATTACTCAGAGATTCTATACAACGTGAAGAATGGCTTTCAGATGGCTCTTGGGCTTGTGTGGTAGAATGCCCCGGCGGGATGAAATCAGATCTAATTAGCCGGGTTTCAAAACGTTCCTCTGGATTAGATGTGAAAGAATTAGACTAAGGAGTCAACTTTCTACACACCGTAGGTGTGAGCATATACGGTTATGAAGGGTGGGTCGGTCGCGCGGCTCGATAACATGAGTGGAGACAACGGCGCGGACGGACCGCGCAGATCCCGACAAGCACCCCTGCTTGTCGCCCCTGGGGACGACCTAGGCGATTCTGGGGAGTACGAAGCCGGACATGGTGTTCTTGCCATAAACGGTCGGCTACGTGCTTTGAAGCAAGGAAGAATGAACAATCGAGGCGGAACTGTCTCGATCGAGCCGCGACGTACTGCGTATGTACCGCGGCCAAGTGACCTCGTGGTAGGCTACATCGAGGGATGCACCAGTAATATCTGGTTCGTCGACATAGGTGGGCCATTCAATGCCATTTTACCAATGAGTCTTGGTCCATCTAAGGCAGAATTTGGTGGAATCAGAAAGGTACTCGATATCGGAGATGCAATCCTCTGTCGAGTTCAAGAAGTAGAAGAAAATCATTCTAGCGTTGTGACAATGAAAGGTATGGGTCTGCGTGCAATTCGCTCTGGAAGCGTTGAAGAAATAGATCCACACTTACTTGGTAGACTTATTGGCCGAGGAGGTAATAATCTACGCCAACTCAAAGAAGATACAGAGTGTAGAGTCGTCGCTGGAGACAACGGCCGAGTTTGGTTGGATGGTGACCTTGCTGGAATCATCAACGCTAGAGATAGACTCAACGCTTTGTTAACTGAAGCTAAAATAGATGATTTTGGAGGTGATGTCTGATGGGCGGCTATGGAGATGTACAGTGTATTGATGAAAACGGAATGAGACTTGATGGTCGAACCAAAGATGAGGTTAGGCCAGTGTCAATTGAAACTGGAGTAGTTCCGGTAGCCGATGGCTCCGCTAGAATCCGGTGGGGGCTGAATGACTGTATCGCAGCCGTTTATGGGCCTATGGAGGCACACCCGAGGAAGATTCAGCGACAAGATCGAGCTGTATTGGACGTTAGATACAATATGGCACCATTCTCAACAACCGACAGGATCCGTCCTGGATTCAACCGACGCAGCAGAGAAATTTCCAAAGTAACAGCTGAAGCACTGGAAAGTGTAGTGCTAACAGAATTGTACCCTCGAAGCAAGATTCGAGTTGAAATCGAAATTATTTGTGCCGAAGCAGGAACAAGGTGTGCAGGAATTACTGCAGCATCAGTCGCTCTTGCACATGCAGGTATACCAATGACAGACATGGTAGTGTCGGTTGCAAGTGGTAAGGTGCATGACATCGTAGTTTGTGACCTAAATAAGGAAGAAGATAACTATGGTGAAGCAGATCTACCAATGGGTATTCTACCAAATACCGGAGAATTAGTTTTCCTGCAAATGGATGGAGACTTATCTCCGGAGCAATTCCAACAGGCTTGGGATTACAATATGGAAGCAGCAGAAGTAATTCACAAAGAAATGGTTCGCGCCCTAAAGGGAGGTGATGAGTGATGAGTATACCACTAGTCCCTAATCTACTTCGTGCTCACCTAGCAGAATTAGCTGCTGAAGACAAGAGACACGACGACCGTGGACAATTCCAAGGCCGCGATGTCGAGCTTGAGGTCAATTGTCTACCTCGTGCAGAAGGATCAGCTAGGGTCAGGATGGGAGATACTATCGTCTTGGCGGGCGTTAAGTTCCAGATTATGACCCCATATCCAGACCGACCTAATGAAGGCGGACTGATGTGTAGTGCAGAGGTAAGGCCCGTTGCAGGACGCAATTGGGAAGCAGGCCCACCAAGTGCCGAGTCTATTGAATTAGGTCGAGTAGTTGATAGAGGAATTCGTGAATCTGGTTGCATAAACACAGAGGATTTGTGTATCATTCCAGGAGAAAAAGCCTGGCAGGTAATTCTCGACGTGTTTGCCGTATCCGATGACGGTAACCTGTTCGATGCCTTTGGACTAGCAGCAATTGCTGCACTAAGAAATGCTACCGTTCCAGCAGAGAGATTTGAGGTTGGAGAAGATATGCCTCTTGATGTATCAAAGACGCCGATTATGTGTTCCTATCACAAGGTCGGTGGTCGCTTTGTTTATGATGCGGATAAAAGGGAAGAATTAGGTGGGGATGAAAGAATCCACATCACCCTTGGTGATGATGATCATGTTCATTCATTGCAGAAGGGTCTAAAGGGAATCTTCACGGCCGCCGAATTCGCCGAGATCAACGAACAGGCTCGTTCAAGGTGCGCCGAACTCAGAGATATGGTAAACAACGCATTGGAAGGTGAGTGAAATGGCAAAGAGAACACAGAAGGCCGGTGCTACCGCTAAGTATGGCTCAAGATACGGTGTAAGTGTTCGTAGAAGAGCCGGTGCTGCTCTTAAGAAGAAGTCGAAAAATTACACCTGTCCAGTTTGTCATTATCAAAAGGTCAGCCGGCAAGTCGCAGGAATCTGGGAGTGCAAGAAGTGTGGGCACAAGTTTTCTGGCGGAGTCTGGGAACCTTTCACTCGTGCAACAGATGCTAATGCAAGGGTAACCCGACGTGGAATGGAAGGTGCTACTGCAACCGATATGACTGTAATCGCACAACAGGCTGCTTTGGATTATGAGCGACAACTAGCTGGTGAAGAAAGTGTCAGCGACGAAGAAGAGTGATTCCGTAAGGCTCACTTTGCGATTTACTAGTTCCTACGCCAGTTCGCTAGAGGCAGCATTGGTTACCGAAGCGGAAGTTACTCGAAGTGATGATTGTATTACTGTAGAGGAACTTGAACCGGTATTCGTTGATATGCGTGCTCGCTGGAATACCGTAATGAGAGGGCTTTCTGCGGCATACGACGCCTTGAAAGCGGTTGACTAAATCCGGAGGTTGAGAAATAATGGATCCACAACAACTTCAGAGCCTAGTCCAGGAATTACAAATGGTCCGTGGACAGATTCAATCCTTGACTAGTCAATTCAATGAAATCTCGCTAACTATTGAGGCATTGAAAGAACAATCCCCCGATAGGTCCGTGTATCGTGCCCTCGGGGGTGTTTTGTTGGAGGTTGATGATAGAGCATCATTATCGCAAGACCTGGTATCTTCTAAGGAAACTATTGAAGCTCATTTAGAATCTTTAAACGCTAGGGAGTCCGAATTAATTTCACAATATAATGAGGCATCTGAGTCGCTCAATTGAGTGTTGATTTTTGATGTCTTTCGATTTACAAGCACTTAGCGATTGGATTTCATTGCATACGCCTAATGGACCAATAGCAGTTGTAACTCATAAAAATGGAGATATGGATACAATTGGTTCTGGAATAGTTCTAGCATCGGCAATCGGAAAAAACGCAAAGGCTTGCGGTACTCACATTGGTTCATTAGCGATTAAAATACTGAATGGAATGGTAGTTGATTACCAGCGGATTGATCCTACTAGGCCGTCTTTACCACGAACACTTTCTGGAATAATTGTGGTTGATTGTGCTTCACCAAGTCAAATTGGTTTCAAATTGCCCGATGTGCCATTATGTGTTTTAGATCATCATTCTGCAGCTTCAGACGAATGGCCAGACAAAACTTTGGAATTAATTGGTAATTATTCTTCTACGGCCGAAATGGTTTGGGATTGGATAAAGACTCAAGGGCTTGGTTTAGAGGCAGACCAAGCTACACTTCTTCTAGCTGCGATTATTTCTGACACAGGTCGATTCAAACACAGTAGACCTGGATGCCATAGAAGAGTGGCAGAGATTTGTGAAAACTCTGGCCTAGATATTGTAGACGTTATTGAACAGATTGAATCGGAAGATTTGAACCAGTCTCAACGTATTTCTATACACAAAGCCGTATCACGATCAAAGATACAAGAAGTTGGAAAACATATGATATCGATTACTCGTGCTGGTACAAATGAAGGAGTAGTTGCACATGCGTTGTTGGCTTCTGGCGCCCATGCATCTTTTGTCTATAAGAGAAATAGCCCCGGACTTAGGCTAAGTGCTAGGGCTAGTAGAACTGCGACAAATCAGGGTATTCATTTGGGACATTTAATGGAAAGTATCGTCCACCGATTGGGTGGAGAAGGAGGCGGCCATGCTGGTGCGGCAGGTTGGTCTGGAATTTGTGACGAGGTCGAGTTAGAATCGGTATTGTTAGCAACACTTTCTGCGGAGTTGATAGAATGAAGGACGCCAGGGAGATACTATCACAGCTAAATTCGGGCTCAATTAATTTAACCGAGATTCCTGAGGAATTGGTTTTACAATTATGTTCGTATATGTTGTTTGAAGATTTAGAAGGTCCCGATGAATTGCTTGCCAAATTAACTCCGTTACAAAGAGATGTATTAGGGCTTCAGGCTTTGTTGATAGAAGGCGATATAGCTAACGCGGTAATTACTAGTGAGGAATTACTAACTAGGTCTCGGTCAAATGAAGAACGTGACCTAGAATGTGAAGTCAGAATTCGTATGGAAAGAGCACTACTAGGCGTTGATGGTCCGGATATTTCGGGTCAAGAATTGGCATGGTGCACTCAACGTTTGAAGGCTATAGCGCCCAACACAGCCTTGCATGGAATTTCAATGTTAAATCAGGCTACATGGCATAGCAATAGTGGAGAAATAATGATGGCGATGGCCATACACGCTGAAATCACAAAAGACAGTGGATTTCCCCCTGAGATACGTGGATTATCTAGGTTGGAAGTAGGTAGAATATTAACTGCTATGGAAGATTTAGACCCTGCAATGAGACATCTCTGGACTGCAAGAGCGGTATTTATTGATGCAGGTATGGAAGCAGAGGCTGTGGTTGCTTCACTAGAGTGGTTAGATTTAGGTTTAGAGGAAATTACAGAAGACGCACCCAGGATGCTTTACAGAATTGAGAATGCGGGACCGCGTTCGGTCCCAGGGTCATCATGGGTGCCTGCTAATTTCCAAGATGTCAGCGATGTTGTAGAAGGATTATTGCCATTTTTAACTAAAGATTTAGGTGGATCTGAAAGGACCGATCTGGGGCTAATTCTAGATGCAGCGGAAATAATAGGAAATCCGGAATGGAAAAACGCTTTGCTAGAGAGGTCGAATGAGATTCAGGATGCGAGACTCCTCGAAGTACTCCAATCGTGATCTAGTAAACGTTGTACCTCGTTTTCCCCCCAATATAATTCCGCAGGTATATCAACACACCAGCCGACTTCGCTGATTTTCTCGTCTTCTGACTCCCAGCCATATGGTTGAGGTTCTTCGTCAATTTCTACTCTAACTACAGTACCCTTTTGGATAATATTTTCGTCATAATTTGTCGCAGTTCCTAGGACCCCAGCTTCTTCAAATAATTCTCTTAATGCTGCTATATCTAAAGATTCAGTTTCGGAGATTGTGCCACCTGGTAATTCCCATCCTCGTTCAATATGTTTGACCATTAACCAACAAGGGGTGTCTAGGGATTCCTTTGGTACAGCCCATACTACGACCCAAGGTTCTTGTTCACTCATCTTGCATCATCTCCTGAATTTCTTCTGCTAGTAATTTAGCCTCAGAATCTCCTTCTGCCGCGAGTCTTCTGGCAATAAAGAATGCCTCTGATAGCCTATCTTTTTCGAATAATTGTTTTGCATAGTCGAGCTCGGATAATTCAGTATTCTCATCCTGAGTTTCCTCTGGCATAAGTTCAGCAGTCGGTCTAGCTAGAACTTCCATACGACTTAGGAATTCGAGCCTATCAGAAATGTCAGGAGTTTTCCAAGCCAATTTCCCTTTACCATCAATTAATGATTCCATTCTAAGTTTGAAATCATCTCGGGAGTTTAGATTATTAGAGTTGGATTGTGCTTGATCGTAACATAACCACGCCTGATCAAATTCCCCCCGTCTTTCATGCAATTTGCCCATCTTGTCCCATGCCTCATGATTGGAGGGTCTTTGTGCAAGTAACTTTCTCGTCAATTCGAGATATTCAATTTCATGTCCTGCGTCGAGTAATCTTTCCATTCTTCTTGAGAACAAAATATTCGCTCTCTGATCTGTAAAATCCAAATTTCGAATACGTTCACAAAAAGCCTCCACTCCTCCCTCTTGGGTGGTTAAGTCCCACCAATCATCTGGGTCTAAAGGGTCAACTGATAGAGCTCCCTCTAGTAAACTGAGTCCAGTATTTCCTAGGTTAACACCATCCAATTGAGTCAAAAGTTCTGGATCCCTTCCTAAGATCAAAAACAAATCATCCAAGACCGCTCGGGCACCCAAATGATCTCCTATCTGTAGCTTGATTGTTAACAAAGTCCTCCAATTATCTGGGTGAGTGAAGTCGTGTAATACCGCTTGACGAGCACTTTGCTCGGCCCAAGTAAGATTTGATTTATCATCATTTGATAGCTTGAGAAATTTCTCTGCCTGACTCCTATGGCGATTTCCCAGGCTCCTCCGGGGATGTTGCAGGCTAGAACCGAGATCGGTTGTTGCCATCATAAATCCTCATAGTACGCTTTCATAGGGCTTTCGTTCAATACCCGGCGGTAACGTAGCGTCGATTCCGATCTTACTAGTTAGACCGTTTTCATCTCTAGACGGATCTAAACTCGAACCCTTTTGTTTGGATAGGATAACGGTATCTTTGTCGGGTTGCCAACGTGTCATCAAAGCCCATTCCACTCTTACTGGGTTAGAACAATCTATGTCTGTATCTACTATTGTTACTTGCTTCATAGACCCATGGCCACCTAAAGCAGCATGAATTGCCGCAACTCCATCACCTTGTTTTTGTGGTTCTATGGCTACTACTGCAGAAAGCCACCCGCTACCACCGTCAGTCATGTATACATCAGTACAGGGGACTACAGCGTTTACTGCTGCCTTAATCGTGGGTGCTCTTGGAAGCCCCATCAGCGTTCTATGCTCAACTTCTGCCGGTATCAAAGCATGAAATACGGCTTGATTCCTATGATGTACAGCATCATATTCGATAAGTGGCTCTTGTCTAACGTCATCAACGGTACCAGTAATGTCGACATATGGACCTTCATCATCATCTTGCAATGTTATCCTTGCTTCCATCGCAAATTCGGAATCTGCTGGAACCTGGATGCCATTTGGTAGACTTACTAGTTCGAGCGGTTTCCCATGCAATCTTTGGTGTAATGCGGCAGCCACCGTTAATTCGTCCAAATCATGGGTGAATGACATTGCCGCTGCAAGCAAGACAGTTGCATCGGGACCATTTACAACAGCGATATTTATCTCGTCACCATTTTCCCTGGCTTTGTCGGTCATAGTTCTAAGATGCCTAGGTACAAACCTAGAAACACAATGATTACCATCACGAAGGAATTGTCTGTGAAATGACATGTTTCTGATTCCGTCATATTCCGCGATTATTACGGATGCTGATTGATACCTTCCCCTGTCTTCAGGATAATGCCAGGGAATGGGAATCTTGGTCAAATCTGTAACATCTTGTGTATTTTCAAAAACAGGGCTATTATCTGGGGTTGTGATCTCAGGTTCTTGTGGATTTGCCATTGCCCACGCCAGTATGTCAATTAGCTCTCCTGGCGTTATATCAAAAATAGAACAGATTCGGTCTCGTGCTAGCACATTAATTGCAGATCGTAGGCCCTTTGCTTCGGAGATATTATTGAACACTACAGCCTTGTGGTCTATGGATTTTGAATGATTCAACATGTCATGGTTGACACTGATTTCATCGTTAATTTCTGTAGCCCCAGCCAACAGGTCCCTAAAGGCCATGTGAACGACCCGACGCGCACCGTGCTTCAATGTTAGCGAGGTTGAAGCACTTGCCCCCTCACCTTTGGTGAGTCCGTCACGCTCTTATATGGTGGGTAGGTCGGCGGGGCGTTCCTTCGAGGTGATTGTAATGGGTCGTGGATTATTCTCTGGACCAAAGATGAAGAAGGATCGTAAGAAGTTCCGCTGGAACGAAAGGAAATTCAAGAACCGTGAAACCAAGAGGCGCCAAGGTGGTGTTCACAAACATGATCCTCTACAAGGCTCTACCCAAGCAAAGGGAATTGTGATTGAGAAGGTTGGCATCGAAGCAAAACAACCTAACTCAGGTATACGCAAAGCGGTCAAGATATCCCTAATTCGGACAGGTAACAAATTAACAGCCTTCGCACCGGGAGATGGTGCAATTTCTTTCATTGATGAACACGATGAAGTCCTCGTTGAAGGCATCGGTGGAAGAATGGGGAGGTCCTACGGAGACCTACCCGGTGTTAGATTCAAGGTAATCAAGGTGAATGGTGTATCATTAGATGAAATGGTCCGCGGCCGCAAGGAGAAGCCCATAAGGTGAGCAGCATGGCAGAGGAAGAAACTCAACAGGCTCAACCAATCGCCGGTATCGGCACTATGGTTTTCGGAAAGTGGGACGCTCAAGAAGTGGTTTGCGGCGATCCTGGGCTCGCCCCTTACATCAATCTCACAACTATTGGCACCCCCCACAGTGGTGGTAGACATGCTAATGCTTGGTTCGGAAAATCGAAACTTTCCGTCATTGAAAGATTCATCAACAATCTAATGCGAACTGGAAAGTTCAGTGGTAAGAAACAACACTGTGCTAAAGCCTTCGAAGCGGCATTAGACAATATTGCTGATCGAACCGGAGAAAACCCGCTACAGCATTTCATAGATGCAATCGTAAACTCGGCGCCCTGCGAAGAGACTACTAGGATTAAGTTCGGTGCAGTCAGTCAACCTAAGGCCGTAGATTCGTCTCCAAGCCGTAGGTTGGATGTGGCACTACGAAATTTGTCAACGGGATGTGCCTCGGCCACAGCAAAGAGTACGCGAACTCTAACTCAGGGGATTATTTCTAAACTTAACAAAGCAGCTGCAGGTGACGTTGC
>DALV01000112.1:3712-5778 GCA_002496905.1 Euryarchaeota archaeon UBA105 | reverse complement strand
TAGATTTCCAAGAATACTACCGATTAGGCTGGCCTGCACTAGCCCAACCATTAGTGTCTCTGTATCACTGCCAGAGGCTGCTTGAGATGCTGCGTAGATTGCTAGTAGAGCAATAATCATCTCGGCAGCATTTCCAAAAGTTGCATTGAGTAATCCACCTAGGGATTCAGAAGTATAAAGGGCGATCTCTTCTGTAGCCCTACCCATCAAGAAGGCAAGTGGCATGATTGCGACAAGAGAGGAAAAGAACGCCATCGACTCATCGTGAGCTACGTACGCAAAATAGCAAGTTACAGGTACTGCAAGAAGTAGTATGTTCAACTTATTTTCGGCTGGAGAAAATGCTCCAAGTACGCTTACATGGCCGGCCTCGGTATCGCTCATGCAAAGACGGTGGCGCCTTCAATGGGTCAATGTTACGCCGAAAATTGGTAAGTTTGTTGAGTTCAAAAGATTTTCAAAGAAATTCGAAAGAGATGATTTCATGAAAGTCGCTGTAATCCAGATGTCGCCTGTTTTTCTAGACAAAACTGCTACTTGGGAGAAACTCAAGTTGATGATTCTAGAAGCGATTCAAGAAGGTGCAAGTGTCGTCACTTGGAGTGAGACACTAATCCCTGGTTATCCCGTTTGGATGGGGATGACTGATGCCGCTCGCTGGAATAATCCAGACCAGAAGCGAGTTTACTCCACCTATGCTCGGGAATCTGTTAGTCTAAACGGGAAGATTGTATCTGAAATGTGCGAGATTTCTTCCGAGCACGGTGTTATGTTGATGGGAGGAATTCTCGAAGGTAGCGGCTCTAGTGTTTATGCCACATTATTGACAATTGGATTTGATGGACAAATACTCGGTAGGCATCGAAAAATCAAACCGACTTTTGATGAGCGATTGCTATGGGCCGATGGAGACACTGAGGGCCTGAAAACTTACGATACACCAGAGGGCCCAATCGGAGGATTGAACTGTTGGGAAAATTGGATTCCTTTGGCTCGTGCTGCACTACATCAGGATGGGGAAATGATTCACCTCGCTGTTTGGCCCGGCTCACACTCTCTTACCAAAGATATCACTAAATTCATGGCTCTTGAAGGAAGATCTTGGATTCTATCAGCATGTGGTGTCTATCGTGGAGAGGACTTTGGACATCTCTCGCTTGAGGACTTCCCCCTGCGAGATGAGATGCTAGAGGCCGGTGGACTACACTCGGGAGGTTCGCTTATTGCAGCTCCAACCGGTGAAATCATCGCCGGCCCTCTGCCTGATTATGAAGAAGGTATATTGTATGCTGAGGTAGACAAACGGACAGTTCTAGAAGAACGCCAGAATTTCGATTACAGCGGCCATTACAGCAGACCAGAACTTCTCAATCTCAAAAGAGACTGAATCGGTGCTTTCATGGGTCAATCACCCACCCGTGATTACGTGGAAGGCACCTACAGACTGGCTCTATCCGGCACACCAGGGACGGGGAAATCAACGATCGCAGGCTTGCTTTCTTCACACGGCATGAGTGTCTCAAAAATCGAAGATTTGGCTCAGCAAGCAGGCGCACTTGAGGAGGTTGATGCGACAGATGGAGCGCATCCCGTTGACATGGACATTCTGTTACAATTCATTGATGAAAATTGGCGGAAGAAACCTTCTGAAAGCAAAATAATCGACGGGCATCTATCTCACAATCTTCCTGTTAACGCAGTTGTAGTTTTGCGATGCGAGCCAGAAATTATTCGACAGCGACTAAACGAACGTGGTTATCCTAAACCGAAGGTAGAGGCAAATGTCGAGTGGGAATTACTTGGTGGGGCTTGGAATGAAAAGGAAAATGACGCTCCTTGGGTTGAGTTCGACACTTCGAAAGATGGGCCTGAAGTCATTGTTGCAAATATTCTCTCTTGGATTTCAGATGGCTTCAAACCGACTAGCCCTGAGGATGTAATCGACTGGGTGGGCTGATGTTCGAGAAAATGCGTGATACTTGGACCAAAATGGTTCAACCATTAGTCGTTAGAATGGGTGACCTAGATCCTAGTGTTTTGACTTGGACATCTTTAGCAATCTCAAT
>DALV01000112.1:723-3395 GCA_002496905.1 Euryarchaeota archaeon UBA105 | reverse complement strand
GTCTCATTCTACCTAATTGCAGTCGCTGAACTCGATAATGAGGGAGCGATGATGATTACTGGAGCGGTCGCTCTCGTTCTAATCGCTGGTATTTTCGATGCACTGGATGGTGCATTGGCCCGACATCAAGGAACAGCAGGACCATACGGGGACTTCCTCGACCACACAATCGATCGTGTAGTCGATGTGGGTTTGGTAGTCGCCATCGGTTACAACTCCGCATTCATCGTAGACCCGCTTGCTGGTTGGGCTGCTGCTTTGCTGACTTTGCTCGGTTCATACATGGGAACTCAAGCACAGTCTGTCGGGCTCGGCAGACTATACGGAGGGTTCAGCCGAGCCGACCGATTGGTAGTCACTCTTGCCGGCCTTCTGTGGGCCGCTTGGCAGGCCGGCTCGGGCGGAACTGGATTCGATATCTCGTCAATCCACGAATATGCGCACTGGGCATTGTTAGGAAATGCTGAATTGAACGGTATGACCCTAGCTCTTGCAGTATCATTTTGGGGCGGAGTATACACTTTCCTAGTTCGATTCATGGAAACTCGAAAGCAACTTTTGGCAAACTGATTAGGGGTTGCAGAATGAGCCCATAGGGCTCAATCGCTACGGCAAGCATTATCCTTGCTTGGATGGCCAGCGTTACGTATGAAGCACCTTATCGACCGAGTATTGGAGCTTCAGGATGGGGAAGAACCACCGGCTGCGCCGGTTGTGACGGAGACTGATCCTGAACTGAAATCACTACTGAAATCACTACAACCAAGAATCCGCGTATTCGGTTGTGGTGGCTGCGGTTCAAACACCGTAGCCAGATTAGAAATGGAAGGCCTATTCGATGGCGAATACGTCCGTGGAATGGCAATTAATACCGACGCCCAGCACTTGCTTAGAGTCGGGGTCGACAGCAAGGTACTCATCGGTCGAAGTGCCAGAGGTATGGGTGCAGGGGGAGACCCAGAAAAGGGAGAACAGGCGGCATTCGAATCTGAAAAGGCGCTCAAGAAGGAAGTTGAGAATTGCGACCTTGCCTTCATCACTGCAGGACTGGGTGGTGGAACTGGAACAGGTTCTGCTCATGTTATTGCTCGCTTAGCCCGAGCAGAAGGCGCCCTAACGATTGCAGTAGTTACCTATCCGTTCCTCTCTGAGGGAGCCCTTCGTAGACAAAATGCCGAGTGGGGTTTGGAAAGACTGCGCGAAGTTTGTGATACTGTAGTGGTGCTTCCAAACGAGCGCTTGTTGGAAGTCGAAGGTGTTCGAGATTTACCCTTAGATGCTGCTTTCAGAGTCGCTGATGAATTACTGATGAGGTCGATTGCCGGAGTATCCGAGATGATCTCTAAGGAAGGAGTCGTCAATCTGGACTTCCAAGACCTTCGTTCCGTGATGGAAAATGGTGGTGGAGTTGCAATGATTGGTCTTGGAGAAGCAAGAGGCGAAGATTCTGCCGAGAAGGCCACCGACGAGGCGCTAGAATCACCATTATTGGACATCGACATCTCAGATGCTAGAGGTGCTCTTGTCAACGTGGTTGGAGGCCCGACTTTGTCTTTGGGAGATGCAGAGAAATGTGCCCAATTGATTCGAGATAGAATCAATCCGTACGCTCGAATCATTTGGGGTGCTACAACTGACGAATCAATGGGGGATGAAATTCGTGTGCTGCTGGTATTGACAGGGGTAAAATCCGACCAAATACATGGAGCAGCACTGCATACTCAGATGCGAAACTTACGAACTAGGACTGTTGAATTCGTCAACTGATTCTAATCGATTGCAACTGTATTCTCAAACCGAACCCTTTGGGGTTCGCCCGTCGTGCTTAAAGAGGGATGGTTGGTCGCCGAGTCGCAATTGAGGAAGAGTCATGGCTATCGAGAACTCAGATGTTGGTGCTATCGAGCAAACTGCACAGAGGTTGCAGGATGACATAGAAGAGAGAGTCCGCCGAGTGCAAACCGGCTCAATGGCTCGTATTCTAAAGATGGCTAGAAAACCCTCCAAGCAAGAATTTCGACAGACTGTCATCGTCTGTGGAATCGGAATGTTTGTTCTAGGTGCAATTGGCTTCTTCATGCTCTGGCTAATGGATAATGCCCTACCCGTATTCTTCGATTGGCTAACTAACTCTTGAGGTGAGATATATGTCTGATGCATTCGTAGTCTACGTTCGCCATGGTGAGAAAGTCCTGATTTTGCAGCGTTCCGATGAGGTCGCTGATTTCCCTGGTGCTTGGGATGGTGTGTATGGTGTTGGAGATCCTGAAGATATCGACGCTGTTACAACTAGGATTACCGAGTGCACAGGTATTCCTGCTGATGCGTTACAATACGTTCGTTCGGGTCTAGCAAGAGGTCTTGCCTTTGGAAACCGTCTAAACGATGTCACACCTTTGTTTTTCATCGCTGAATCTGATGAGGTCACTCCGCGAACCATCTACAAGAATCACAGCTGGGTCGACCCTGCCTACATCGGATATTATGAATCAAAATCAAGCGAAGGAACAGGCGCTGAAAGATATTCAATCCCACAAATCGGCGACATGTATGGTGACGTCGCCTCTTTCCTCTACATTCTAAAGACCAGTATTGGACAGGAGGAGAATGTCGCCAAGGAAATTCGCGCTAGACTCTCCGGAACAGGTTCTTTGAAAGACATTCAAGAAGAG
>DALV01000112.1:0-347 GCA_002496905.1 Euryarchaeota archaeon UBA105 | reverse complement strand
CTTCACCATGTTGAGAAGTTGATTGGAATGGTCGGAATGACTACCACTCGACTGAAGAATTGTCGAAAGGTACTACCTGGTGTATCGCCTCTAGAAAATACACTATCCTATCTTGAGCCAAAGGCGGCAACAGCCGGTATTGAGGAAGGATGTATCATCGAAATTAGTGGTGGCGCGTTCAAGGGACAATCAGCCCGAGTTATTCGAGTCACCGAATCAAAGGAAGAGGTTACTGTGGAGTTGTTCGAAGCGGCTGTACCGGTCGCTTTGACCGTCCGCGCTGATCAAGTTCGAGTAACTCAGCGCGTTGAATGAGATGAATTAGGAGAAATTGGAGGTTCGTCATC
>DALV01000096.1 GCA_002496905.1 Euryarchaeota archaeon UBA105 | reverse complement strand
ATGCTCGGGCACCTGACCCACCCCGGGACGTCTGTTGGACTGTGGGGTTGTCCCGTAAGTCATTCCGGTCTCTTCCGTTCTCGGTCGTCCGGGGACCCATCACAATCCGACCGCATGTTTTGCACCGACGATCATTCCCCAGCAGTGGGTCACGTCGGTCTTCGACATACGGCAAATCCCGTTCCGTGGTACCATGATTCATCCTACTAACTCCGGCGTGGGGCTTTCGTCGGCATGGTGTTGCCGGTCGGGCATCAATGGGTCATGGGGTCCCTTGATGAACCCCTCGCATAGAAATTAGAAGGAAAAAGTCATGAAATTGACTGATTTTTAGATATTTATTGTAATTTCAATCATAATTGACTTTGCTCACTAGACAATCCCTCATGGTAGCCTGAAGTTCGCAATATGATTCTCTCTGCGATTTGTGAATCACCTTGCATTGCTACCTCATTGCTAATTGGTGGCCATTTCTCTATTGGTTGGGCCAACCAACCTACCATTGGGTGGGTTCTACCGGTACTTGGTGAAGTTCCTTCAAGAACCGTATCAAGGGATTCCATTAGGTCAAGAAGTGGAGCGGCACTTTCTGGTAAAGTTCCTCGTTCACTCCTTGACCTCAGCCTTCTAGCAAGCGAGTTACGAATTTCAGGACTACAACCAGGATGATGCTTGTCTTCTAATCCAGGTGCAGTACTAGGCTCCCCCTTTGGCCTCAAGATTGCTGCACTCCAAGGTATTGGATTATCAAACAACCAATCCAAAGAAGATTCATCGGATAGAAGATTAGTCAATAGCTCAGGAGCCAATAATGCCCACCAGTCTAATGGCAAATTGGCAATAATTGCCTCCAATTCTTCTATCTGCAGTTGTTTGGAGTTACGAATTCTTTCAACCAATAAAGACCAAATCTTGAGGTCGTGGTCAATCGGGAAATCGTTAGCCCTTCTCAGAATTCCTTGTAACACTGGACCATAATTTGCCACATCCACCTGTTGGCTATTGTAAATCCAATCAACAGATCGAAGTGCGGCTAGAGAATTACTAGGTGGATGGACAAGCCAAGCCTCCAAAGCCCATCGAATTAGATCTTCTTGCATATCTTCGGGTAACCAAGCAGCATTGCTCAGAAGTTGGGCTGCAACCCAAGACGCCCCTGGAGATGCATTTGCAGGATCAGTGGCGGGCCGGGTACGGAGGCCTATTTCGGAATCATTGTGTAGAAGTAAGCGAAGTTTCTCAGCAAAAATTTCCAACACCCTTGGAGGTGCTTCGTCGGCAACTTCGGCAAGTCTTTCAAGAGGTAAATATTCCAAATCTAGTAAGGCAATCCATTCAGAATCAAGCCTAGAACGTAATCTCTGCCAACGATGCCAGCGTGTCTTTGGGGGAGATGCTATCCAAGCGGCTATTGGATAACTTGCCTCCATCATGTTTGACCAGTCTTCATTTCCTTCAGGGAACTGTGCGATTGCTGAACCAATCATTGATGAGTCAACTAAATTGCTAGAAATATCTTCATTATCTAAACCCAAGATTGTCCATGGGGAAGGCGCTGCCTCATCATCCTCAGTTACTTCTGGTGCTGTCGGTACGGGGTCTACCAATCGTACCGGCATATCTCTACCACCAAGAGTGCGAAGTCTTAGCCAAGGAAGAGGTCTTAGTGGGTCAACAATAAGTTCATCAAAAATTTCTAGCGGTTGGCGCAGTTGAGATGAAAGTGTTAATCTCAATTTAGGATGAGAAATCACAGCACTAAGGACATCATCCGGAATTGTATCCGGGATCTCTAAAACCAATGGAGGTCGATTCTGTTCGGACACTGCCCATTCAATTAACGAAGTTATTGCCGTAGCCGCTAAACCACGAGTATCAAACAATCTCAATCCGCTTTCTTCTGTGGAAAATGTCGCATCCTTCCAATCCTTCCTAAAGCGCCTCCATGTAGATTCTTCAGTCCTCACCCTTCGTGTTGAAGTCAGGCGTTCTCTCAGACTATTGAGCCTTCGTCGCCTTTCAGAAGGGGACAATCTTGGATGGGCTCGAGTTATCCATGAATCTAAACAGGAAATTGGAAAATTCTGGCCAACGGTGTCTAATCCTCCTAAATCCGCGATTACTAGCGCATTAGCTCTAGCAGTTCGTAGTAGCATGCTCTTTGGTAACCTTTCTTCCATAATTGCAGATACCGGATCTTTTGGTCGAATATCTGGGGATTGATTATGGCAATTACCCAGAATCCATGCCCCTCGATGGTGGCTAGCTTCTGGCAGAGGTGGGTCTGGACGACGTGACGGATATTCAAACCAGATTCCTGGGGCCAATGCTACCGGCCTATCTGAATCGACTAAACGGGCTCTTACAATTCCAAGTGTGTGATTTTCTCCTACATAGGAAGAAATGGTTTCTGGGTCATGACTCGAAGGGGGGTTCGGTAGCATTTCCATATTGTTCAGATTAAACCATCTTGGACCTCTCTCTCTCAAGACCGCCCAAATCCACGAGACCCCTTCGTTTCCTGTGGAGTCCCCTTCTGTACCAGAACCTCTTGTAGGGCGATCTGGGATAAGAACAAGTGGAGTGTCTATCGGGGCAAGAAGCCCCAACAGAATATTTGGCCCGTCTCTAGCAAGCAAGCAGTATTTGTTTGAAGGAGTGGGTAATGGTAGCACCTCAACTGCCCTAGCCAACTCATCAGAACGTATTGCTTCCCAACCAGATTGCGTAAGGTGTAGTCGTGCGCCACGTGCTCCGGCTACCTGGTCGCTGGCGACCAGTCCATCATTTCTCATTCTTCTAAGTTCAGCAGAAGCGTGAGGAATTCTCAATCCCGTATCGCGAGCTAGGACACTTACTGTTGTGCCCCCGTCGGTTAATCGATCTAGTAATCGACGACGGTGTGCACTACGAATTCTCTTGAGAGTAAACGGATCGGATGAAGAATTGGTGATTTGCAGTTCATCCGACACTAATTGCCCTCTCCTAATTCAATTAGTTAGACTGTCCTACTTAAATTATTCTTTTTAGTTACATTTTGTTACACATTTCTTATGGAAAAATTAACACTTTCATTTCTGCACCGACTTTGGTTGTGAAATTTGGTCACTTCTGTGCAACTATTTGTAACTAAGTGACCCTGTAAGGTGCAGAACTGTTATATCAACGTCTGCCGTCCTGTCGGTAACGGACTCGATATGCGGTGCGTTTGACTCGGAGGAATAGGAAGAAATGGGCTCGCGGAACTTGCGTGAACTGATTCGGAAATACCTCTCTGAGCGACCGCGAAATACAATCGAGATTTCTGCTTGGCTTGCTAACCAGATAGATTCTGCAAACAGCCCCTCGGACATAACTAACATACTGGAATCGGATGATCAGATCACCCGAATAGGTACTGTTCGAAAGAGCGGCATGAGAAGAGCCGAATCGCCTGTATCGGAATGGGCATCAAATGGTTGGGTTGAACATCACGAGAGAAAAGAGTCCGGGAAAAACAAGGAGAGATAATAATGCGCACAACAAGACTAAGACAGAAAATAAAGAAATTCCTAAACGTCCGAGGAGAGGCAAATACCACAGAAATCCTCGAACACGTGAACTCAACAATGAGACATGGAACAACCCCTCAACAACTCGGTAACGTTCTCTCAAAGGACAAGGACATACTCAAGGTAGCAACAACAAAGCGCGGCGGTGCACTCTCCGGCCGCTACGAAATCTGTGTATGGACATTGAGACCCGGAGTCCTAGACGGCGAGAATTGAAACTCAAGTCTTTACGATTAAGCTTCTAATTCTGTAGACCATTCGCCGCTACGAGCTAGACTATTCATTGCCGCTCGATGAGCAAATGCATTCTGACTCTCTTCATTAGAACCGCTTGCCCATGTTTGCAAAGCGTGTGCCAGTAGTGCCCTACCATAAGAGTAGGATAATTGCCAAGGGTGTTTGACAGCCATACTATTCATCAAATTGAGATGTGCTGTTGCATCCTCGTCCGACTGACCTCCTGAAAGAAAGACAATACCTGGAAGTTCATGTGGAACGTGTGCCGTCAGGCAATCCACAGTCATCTGTGCTGCTTTTTCGCGAGTTCCTTGGTCTTCGCAGGATTTGCCGGGTAAGACCATGTTCGGTTTGAGTAAAGCCCCAGGAATATGAACACCCTGAATTTCACACTCTGCAAATGTAGCGTCGAGAATTCTTGCAGTGACCTCGAAGCATGTTTGTGAATCGTGATCGCCGTCCATCAATACTTCCGGCTCGATGATTGGAACCAAACCCTGTTCTTGACAGATAGCAGCGTATCTTGCAAGGGCATGGGCATTGGTGGAAATATTTGCATCACTAGGCATTCTATCTCCAATTCTGATTACTGCTCGCCATTTTGCAAATCTAGCACCCAAAGCGAAGTATTCCATGCACCTTTCCCGTAGCCCATCTAATCCTTCTGTGACCTTTTCACCTGAATGATGAGCCAATTCCTTAGCTCCTGTATCTACTTTTATTCCCGGGTGAACTCCTCTACTTGCGAGATATTCAGGGATTGGTGTACCGTCGTCCATAGTCTGACGAATTGTCTCATCAAATAGAATAACACCACTAATTGCAGATTCATATTCTGGTGTAGCGAATATGTTTGAACGGTAAGCTCGACGGGTTTCAGGAGAAGGTTCTACCCCTACTGCCTCTAGTCTGTTTGACATTGTTCCATTGCTCTCATCCGCGGCGAGAATTCCTCTACCAGGTGCTACAAGTTCTCTCGCTGTTTTCTCAAGTAGTTCGGTGTCCATATGTGAACCTCAGCCGGACGTGGTGGGATTAGGAAAAGAATCCTTTGCTCGTAAAGTATGGAATTTGATTCATGCTGAGCGAATGTTATCAACGAATTTATGACCGCCAGATGCTACATCAATAACCTCTGATTGAACTGAAAATCGGCCATCTGATAATTCTTCAACTCCAAAGGTCCTACCCGGGCAAACCCCAGTGCCGATGAATACTGCATCTTCGCTAGCACAGAGTTCATCTCTGCCCCAAAGCCTCTCTATATCACCATCAATCATCGCTTCAGCGCGCTCCCTGTGCCCTTCATTCTTGAACACAAGTCGACCTTCAAACGGGGCGCCTAAACCCCTCAATGCAGTGGCTGTGATTACTCCTTCTGGAGCGGCTCCGATTCCCATCAGCATATCGATTTCCGATTTAGGATCAGCAGCATTGAGCGCCGCTGAGACATCTCCATCCCCAATCAATACAATGTTCACATTATGTTGATTCAATTCTGAAATCAGTTTCTCATGTCGAGGCCTATCCATAACGACGATATTGAGTTCAGACTCCTTCTTTCCCAAGGCCGAGGCAGCAGCTTCAACATTGTAGGAGGTAGAAGCATCGAGGCTAATTTCACCTTCTAATTCTGCGGAGCCTGCGATTTTGTTCATGTAACAATCAGGTGCATGAAGTAGAGTGCCACGTGGTGCTGCAGCAAGTACTGCCATTGCATTCGGTAAGTCATGTGCCACGTGATTGGTGCATTCGAGAGGATCTACTGCAATATCGATTGAGGGCGCATCCGAGTTACCTTGCATAGAACCCAGAGGTTCTCCAATCCATAACATCGGAGCATCATCTCGCTCTCCTTCTCCGATAGCAACCCTACCATCGAATGGAACCTGGTCAAAGATGGCCCTCATGGCTTCTACCGCTGCACCATCAGCGGCTTTACCGTCTCCCTTTCCTCGCCATGCAGCGGCTGCAATCGCAGCGGCTTCGGTCGCAGCAAGAAAATGACTCTCTAAATCGATGGTCGCCATGAATGCCTCGAATAGCGTTCAGCCTTCAATCATGCGGGTCGCCCTTGCTCTTTTTGAGGACCCTCACTCCATCAATTTGGGCGACCGGATATTGCCCATTAGTGTCCTTTTCAACAGATTTGAGCATATCCCAGGCACACAAAAGGCCTGCATTAACTCCACACAAAGCCTCCATCTCCACCCCAGTAGTCCAGTGTGTTCGAACCGTTACTGTACATCGCAGTGCATCTTTCTCGATTGACCAATCAACGGTACAACCCTCAATTGGAATTGGATGACAATGAGGAAGGGTTCGAGGAGTTTCCTTGACTGCCTGAATTACTGCAACCGTCGAAGCTTCGCGAACATCGCCTTTTGGAGATTTTCCGTTCGCAACGACATCGAGACTTGCGGATGATAAATGAAGAAGGCCGGTTGCAACTGCTTCACGAGATACTATTGGCTTGGAGCCGACATCAATTATTCCAGTAATTGTCTCCTTCAAACTCGCGGCCTCCAATTACCCGGGGGGTGCACATCCCTAATCATTAGTGCGGAATGAATCACTGCGCTGAAATACCCAAACCAAAGCCAAGATACATGGCAGAGGCCTTCCGTGACAAGGCAACTCCAGGAGAGGTGCCTCAATTAGAGTCGGGAGTCGACCACGATAAGCCGACTTCTGAAGGCATGACCTTACAGGTATTAGACCAACTCTGTGTTGGTTGTTCTTACTGCCTTATGGCCTGCAAAGATGATGCTTTGATCGTCGAGGGTTTGTGCGAAGTAATTCAAGATAATTGCACAGATTGTCTCAGATGTTTGCTTTGGTGTCCAACTGGAGCTTTAGTTTACGCTTGAGGTGTGGGTTTGTCGAAGAGTAAAGCATTGGTAATCGGAGCAGGTTTGGGTGGCCTCTCTTCGGCTGCTAAACTAGCACAGACCGAAGATTACGACGTAACAGTCTACGAAAGAATGTCTTTTGCCGGTGGGAGATTTACGCAGCATGACCACGATGGGTATCAAATCCCAACCGGTGCTGTACATATGATCCCTCATGGCAAGAAGGGGCCGTTTGCAGATTTGATTTTAGGAAAGAAAAGTAAGGGCGGTCTAGATTTAGGTCGGCATGGAGTCGAACTACTCCCTACAAGTCATTTTGCTTGCCAAATGATAGATGGTAAGTTTCAAGCTGCAAATTCAATTTACGGTGTTTTACCTTGGTTTACCGCTAAAGATACCCTGAACATGCCACGTCTCCTAACAAAGGGTGCAAAACAGCCATGGGGAGACGAATCTGAAGATGGGAAAACTTGGCTGAATAGACACTTTAGCCCACAATTTGTTGATTTTGTTGACGCTTTTTCGAATTTCGCAATTAGCCTTAGATTCGATCAAATGCCTGCTTCTTCAGTTGTCCGTGTCCTACAGAACTCATTCTGGAGCGACCGCCCTCATGTCCCTAAAGGCGGTTGTAAGGGAGTGATTGATGGCCTAAGGAAGGATTTGAGAGAGAATGGGGCGAGAGTAAAACTCAGTCACGAAGTTACCGAGATTCTTCCCGGTAGTGCCGAGGAGGAAACCAAGAACAATCGATTCTGTGTAGGCGTTCGACGCCGAGGAAGAGAAGAGGCAACCTGGGTTGGTGCTGATTCGATTATCCATAATGGAGGGCATCCTAACCTAATCAAAGCCCTATCAGATGATTTTGAAGTTGGAAATGATGTCAAAACACAAATCGAAACGACGCAAGCAGTAGGAGGAATTGGTTTCTGCTTTGCACTAGACGACGATATTCCGGTCAGGAGTAGCGGAGTGACTATGTTACCGAATCTAGATCGAGTTGGCGGATTCGTAATTCCAACCTTCTCGGACCCCAGTCTTGCACCTGAAGGAAAACACCTGATGATCACTCACCAATATGTTCCGGATGCATCTGTGAAATCGGAAATCAGCAAGGGGCGAGAAGATCTCTATGAGGCAATTCCATGGCTTGCTGACCACGGCGAGGAAATCTGTGTCCATACATATCATCGTAATTGGCCATGTAATCGAGCACCTCAAGGAGCTGAGTTGCCAATGGATGTCGGTGTAGACGGAATCCGTTGCGTTGGAGACGGAGTGAAAGGCCACGGATGGATGATGGTAGAGGGAATCTCTGCTAATGTTCCTTACGCTGTTGATGAAATAATGGCGGGAATGAATTAACCCAACCCACCTTTCCATACCTCACCATCTGCTCTAACTTCCTTTTTCCAAAGGGGCGCCTGATTCTTCAACTCAGAAATTAGCCACGAGCAGGCTTCGAATCCTTCCGCACGATGAACTGAGCCGACGTGAATGCAGACTATTGGTTCCTGAGGTTCAACAGAACCCGTGCGGTGAGCCATAACAATTGATTTGACAGAAAATCGTTCCAAAGCATCGAAACATAACGATTGCAATACCGAGGGTAATTGCTCCTCCCATGCATCGAATTCCAAACGCTGAACTTCTACCCCTTGGTCGACGCCTCTAGTCAAACCGACAAAAGAAATTACACCTCCACAACCTTCGGTTTCAAGCATATTCCGTAACGAATCAGGATCCAGCTTGTCTGGTTCAACAACTACCGACACGCTGGCCATAGTTTCCGATAGAGGGTGTTGTCTTCAATACATAGGCGATAATTAGAGATAGGCTTCAAAGATGAATGCTCCCATTGGGATAAATACTGAAGCCATTACTGTACCAAGTTGTTCTATGTTGAATGGCCATTCATCAAGGGCATTTATCCGATCGTGCATATTCATTAATTGCTCGAACTTTGCCAAATTCTCCGCTGTTGGATCTTCTTTCACCTCAACCATAACTTTCTCAAGTTGAATTGAAATACCTAGTAAATACTCATCTTTGTATTCCTTCAATTGTTGATGAACGCCTAGTTGTGGGAAGATGAAAGCAAATAGAGCGATTAATCCAACTACGATTACCAATGCGAAAGCATATTGTTGGAGGTTTGGAGGGAAATTAAGGGCAATAATCATCACACAAATTACAACCATTGCCCCATATAATGAAAGAACAAGAAATAATCCCGATAAAGTCCTCAAAGGTTGCATATGATGTTCCCAAGGAGAGGGAGGTAAGGATTCATCAGCCTTCAATTTCATTGGTAATAGTGACACTTGAATGAAGAACGCAGTGGCCCAACCTCCAATCAGGAAAACTGTTAGGATGAGTAATGAAAATGTGATGTTTGATATCTGATTACTGAACCATAGACCGTCTGGCTCAGTGAAACCTGCTGTAACGAAATAGAATAGAGAATATGCAACAAAGAGTACTGCTATTCCAATGTAGTTGAGCTTAGAAGAAATCACTTTTTTACCCTCTGTTTCCCAATCCATATCTAGAACCGAGTCTATCGGACTTTGCTCCCATTCTAAATGTAGATTTTCAATCGACCTACAAATATGGCAAGGAGTCCAAGTAAAGAAAAAGCCAGCCAAAGTTGCACCTAATGCGACGGTTTCATATTCGGATTCAGCATTAGTAATTTGCATTACGGCTAACAATGAAAAAAACACAATTTGCCAAATTACAAACCATCTTAGCCAAGTCGGAATAATGCTCTTGTGACCGCCAACAAATGCCATCCAAGGCTTAATTTTTACAGCATCCTCGGATTTTCCAAAACTATTCTGAACAACAAGATTTTCTGATGATTCCGCAGTAGCCTCCGGTTCCAACATGGTATTCACTGGGAAAAATGTGTGTGCCATATATCTACTTATTCAAACTAAAACATATTGCATTAGTAGGTGAATTGCCTCAAGGGGTTCACGATACCATCTAAGAGGGGACGCTCTAACCGCTTTATGCGCCAGCGAGTTTGGTTGTACATTGCCACCATCATCATTGGGTTATGGTGTTCGGCCACTGCTGCTGGTGGATTGCTTTTCGAGAATCTTGCGGAGTGGCCTGTTAACATATGGTGTTGGGGTGTTTTGGCATGGATTTTCGCTAATACTGATCGGAAAGAACGAATCGAAATAATCGCCGTCGTAATTATCGCTACACCCATGGAATTGTTCTTTTCCGAGGTTTGGCTCATCTATGAGTACCAGCGCGGCATAATGCCACTATTTGTTCCAGCTGGCCATTATTTCCTATTCGACTTAGGCCGCCATCTTGCTAGGGTCCTAAGGGAATCGTGGGCGATGCCGCTATTGTTTCCATTTGTCCCATTAGTTTTGTATGGGGCTTTGACCGGAGGAGATACTTCTGGTGTTGTTTTACTCATCCTTGTTTTTGGATTCACGAAATGGGGGCCTCAACCTAGACTTTATGCAGCAATGGCATGGGCTGCTTTAGGGATGGAAATCTGGGGAACTTTTCTTGGAAATTGGACATGGGCTTCGGAAGTCCCTTGGACCGGTTTAACCACTTGGAATCCACCATTGTTGGTGGGTGCGTTCTATTGTTTTGGTGACCTTTTGGTCAATCTAGCAACTGACAAGTTTGATTCGAAACCGCCTGAGAAAGCAATGTCAAATACCTCCACTCAAATTTAAGCATACAAAATCTCATGGTTTCTATTGTGAAAACGTTGGAAAATAGCATATTTATTCCGCCGTTTGATTCATATTCCGACCTACGGTCGGGCAGGTTATGACATCATGGCCAGACCTAGAGCCAATGCCCAACAGCCTAGTGAATTACGGAGTAACTGACAACGGTATTGCAATCATCGAACTTGCATCCAATTCTGCTGGTGCTCCTCTAGAAGGGGATGAGGTAGGACCAAACACCTACACTCATGAAATGATGAGAGATATTGACACGGCCGTTGTTAAGGCTCGATTCAATGATGATGTTAGCGTTATTCTAATCACAGGTCATGGACACAAGTTCTTCTCGGCCGGAGCATCAATTCAGATGCTAAACTCGGTCACTCCTGGATTCAAGTACAATTTCTGCCTTCATGCAAATGAAACCCTAAGCCGGCTCGAACAGACTCCAAAGTTGGTAATTTGCGCGATTAATGGTCACGCCGTTGGTGGGGGATTAGAGATTGCAATGGCTTGCGATATTAGAATCGCAAGAAAGGACTCAGGAAAGTGTGGTCTTCCAGAAATTAATCTTGGTGTTCTAGCCGGTACTGGAGGTACAGCCCGACTATCACGAATCATAGGTAAGTCAAGAGCCCTTGAATATATGGTCAGTGGAGAGTTGATGGCCTTTGAGAAGGCAAAAGAAATGGATCTGATCAACGATGTGTGGGATGGTTCTCTTGACGAATTCCGCCAAGATGTTTTGGACTACGCCGGACAATTTACTCTTCCATACAAGGCAACCTTGGCTGTTGGAAACATCAAGCGCTCGGTTCAATCTGGACCTGAGATGCCTTTCGAATACCATCTAGCGCTTGAGAGAGAGTTGCAAGCAGCCCTCTTCAACAGTGATGATGCGAAGGAAGGGATTGCGGCTTACGTTGACCGCCGTACTCCTCGCTTCGAAGGAAAGTGAACTTGTCTTTCAGTAATCTAAGACTACGTCTTAGAAGCAGTCATTGATATACAGGTTGCCTTTGGCCTTAGACATGAGCGAGACAGAGATTGTTCAGGACTACTCTCCAAATTTTGAAGCCTGGATTAGCGATTTCCAAGAATGGCAGACTCGAATCGGCTTCGACCCATCGTGGTTGGGAGATTA
>DALV01000097.1:3162-8581 GCA_002496905.1 Euryarchaeota archaeon UBA105 | reverse complement strand
TTTTCGACTTTAGCCGGTTGTTTAGATTCAGAAGAAGATGAAAATGTAATAATTATTGCATTCAAAACACAGGATGATTATGAGAACGCGGAAGCAAATCCACAATTATTAGCAGATTTTTTGGCTGAAAAATCTGGTTACAAAGTTGAATTATATCCAATAGGCTCAGACATTGCGGCAATAGAAGCGTTGCGTTTTGGCCATGCTGATATTGCATTCCTAGACGGCGGCTCGGCATGGATTGCTTGGAAGCAGCACGGGCTGGATGCTATTCTTGCCGATCAAAAAGACGATGGTAGCACGTACTATAATGCTCAAGCATGGGTTCTAAATGATTCTGAAATTCAAACATTGGAAGATCTAGAAGGAAAGAACTCCTGTCATACTGGTTGGTTAAAATCGGCTGGTATGCTTATGCCAATGGGTTACATGATAAATAACGGAATTGTAGAAGTTACAGGAGATGAAAATGACATTTCTTCTTTGAGAACAACAATTGAGGCACACTTTGGAAATGCATCAATACCCGAAAAGGGAGATTTGTATTACAGTTATAGTGGTGCCTTCCGATGTATGACTGAAGGAGTAGGTGATGTTGCATTTGGTAAATCAACATCCTATGAAGATCATTGTGAAGGCAATGATTGGTGCTTAGATAGGGAAAGCTACAGGCCACTAGAGCCCGCCTTCGGACAGGTTCCAAGTCACCCAATCATGGTGAATAAGGAAGAGACTGATCAAGAAAAAATCGATTTGATAATTTCATCATTTTTAGAAATGAATAATGAAATGTGGGTGGAAAATTACTCCATGGGCGGTCAAACATTCACTGGTTGTTACAATACTCAAACACATGCTTTGAACGATACGGTCGCTAAGGAGTCCTGTGGCGGAGAAATCTTACAAAATATACTCAATACTCCATCTATTTCTGAGGTGGACACAGAAGAACACCTTGGTTCATATAGTGACGCAATAGGGGCAATCCCAGGAATTGCTGCATACTTCGATGACAAGTACAGTTCGTAAGTCGGAGATTCAAGGATAGGGGGATGAAATGAACACTCAACCTCCAGTCCGCCTAAAATTGGAAGATGCAGCGATTGGTTTTGACCAAGAGTCTCCACTTCTCGAATCTGTTGATTTAGAAATTCGAGCCGGAGAAATTGTTGGTTTGACCGGCAGGTCAGGAATTGGCAAGACGACTCTATTACGAACTGCTGCGGGCTTGGTCAGTCCACTTTCGGGCTCTGTCGAATGCTGTTGTACAGCAGACACAAGAGCCCAGAAAGGTGCAATTGGGCTAATTCCTCAGAGACTTGGTTTAGTTCAGCATCAAACCGTTGGTTACAACGTATTAATGGGTGCTCTAGCAGGAGCAAACTTTCTGCAAACCGCACTATCTCTTCCGAGCAAGAAGATGAGGGAAGAAACTCGTTCCGTAATCGAAGAAGTTGGACTGGCAGACAAAACTCTAGACTCTGTAAATCGATTATCCGGCGGACAACAAAGAAGAGTTGCAATTGCTAGAGCCATGTTACAAGAGCCAGATTTACTTCTTGCTGACGAGTGCCTTGGTGAGTTAGACGCAGAAACAGCAAGGGGAATTATTGACTTATTTCGACATATGGCAGACGACCACAATATGGCGATTCTAATCGTCGACCATAATCCAGTTCGAGCCAAAACTTTCTGTGATCGCGTATACCAATTGAGAGGTCGGCGATTGATACTATTCGAGGAAGAGGAACAATCTTCAGCGCTTCCAATTATTGGGGAGGTCTCTGCTTGAATGAGAGAATATCAGACTCAATTAGACTAATTATCCGTCGTCCCATACTTCGGACATCGATTATTTTGGGTATAATCACAATTTTAGTCACTAATCACCTTCAGATTACCATTTGGAAACTGGTAGATGGTTGGAGTAATTTGCTCAAGTTAGGTTCAGAGGCTCTTCCTCCGGATTTCACAGTATTAACCGAGCGTGCTGGATGGACGTATCCTCCCTGTACATTTGAATCCGATATGCTGTGCAGTCCTGCGGTTGTAGGCATGACACAGACTTTGGAGATTGCATTCCTCTCAACAGTATTCGGAATGCTAATTTCTCTTCCATTAGCTGCCATGGCGGCTTCCAATCTATCGCCATATTGGATATCTCAATCAGTAAGACAAATACTTGCAGCATTGAGAGTTTTACCATCTTTGATTTGGGCTCTTATTTTCGTCATAGTGGTAGGAGTAGGGCCTCTTGCTGGTGTTTTAGCGATGACGATGTATACTATCGGTTATCTTGGAAAACTGCAATACGAGGCCCTTGAGGGTGTTAGTAAGGAACCTTTGGAAGTCGCCCGTGCAATGGGCTTACCACGTTGGCAGGTGGCTAGATTTTTTGCTATACCTGAGGCCAGTAATGCTCTGATTAGTCAAGCCCTCTTTATGTTCGAATACAATGTCAGACATGGCTCCGTTATTGGATTGGTAGGCGCTGGGGGAATTGGTTGGTACATGAACCACTATCTTTCTCCATTCCAACTCTACGACAAGGTCTTGGCCCTGATAATCATAATGTTTGTTGTAGTAGTTCTAATTGACCAAATTTCATTGCAAATTCGGAAGCGATTCATGGATCAAGAGATATATCCTCCAAGGGCTCTTTGGCGAAATATTGTCCCATTTTTTCCTCTAAGAGGGGGTGAATAAATGATTCAAAGGAAACAAATTTTCATAGTCAGTTTTTGCGCCATTCTTTTCGGATCGCTATATTGGTATCATCTAGTGACTTCTTATGAGTCTGAGCTAGGAACTGATAACACATTCGTAGTTAATGATGCAGACCCTTCTGTTTCTGGAGCTACTAATGATAGCCTTCTAAGTTTGGAATTCAATCAAGGGCAGGAAGAACTAGAATGGGCGTTCACTACCATTACTGTCTATCAAGGAAACAATGAATTTGATTGCACTTTGGGCGGGGTTACATCTGTACCAAAACAGGGAGGAAAGGTGAATACTAGATTGAATGCAGATGGGCAAACCTTCACAATTTCAGTAGATGCAACATCTGAGTCTTCCTTCACCAAATTTTCACTAAACAGCATGGGCGAAGATATAGGTGAAAATTATTCTATGCGTTTTTCGAAAACAGACATATTTTTTGGAGAAAATTTGTCTTGGTTTATGGTAAAGGATACTGATTTCGGCTCGTTAACCAGTCTTCCAGAAGGAAACTTTAGCGATGATAATTCAGAAAGACTGGATTGGTACGAATATGATATTTCTACTCACAGAGTAGAGGCCTCAGACCAGATATACATTGTAGATGATGGTTCGACAATTTACAAAATTCAATTAATTAGTTATTACAATCAAGACGACGAATCACGGCATGTGACCTTCATTGTGGCAAGATTAGGAGGGGAAGAAATTGCTGCGATATTCGATGAAAATCTTGTACAATCATCTCCTTGCATAATTATTGATGACAATCAAATATGGTCGCCTTATGAATCGATATACATCAAAGAAAATGCATTTCAAATTTGTGAAGATATCTGCGATTTGGAGATTATTGTGACATATGAAAGTGTCAAAGTCAAAGGCACAAAAAATGTCCAGATACAATGAATGCTTAGGCTTCGTAAGCTTCGACCATTCGTCGAACAGCAGTTGAAACTTCTTCCTCTCCATCAAGGAGGTTACCCAAGGCTGAAAGGAACGGCACCTCAATATCTAATCTCTCTGCTCTGTTAAGGAACATCCTAGTCGCTCTAACTCCTTCAGCAACCATGTGCATCTCTGCTAGAGCCTGTTCGAGAGATTTCCCGGAACCAAGTTTTTCTCCTAACGTCCGATTTCTTGAGCGAGGGCTAGTTGCAGTCACGTACAAGTCTCCAATTCCAGCAGGTCCAAAGGCGGTTCCGGCATTTGCACCCATTGCATCCAGCAGAGTAATTCCCTCCGAGAATCCAGCCAGAACCAATGCCGCTTTGAGATTGTCACCGCCTATTCCGTCTCTCAACCCATCAACTAAACCACAAGCAAGAGCAACCGTGTTCTTGTAAGCGCCCCATAATTCTGCACCCTCGACATCATTAGTAGCTGTAAGAACCAGAGACTCAGTCGAAAGGCGCTCTGCGATTCTATCGGCAATGGATCTATCGTGACAAGCAACTAGGGCCGTTGTCATTACTCCTTGAGCAACTTCGGGAGCAATTGTGGGGCCTGTCAGAACAACCACAGGATTGGACTTACCTGCAGCAGCAAGGCGGTCTTCAATCTCACGAGAAATCATTCCTGATTCACTCTCAGAGGTTGGTGCCAATCCTTTGGCTAAATCAATTAGAACATGCGATGGGCGTAAATGAGGAATTAGGTCATTTACAACAGATAGAATTACACCGCTGGGTAATGCAAGAATTAGTATCTCACAAGTTTCGGTTAGATCAGATAACTCCATAGTGGAATCTAGATTAGGAATTTCATGCCCCGGTAGGTACTTTTCGTTGATATTGCTAGTCATTAATGACTCGTATACTTCGGCTTCAACAGTCCAGCCCATTACATTATGACCATCTTCACACCAGACCTTTGCTAGGGCAGTGCCCCAATTACCAAGTCCAAGAATACCTATGCGTGACATGTGCACCCCAAATTCCTCTCGCCCAATGCTCCCGTTATGACCCCTTTGGGGCAAGAACTGGCTACCGTTGGATTCTTGACCTTGAGTTTACGGCCCGATGTTAAGCAGGGGTTCCCGAGCGGTCAAAGGGGCTGGGTTTAGGTCCCAGTGCGTAGTGCTTCGCAGGTTCAAATCCTGTCCCCTGCACCATTTTTTTGACAATGACGGCATTTACTTCATAAGTGGCGAATTATTCTAATTTAGTAATGAACAGAGCGTATGCCCTACTCGCTAGCCTAATTTTGATCGCCACTCCGATGACTGGTTGCATTTCTGGAGAGGATCTTGTCGACGAAATCTTAGGATGCGTGGATGAAAATGCATTAAATTACGACGAGAATGCCACCACTGAACTAATTGGCGACTGTATTTACCTTGCTTCGATTGATGCATTCATGACATCCATGGACAAAGAAATGGGCATCCATGGTTTACTCGAAGATTCACCTAAAGCAGGATATTCTCAAACAATCGCAATTAATACTTTCGAGCCAGATATGGGTATGCAAATCGAAGTGACAATATCTGAACAAGTAATGGTCGATATGAATAACAATTCTGTCTATGTTCACACAGCTATGTCCTATGTTCCAATGATTACAATGGAATACACTCACATCCAGGTTGGAGAAGTGGTGAATATTCACTATTCAATGGGCGGAATGATGGCTGCACAGGTTGGAGGGGCAGATTCTGGTTCGTATCAAACCCGTGATGCAACACCTAACATCCTAGAAG
>DALV01000097.1:0-2749 GCA_002496905.1 Euryarchaeota archaeon UBA105 | reverse complement strand
ACAACAGAAATCACATACAATTCTGCAGAGGGTACCCAAAAGATGGAAATGCATCTCATTGATGAAGATGGAACTGAAATGACAATGAATATCGAAATTGATGAAAATGAAAATCTTGTTTCTTATTCAATGCACAGTTCCAATGGGTCAGATTCAATGTCTATGCATTACTTGGTAATGTGGGATGATGCGATTGTAATCGAGGTCGATGATACTCTTCCACGAACCTCAATTCCAGTTTGGATTGATGTACAAGGAGAGGGTGAATTCGTCTGCGGTTCAGGAGAGACAATTCCAATCGACTGGGTCGACGATGGATATCCTGATTGTCAAGATGGTTCAGACGAATCTGACAATCATGGAGAGGATGTAATGTACCTCTGCGACAATGGGGAAGAGATACCTTGGAGTGGGATTAACGATGGATATGATGACTGCTACGATGGGTCGGATGAGGCCACTTTCGAGGGTGGAGATGACAGTGGTCCGAACTTCATTGAAGAGTCATCTCTTTCCTGCACACGCATGATGGACACCAGCATGGTACAGAACGATGCCGCAGACGAGTGGGACGGAACTAATCTCGACATGAGCGATTGTGGTGGAGAACCGACTGAGTACTACACTGACTATGTCGTTGGAGACACTCCAGTTACAGCTCCATACTCAATAACCGTCCTTGTATCAGAAGAAGATTGGTCTGAAATGACTGGTGACGATACAGGTGATTATTGCGAAGAAAATGGTGGTACGTACGATTCCGATAATGATGTCTGCGATCTAACCTTTGAGGGCTTTAGGAATGACACCCACCTGCAAGAACCTATTCATAACTGGATTGATCAATCAGGTGCAGAAGATGCTGAAGACGCAGAAATGTACTGCTCAAATTGGGTAGGTGGTTCGTATGATGCAGATGATGATATCTGTCTTGAGCCGGTTGGAGAGATAATCGAGGCTGATGGAGGAGCACTTCTCATTAATGATGGTGACGAATTTTTCGAATTCTACTTCTTGGATGAATCAACTGGTAGTGGATTCCTAGCATCTATCGAAACTTCATATGGATTGCTTTGCGACAATGGCCAAGTTGTTGACGAATATGCCTATGACGATGGATGGGAAGATTGCGATGATGGTTCAGACGAACCATATCAAGGTGAAGAGACATCTGAGTTCGAATGTGCAGATGGCACTGTAATTCCATTCTCTTGGGTCAACGACTGGGGAGATGATTGTCCTGATGGCTCAGACGAAGAGTGGTTCTACCAGAGCGCGGATAATGGTGATGATAACAACGAACAACCAGACACCCTACCTCCGGTAATCACTGCATTTGTTGCGGATAACCAGACCCTAAACGCACCAATCACGGACTTTGAGGTTCACTTCATCAGCGACTGCGAAGGGGAGTATGACGAAGATACAGGAATGATGAATGAACCAGATTTGAATGACTGTACCAACGAGTTCAGCATTCCTCTAACCGGCGGAGAAGCTGGTGGAGTTACGCTAAGCTACATCGATCATGATGCAGACGGTTTTGTATCCCCTGGAGATGAAGTATCGATAGATTGGGGCGATTACGAAGGTGATGCTTCACCGGAGCTTTACGACACATGGGCTTCTGAGTATTCAGTCCAATCAGCCGCTATGCCACCAGCACTACCTGGTTTTGGCGCACTACTTGGAGCAATATGTCTTCTAGGTGCAGCAATCGCTAGCCGACGAGAATGAATTGTCTCTAGAGCCATTATGACGAGTTCCGTAGGAACTCGGATTGCAAGACCGGCGGGTTGATGACCCGCCCCTTGTCTTTTCGCACCGTGACTGAGGCGGGGCTACCCGAGGAGACTGAGAAGGATAGTCTCGACAGAGAGCTAGACTTGATTCGTGCTCGGCGTGAAGGTGACAAGAGATTCTTTCGTGGAGCCTTCGAAGACTACACTCTCCTTACTGGGCTAATTATCGGAGCTGTATTCTTTGGTGGGGTCTTCATCATGTCATCAGGTTGGGTTGCATCTGACTCAATTGTAATTGACAAGACCCTTTCAGCCACACCTCTAGACCCAGGGGATGAATGTGTTGACAAGAGGGGTGAAGTTTGGTTCAATGTCTTCTACGATGTTGATGGACACGTAATTAAGGTGATATCTCATAATGTCGACCCTGAAATTCAAACAGTAATCGGGATTGCAATTGTGATTTCGGAAGCTGAATCGATTACTTTACTCCAAGGTGGCTTTGGCGACCAAGAACTGGAATATGATCCAGATGATTTAGAAAATGGTCATTACAACGCATCTGCATCAATTTGGCAAGTTACTACTGAGTCCAGTTTAGAAGATATGAGCCAGGAAGAATTACAGTTATTGGTGGACTCTTCCGGAGTTAACCTAGAAAGCAAATCATTCGAAATAGAAAATTCCGCTCATGTAGAAATTATCGATGACGACCCTCGCTCCTGTTGGACAATTCAAGGGTTGGGTAATTGGGGCTGGATAATGATGGGTGCCGAATGGGTAGGTGGCCGTGAGGCTGCTATGCTAACGGGTGGAAGTGCCGGTATCCCAGCATGGTGGATGGCAATGGTATCTCTTGGAATGTCGCTGTTTTTCCTCTGTGTACAATATCCTCTGATGCACAAGATGTATCATCGTGACACAGACGATATATTGAATGACAAACAACTTACTAGACTGATTAGTCGAACTTTACGTCAGTCTACAGAAAAGTTGCATATTGACAT
>DALV01000007.1 GCA_002496905.1 Euryarchaeota archaeon UBA105 | reverse complement strand
GGTCCATGTTACACCTGTAATATCTGCAGGTCCGTATGATGGGTTTAGGTAGGCAAGTCTTGCACCTGTTAGGTCAGCACCTGTTAGGTCAGCATATCTTAGATCCACATCATACATCCATGCATTTGTTAGGTCGGCACCTGAAAGATTGACCATTAACCAATCACTGCCGCCATACATGACAGCGCCCGATAGGTTAGCACCGGACAAATCACTGTATCTGAATTCTGTGTAGGCTAACTGACTGCCAACGAATAATGCATCGCTGAAATCACTTTGTCTCCATATCCCTTGGTACATTTGTGCACCGGAAAAATCAGCACGATGGAATGTAGCAAAAATACCGTCTGCACCAACTAGATTAGCGTTAACGAAGCTAGCGTCGGTAAAGTTGGAATAAGTCAAACTAGCATTATCCAACATTGCAAAATCGAAAATTGGTGGGTCCATTTGCGGCCCCAAACCATTATTGAAATTGAACAGTTGTGCACCTCGGAAATCTAGGCAAGAGAAGTCATTAATCGCTCTAGTTTTATCCAACCTGTTCTCAAGGTCAGAAATCGATGCTTGCAGATTTGATTGAAGCGATTGTAAGGATTGTTGCAATGAGGCGATTTGAGAACTGTAGTCTCCGTCAGTTGTGTTCTCATTTTCCAAATCATCAACAATCAGTGAAATCTGATTAATCGAGTCTTGGCTAGTCTGCAGATTATTCTGTAGAGTATTCAATGAGGCCAGTAGATTATCGAAAGATGCTGCATTTGTTGCATTAATTTCATCCAGAGACTGGCTATTTGCAATCGCCGCTGCTTCTAATGCGGCTATGTAACTAGATTCCAATTCATCTATAGATTCCTGGTAAGCAATCAAGGATTCTTGATAATTTGCGTCAAGGATCTCAATCGCCTGCATATTTGCGGATTCTATCTGCGAAATCGAGGCTAACAAATCCGAGTTTGTTTGTTCCTGTTCGGCTAGGGCAATTGTCAATTCCTGTTGTGAGGCTTCTAACTCGGCGATTCTTGAATCGTGATTGACGGTTTGGGCATCATTTGAGGTTGTACATCCCGCTAGGCTGGATGCGATTAGTAGCAAGGCTAGTGTTGCGACTCTGGTCTGCATGTGGTGGAGATGGAAGTGTTAGACATAAACAGATTGGGGGGTTTTCTTGATACAGTAAACGCTTTGATAGTAAGGAAAAATAACCAATCTATCAGTTACCGTTGGACCTTTCCAAAGCACTTTGACGTGCCTCGACGAGTATTGATTCCCACTTTACCTTCAATTCAGATTCAAGCGCTTTCAGCATCTCCTTGATTTCCTTCTTTGAGAGTTCCTCACGCTTGGCGAATTGATTCTCCAATTTCTCAAATAACTGCTTCTCTCGCTCTTTACGCGTCTCGGACAACTTTTGTTCCATCTCGACTTCTTTCTCTAGAGCCACCTCCTGACGCTTGAGTAACAATGCTGCTTCCATTGTCTCTCGCTCTGCGGCAAACCAGCGGTCTAACTCGGCTAGAAGACCTGCTTCGGCTTCTTCTTCTAGTGATTTAAGTCGGACATCAACATCTGCAATCATACCCTTTTCGAGAGACTTAGTTTCGCTAGCAAGTTGCTTTTCGAGTTCTTTCTCCCTCTCCTTTCGAGTCTTTGCTAATCTGTCTCGCATAGCAATTTCTTGCTCAAGACGATATGATTCAACTTGACGATGGACTTTCGACTCAGATGCTTCCCTAAGGTCCATCTCAACCCGACGCTCCATCCTTTCCATATCTTGAGCCGCCTCTAATTCGAGGCGGTCATTGAGGAAGGCTTTGCGTCGCTCAAATTCAGTTTCCATCTCTCCCTTCAAGCGTTCTCGAAGTTTTCCAGTGTGTTCCTCTATTCTTCGATCACGCTCTAGATCTAATTGTTCACGAAGCCGATTTTCTTCTCGACGTAGCCTGTGTAGCATTTCTTCTCTTAGAAGTCGCTCTTCTCGCTCAAGAGCCTCGGTTTCGAGACGTTCCATCTCGACTTCCAGTTCTGCCCTCATATCGGCTTCGATTCGATGTAATTCCTCTTCAAACAGGATATCATTGGCCTTACGAAGGGCTCCTCGCATTCCTTCGACTCTTTCTCCCATTTCTGCGACTCGCCTTCTTCGCTCTCTTCGCATTGCTGAGCGCAACTTGCTCTCATCGTCCAAACGGTCACGAGCGCGGCCCAGTGTATCGATTGCAGAGGCAGCGGAACGGACATGGGCCTCTCTGAGAGCCGCTAATTCATCGACGCCTTCGGCGTCATTATCGGCAGGAGACTTGCTCTCGCTCAACTTCCCATCCCCATTTGGACGGTATCTGACCCCTATTTGAGAGCGCAGGGTCAGAAACAGCCGTAGGCTGCAATTTCAATAGGCTTGAGGAAATTGCCATTTTCAATCAGAAAGTGACGTTAAATCCAGTCTCACAGGCTGGGCAAGTGAGTTGTCTCTTTCCTGGTTTAGGGCGTATTCGAAGTGTTCGATCACAGCCCGGACATTCTATCTCGACCTTGACCACTTTCTCAGTCAGTGTGAAGCCACCAGAACAGGCGCCGCAGGTTAGTTCGATTGGACGCTCATCAGTGCCAGCGACTAAGATTGTGTGACAGTGAGGACAAGGCACCTTCTCCTCTTTCAGTGCGTCAATTGTTGGCTGATGGCTGACCTTGCATACAGCACCGCAAACCTCGCACTCAATCTCGCCTAGACCAGGCGGCAACATGTGCTCGCAGTGAGCGCATTCGGCGAGTGGAGGAGCGTGTTTCGACTCTATCTCGACCTTGTCCATTATTCCATGCCCCCAAGTTTCGGTTAATCAAGCGGTCGATGGTGGGCTTCCTTCACCGCCGGAAAATAGCACCCCAAAGGCCTCGCGAATATCAAGCAGCAAATCTTTGGCTAGGTCGAATAAAACACCGATTCTTCTGCCTCCCGCACCCGCTACAAACATTCCATTGAGTATGATTAGGAACACGCTGGCTTCGTGGATTGCTATTCCTGCTGCAATACTAGTGTTGATTCCTGCTAAAGCGGTAATGATTAGCACCAAAGTAACCAGCACTGATACTGCAATATTGGCGTTGACTACACGTCGAGTTCTCTTTGATAGTTGAATGAGATTTGCTAGGGCTCTAGGGTCTTCGCCTGGAATTAGAACATCAGCAGCATCCAAATTTACCTGTTCTCCACTTCCCACCGCCACTCCAATATCTGCTGCAGCAAGCGCTCCAGAATCATTGAATCCATCTCCAGCCATCAGAGTACGACTCAGTTTTGCTCGCTCTGCAACCCATGAAGCCTTGCCTTCAGGATCAACATTACCGCGACAAATTTCTGGATTAATTCCTAGTCTTTCTGCAAAGGCCTCCACCGATGCTTGTTCGTCTCCACTAAGTATCTCAACACTGATTCCTTGTTGCTGTAATTTCTCTACCATTTCGTGAACGCCTTCGCGTGCATCATCGTGGGCGAATGTGAATGCTGCAACTGCTTCGCCGTCAATTGCCAATACACTGGCTCCATAACCAGCATGACGGCTGTCTGCAAGAGCAGAATCGATTTCGTATGGTATTTTGATGCCCTCCGACATTAGCCAGTCAGCTCGACCAAGAATAACAGGTAATCCACGCATAGAACCTCTAACTCCAGCATCACCGTCCTCGATGTCAGTAATTTTCGTAATCGCCTTACTACGCTCAGATGCCGCCTCGATTATTGTAGTCGCGTAAGGGTGATTGCTTCTCTGTTCAAGTCCCGCAGCAATTCGTAGTGCACTCTCTTCTGTCTCATCACCGGCTACTGCGATTGAAACCAATCTAGGGCGCCCGCTAGTAAGTGTTCCAGTCTTGTCAAGAAGTGCTAACTCAATCCCAGCGGCTGCCTCAATCACATCTCCTCCCCGAGCGACTAATCCTATTGCTGAGGCACTGGATAGGGCCGTAGCATGTGGAACAGGAGCCGCTAGAAGAAGTGAACATGGGCATGATACAACCCATAGAACTAGCATGCCTACAATATCCCCAGTAATCGCTCCGTAAATTGCTGAGCCCACCAACACGAGCGGGACCCAAATGGCTGTGAATCTCTCGATTATTGTTTGAGTCCTTGTGGGTCGTTCTCGGTATTTCCTGACTAATTCAATTAGGTCGGCCAATCGAGTATCTTGGCCGGTCGCCTCTGCCTTTACATGCAGAGGACCGCGTGTAATTGTCAGACCGGCTTCAACAAATGAGCCGGAGCTTACCGAAACTGGCATCGGTTCTCCAGTGAGTGGGGCTTTGTCGATTGCTCCTGTGCCATCAACCACGGTTCCATCAACTGGCACAACTTCTCCAGACCGAACCTCTACTATATCGCCGGGTTCTAAGGTGGCAACAGGAGTCCACTCATCATGATGTGTTTTATCGATATCCTGATCTTCACCCACTAATCTAGCCCGCCTTGGAAGTCTATCCAAGCCTCCTTGCATTGCTTCTCGGGCACGTACTAGGGCGCTCTCTTCCAAATGTCCTGCAAGAGCGACTAATCCTGTTACAATCAAAGCCTCAGGCCATTCCTTGAGGTATAGCGCACCAAGAACCGCTAAAGAGGTTAGAACTTGGAACCCTAATACTCGGTTTTGTATACTGGCGATTGCGGATTGAAACATCGGCATACCAGCGAATAAAATGCCCACACCAGTGATTGCAGCGGCAACCCACCAATGCATTTCTGCCATTTCAATTGCGAATACAGCGAACAGTAGTGGAATCGTCATTACGGCACCAATCAATTGTACCTGATCGGGTCGCAATCGCTTGTTTTTCGACTCTACAAGGGTGTATTCTCCTAGTAATCTGCGTAGACCTTCTTCGGTCATTTCTGAAACTTTTAGCGAATCTGTTGGAATTTGTTGTAATTCGATTCGACCATCGTCGAGACTAGCGTTCAAAATTCCTGGAACTTCAAGCAAGGCATTTCGTAGACCCTTGCGATCGATTCCCAATCGATTAGATACTTCGCCTGCTGTCTTTCCCCGAACTAAACGCCATTCAATATCGGGAGAGTGCCCGAGGCTGTCTAGAACTGATGAGACTCGTGAAATTCTTCCTCTAGCTAAATCAAGATTGACTCTAACGCTACCCTCTGTTGCCGAAACTACGACTTCATTTGTTCCTGGTAATCGATTGACTGCACGGGTGGCCTTCATTGCACAATCCGGACAATCCATACCTCGTATTTGCCACTCGAATTGCTCAATTCCATCGACTGCTAATTCGGCTTCCATCAAGTCCGCAGGATCTGCTCCCTCTCCTGCAATTGGCCTAACTTCCTCGAGAGAACCATCATCAAGAACCAATTCTTCTACAGATTCTGCTTTTGCAATTTTTTTCTTACCAGCACCAGAAATACTTGAAAGAATTTTACTAACTCCTTCACCAAGCAATCCCTGTATACCAGAAATTCCACTGCCTAGTGAACCGATTGTGGCTGAATTATCGCTTCCTGATTGAACTTCAGATGGCTTCGACGACTCAGGCTTTGCCTGAGTCGAATCATCGTCCTCATCATCTAAGATGAGAAACTCGTCCTCATTCACAATTGATGCAAGAGATGGAGACACATCAACCTGAGGGGAAGAAGACAACGCTTCGACGGTGGAATCATCAATGTTGAGTCAATCGAAACGACGTGGAATTACCCGAGTTGAGCAACTTCGAGATGATTATCTTCGATATTGACGGAACTTTACTAGATATCGAAGGCTTCCAAGAAGAATTAATTCCTCTAATTAGAAAAATCGAACAATTCGGATATACTATCTCACTTGCAAGTGGGAGAACTCTACCCAACGTGACTCCGATTCAGCAAAGCTTGGCTGTGTCCGGATTTGTAGTCGGAGAAAATGGGGGAATGGTGTGGGACACACATGCCGGATTTCCAATTCGCGCTCTTGCAGATGGAAAGCGGACACGTGAGGCCGCGAATTGGTTGGCCAGCCAAATTGATGGATTAGATCCTGCTGGAATCGAGTCAAACCGCTGGCGAGAAACCGAATGGTGTTTGAAAGAAGTTGATAATTACGAGGCCATTAGAGATGCAATAGCAGGCTCTCAGTATAACGAATTATCGATTGTGCCAACCGGATTCGCAATCCATATTTGCACGCCTGGCCTTGACAAAAGCACAGGTGTAGAATTTGCCTTGGAACAGAGAGGCATTGACCCATCGAGGGTTATCGCGGTGGGCGATGCAGCTAACGATATTCCAATGTTTGACTTATGTGGATTTGCAGTAGCGGTCAATAACGAACATGACGGAGTAGCTGAGGCTGCGGATATTATTACGCGACAAAAAGGAACTTCTGGAACAATCGAATTCCTCAAGCAATTTATCCAAGCGGTTGAAATACCCTGAGTGGACCGAAGGTTTGTGTTACGTTGATTCCGATCTGATTATGGAACGAAAACAAGACGACATACTAGACTTGTTAGTTAGGTGCCTTGAGGCATGGCTAACTTGGCTAGAAGAAGACAACAAAAACTTAGCAGCCGAAATGGAAGAGAAGAAGTGGCGTACAGAAAACAAGGCTTTCTCTCTCAACGAATATGCCTACAACTGGGAGTTCACAGAGAAGTGGGAATAAGTTGGTGCAGGCGGCAGGATTTGAACCTGCGAAGCACTACGCAGAGGATCTTGAGCCCTCCCCCTTTGACCACTCGGGTACACCTGCACAATATCGGAGGCGCAATACCCTCTTGATTCCAGCGGCTCGAACCGCACTCTATGTGGGCACAGCAGCGAGTCTGACGGAATGGTTGATTTAGCGACTCGGCACGCTCCCATACGAACCGCTTCGGGAGTATGGAGGCAGAGGCTATGAGGTTAAGCAAAAACCAACTACAGGCGGTCGAAAAGGCCCTCTTTGAGGTGGCTCGAAAGCAGAAGTCATCTGCCGGCCCAGTAGAACTTCCATTACCGGACTTCTGGGCTTCTGTAGGCCAATTAACCGCGAGTTTGGAAGCCGAACTCTCTGAGACTGTTCAATCCGAAGGAATGACAGCAAAGGCGCAATTGCAAACTCGTAGGCTCGGCAATGTCAGAACATTGGTGACCGACCTAACACGTATCCGCTTGAACGCATTTACCCAGCACGCGGTTTTAGTCAATCTGATGAAAGGCGGAGGAGCTGAGGCCGCAGCAGCCTTACAACACCTCAGCGTAATAGATTGGGAGAGGCATGACCCTACCGAGAGGGCCTACTATCAGAGTCTGGGTCACTTGGTTGACAAATACAAGCACGATGTCGCTTGGAAAGAATTAGTCAACGGAAGTAATGGAGGAACTAACTCCGCTTCGCCTCCGGCACCTAGCCCAGATGCTTCTCTTACCGAGTTCACTGAACCTACTCCTGAACCAGAACTACAATCTCCACCTCCAGCCCCTATGGCCGAACCCAACGAAACTTGGGACGATCCAGAATTTGACGAGGAAGATCGGATTCGGGCAATGGATGGGTTTCCTGATCGAGCAACAGGTGCAGACCCTCATCCGCCAGAAGAAATCAGTGTTTCAGAGACCATTGGTGGAGATTTGATGAGAATTAGAATTCTACAAGATTTATCAGACCCAATAATCGCCGAAGATGGTTCGGAGATTACATTGGTCGAAGGCGATGTGGAGTCTTGTCCAAGCCTGATTGCAGAGACTCTAATCGCCGCTGGATTGGCAGTTGCTGCGCCACTCTGAACACGCGCCAATGATTATCCAGCGCCTTTCAACGAGGTAACACCTGCGGTGCATGGCCATGGGTAAGATGATTAGCAAAAATAGAGTAAAAGAATTACGCAAAACATTCGATGCTGACCCCTCAGCGAAATTAGCTCAAAACGCGGTCTCAAACAACGAATTGTTGGAAGTGGCTTTGGATAGAGATTTAGTTCAAGAAATCGATTTTTCATTCTCAATTAAATTGGACAAATGGAAGGTGACTCATCAAAAGAGAAGCGGCCGTTGTTGGCTATTCGCTACATTGAACTTATTTCGGCCAAGCACAATGAAGAAGATGAATGTGAAAAATTTCGAATTTAGTCAGGCTCACATTCACTTCTGGGACAAATTTGAGCGGGCCAACCACTTCTATGAAGCGATTATTGAGACCGCCGACCGCCCTGTCGATGACCGCACAATCGGTTTCCTACTAGGTGACCCAATAGGAGATGGTGGGCAATGGAATATGGCGATGAATCTGATTAGAAAGCACGGACTAGTTCCAAAATCGGCTTATCCTGAATCTAAATCTTCATCCAGTACTCGCTACATGAATGCAAATCTCAAGGACATATTGAGAACAGGAGCTTGTGAGATTCGTGAAATCCTCGATTCCGGTGGTAGTACTGCAGAGGCTCGTGCGCACAAAGATTCGCGGCTTGCAGACATCTGGAGAATTCTTTGCATCCATCTGGGAACTCCGCCAGAAAAGTTCGATTGGCAATGGGAGGACAAAGACGGCAAGTTACATCGTAGAGGAATAATGACTCCTCAAGAATTCGCGAAAGAGTTCGTTGAAATCGATTGGGAAGACTATGTTTGCATCGTAAACGATCCAAGGAACGACTACTACCAAACCTATACTGTTGACTATTTGCAAAATGTTACTGGAGGACCACCGGTGGTCTATCTGAATGTTCCAAGTGAGGAGATGAAAGGCATCACTCAGAGCCTATTGGAGGATGGATTACCTGTTTGGATGGGGTGTGATGTAGGGAAGCAAATGCACCGAAAGAGAGGACTTTGGGACGCCAAGTTATTCGATTTCGGAGCCTTATACGGCGCTGAATTTGGCATGAATAAAGCCGACCGACTTAGGTATAGCCAGACTATGATGACACACGCTATGCTGTTTACCGGTGTCGATGTAGTAGATGGAAAACCACGAAGGTGGCGTGTTGAAAATTCATGGGGAGCTGAGCAATCTGGCAGAAAGGGATTCTACACGATGAACGATTCATGGTACGACGAACACATGTTCGAGATTGCATGTCCAAGCAAATATCTCTCTGAGGATATGAAGGCCGGTATGATGACTGAACCAGTCGTACTTCCAGCTTGGGACCCAATGGGGAGTCTAGCAAAAGACGAAGCGTTCCAGTGATGGAATCAACCTAGGTGCCTTAGAGACAACTCGATTGTAACCGAGTCAGGATAGTCTAAGCGCAGGACTCGGCGTAGTGCCTTTTCGTCCTTAGCAGCAGATGTCACAAGTTCCAGAAGTCGCTTGTGAATTCGCATTTCCCAATGATCCCATGTTTCAGCGCCTTCGCCATCTGGGCTCTTGCGGCATGGAACTACCAATTTGCGAGTTGGGAGGGGAATTGGCCCGCGTAGGTCAACGCCTGTCTCGTCACAAATTGCCTTAATCTGCCCACATACCATGTCGACATCTTCGTGGTTTTCACCAGTCAGCTTGATTTTGGTGATAACGGCCATAGTACCCTCTCCGAGTCCTCAGCCTATGTTACCAAATTCACTTCTTGTCAATCTTCAAGCAAACGCCAGCAGCCACGGTCTTACCCATGTCACGGATAGCGAATCTTGACAATTCAGGGAATTTATCCATTTGCTCAATTGCCATTGGCTTTGTTGGAGCGAAGCGAACTAGAGCAGCGTCACCGGTCTTTAGGAACGGTGGGTTTGCTTCCTTAGTCTTGGAATTCTCTAGAAGTTCTACGAATCTAACTGCTACCTGTGCAGTGTGTGCGTGGAATACAGGAGTGTATCCTGCGCCAATTGCCTTTGGAATCTCCATAAGTTGGATCTGGCCAACAAATGTCTCATCGTGACGTACGAACATTGGCTCGCTGTCCGCGTAACCTGCTACGTCTCCTCTTCGGATGTCGTTAGCTGCTAGTCCACGAACGTTGAATCCAACGTTATCACCAGGCTCAGCCTTTGCGTGGCTGGTGTGGTGCATCTCAATGTCCTTTACTTCAGCAGACTTCTGGCTTGGGTTGAATACAACTGTCTTGCCTCTTTCTAGAACACCAGTCTCTACCTTACCGACTGGCACAGTTCCAATTCCGCTAATCTTGTAGACGTCTTGTACAGGTAGCCTGAGTGGCCTGTCAACAGGCTTTGGAGGCATCTGAATTCCATCAATTGCTTCGAATAGAGTAGGTCCCTTGTACCAAGGCATGTTGTCAGACTTGTTGAATAGATTCTCTCCATTGAAAGAGGAACAAGGAATCTTTGGTACATCAGCCGGATTAAATCCTGATAGCTTGAGTAGGTTATCTACCTCTGTCACTGTCTGATTGTACTTGTCCTCGGAGTAGTCTACACCACTGATGTCCATCTTGTTGACGTTAACAATCAGTTGCTTGACTCCCAGAACCTTTGCTAGGAAAGCGTGCTCACGAGTCTGCGCGTTAACACCATCGTTAGCCGCACATAGTAGAACAGCGGCATCAGCCTGGCTGGTTCCTGTGATCATGTTCTTCACGAAGTCACGGTGCCCTGGAGCATCGATGATTGTGAAGTAATAGTTTGGAGTGAAAAGCTCCTTGTGCGCGACATCGATAGTGATACCACGCTCGCGCTCTTCCTTCAGACCATCCATAACGTAAGCAAGACCAAATCCAGCCTTACCTGCCTCAGCAGCGAGTTTTTCGTTCTTTTCGATAACGTGACCTTCGATGTGACCTGTATCTAGTAATAAACGTCCTACGGTTGTTGACTTTCCATGATCTACGTGTCCAATAAACACGATGTTAAGGTGCGGCTTGCTCTTATCTTCCCACTGTGAACTCATAATATCCACCTCTAAGTGTGGCCCGCCGACCAATGATGCCTATTTGAATCTCTCCCCATAGGGGAGGCGTCAATTCAACTGAATTAGAGGGTTAATTCTTCGTCGCAGTTCATCGATATTGCAATTCAATTATCAAACTCTTGACCTCTGTGTTGTGCGTTTTCTCATTCTGCAGGTCGACGGTCCAAGTGCCAGGCTCAAATCCTCTTACTGTTGAGCCACCAATTACCAGCCAAACACAGCGGTCATCCGATTGACAGTCACCGGCGTTTCTGTTATCATCCCCAACGCCGGTAGTGTTCGCGACCTCTTCATCGGTCTCATTGAAGATGAATAGGTCGAGTTTGTTCTCAGTATCAACCCCGCCAAATGGTTGGTCACCATCCTCTGCAGGGTAGGTTAGTTTGGTCCTTAGGTATCGAATCTTATTCTGTCCATCATTATCGTAGGTTACCGGGTAATCCCAAGTCATGATTACCGGGTCCTGATATCTTCGGTCAATGACAAAGTCAGTCCAGGTCCCTCTGTAGTTAATGTAGAGAGTTGATTCGTCAGAGTCCGTTAGGCCATTGTTGTCTTTAACTGTCAACTTGATGTCCCATGAACCGGCCGGCATATCTTCGAGAGTGACGGTTTCTCCAGTTGCATCGACATCGTTCTCTGGATCACCATCTTCATCGGAGTCGGTGTCTAAGTCCAAATCCCATTCCCAAGAAACAAGATATTCTTCTGCGTAACAATCCGAATTATCTGGATTACATCCTGCCCATGACTCAGAACCATCTAATGTGACTGAAGTTTCTACAGTGATGCTTCTGTCATTTTCTTCCTTGTCCTCGCACACCCATACTAGTACAAAGGAGCCTGCAGGTGCATCCTCACCATCACAATCATCGTCCTTTGCAGAAGTTATCTCTGCTTTGGGTTCCCTAGCTGAGGAGTCGATTACAGAAATTGTGTCACTAACAGATGTCTCGTAATTTCCATCGCTTACGGTTAGAGTTACCATATATTCTCCCGCTTGTGAATAGGAGTGGCTGGTTGTCAATCCCTCACCGAGGTTTCCATCACCGAAATCCCATGTGAAGGTTAGAGCATCTGCGTCTGGGTCAGAAGAGCCTACTGCGCTGAAGGTAACCGAATCTCCGGCACGCACTGACCCATCAGGGTCAATACTCATTTTTGCACTTGGAGATCCATTCAAACTGAAGGTCTCCAAACATCCTGCAAATGCCGCGCTGAGCAATAGCAATACGACCATCGGGGCCAATCCACCCGCTCCTCTCATGGTCATGGGTGTGATGGTGGTCGTCATCAACCCTACGGATTCCCGTAATCCCTAGAAATCAAAGAGAGTTTGTTGTCTAGTGCCTTGCAGTAATTCTTTCTCGTTCCAACCAAAGGCTTCGGTAATTCTACCTAGTGCAGTTGCCAATCGCTTAGCGTAGAACTCTGGATCGTACTCGGGAGGTTCTACGCCTAATTCATCTACCATCCAAGCTTGAACTGTCATAGGCGATGTTTTCCCGTTGGTTACTATCCAACCTACTTTCATACCAGGTGTGAACCCAAGTCCCGCCTCTATTCTTTGTCTAGCCGCGCGCACGTAAGGTAGGGAATCTGGATTCTTGTAGGTCTTATGGAAATCCACAGTTCCATCCCTCCTTAGACTTCCTTTGCATGATCTAGAAATCACAAGGTCAGCCACTTCTACCCGTTTTGCCCTGATATCATCAATTACCGATTTTGACATCTCTACAGCAGACCATTCTTCGTTAGATAGAATCAATTCAAACATCTCGGTCATGGTGCTGGTTAGGAGGCGGAATGAATCCGTGCGACGGACCTCATAGCCTCGAATCAACATCTCTTCACGGGGCCAAACTACTCGGCCGACATAGCGCTTTTTCGCTCCATGTGAAAAGAAGGCCGAGAGGGCTGTCTCAAATTCTAATTCAGCACCTTCTTTGGTGAATCTATCAGCCAGTGAATTGCCAAAATACAAAGTCTCTTTCCTAGCATTTTTCCAGTCTTCAAAGACCAAGGAGTTCTCCGGGGGTCGATTAATCGGCGAATCTGGCTGAACGGGTGCTTTGACAAAAATTGAGTCCGTGTCCGAATATACAACATCGTGTCCGTCGGTCTCGACATTATTGATAATCGTGCGAATATTGTGTCGAGCCCATTCAGTAATACTCGCGCCCAAATCTGGATGGGTGAAACGGTAGAATGAGGAGGCGAATACTCCGTAGAAAGAATTCATCAGAATCTTAACCGCATATTGTAATTGGTCGTGAAGGAAAGCGGCTTCTTCTTGACCAGATTCTCTAGCCTTTTTCAACTCGGATTTGTGATAATCCCGTTGCTCCATTAATTCACTCAACAAACGAGGCACTAAGCCTCGACGCTCATCTGAAGAAACGTATCTTGTCGAAGTTGTAGGGGATACATTGTGCGAATCTTCTTCAGTTCCATCTCTAACTAGAGTTGTGGAACATATATTCTGTGAAATCATAATCGATGGATACATCGATTTGAAGTCGAGTACAGCCACCCATGGATGTATTCCTGGCTCGACTTCGTGGACATAGCCTCCAGCGATTTGGTCGCGGCGACGTGGGCCGGATTGAGTCATTGGAACTGCGATTTTTTCTTTGTCTGCTAGGCGAATAACCAGTGAGTCAATCCATTGACTGGTGGTTCCGGCTGCGGCGGTCTCAACCGTAGTGTTTGCAACCGCCGCTAGGGCTTCTTTACGCTCTACCGATTGTAAGTGACCGAGTATATCGAGAGGAAGATGGGTATCTCTGACACAATATTCCATTACTTCATCTGGTCTAGCAGCCCATTCCTCATCCATTTTGCTTGCATCGATGTCGAGTTTTTGTTTATCTTCTGACTCTGGCCACAGCATGTTTGCAACAAAGCGAAGAGATTCTCTCTCAGGACGGAGGGTTTGGCGAACCTGCCACCAAGCATCCATTGGTATTCGACCAGTTAATCGCCAAACTCGATTTCTAGCTCGGTCTGGGCTAAGCCGCTTTGATTCACTCTCAATCGCTGGAACTCTTCCCCAGCCGCACAATGCGGCTTGTTCAAATTTTGATTTTCCTGCATTTTCCTCAGCGCGTTCAATAATCCTAGGTAGATCGAAATTATCGATATTATATCCAGTGATGAAATCTGGATCTTCATCTCGAACAAGTCTGGTCATACCTTCCAAAATCTCTTTTTCTGAACCACGGAACTCGTGCTCAGTTCGAGATTCTTCTCTTGCAATTACAACCGCTGCGCAAAGTATCGTATTGTGTTGAACGCTTGTCTCTAGGTCGAATGAAAGAGTAACGAATGGAGTAGGGAATGGGTCTGTGCGAGATAGGTCTGCGATATTGCAGGCTACAACCATATCACACGGATATAGGCCAGAACCGCCGAAGTCGCGAATCTTCTCTGCGGCCTCGACCCTCTTGCCATCAAATTCACTGGCTAATTCAGAAGGTGCGCGAGGTCCTGCCCAGAGAACCTCTCCACCGCTTGCGATA
>DALV01000084.1:3483-9415 GCA_002496905.1 Euryarchaeota archaeon UBA105 | reverse complement strand
CCTTGGTTACCTTGGCCTTGGCCTTGGCCTTGACCTTGTCCTCGTCCTTGTCCTTGACCTTGTCCTTGACCCTGTCCTTGACCTTGTCCTTGTCCGTCTTGGTCGGAATCTCCACCGCCGTCAGTTCCGCCGTCTCCAGTACCCTCTCCGTTGTCACCGTAATCCGGATCGTACGCATCGGGGATACCGTCGCCATCCGAATCCGACATCGACCCGTTGTTAGGGTCGTTCGGGAACGGATCGTTGGCGTCATCTTGCCCATCACCATCGGTGTCTGCCGAGTTGGGGTTGGTACCGGACGCGTACTCCTGAGAGTTCGTCAATCCGTCACCGTCTGGGTCCGCGTTAGCGTCACTAGCCGAGTTCGGATTTAGTCCGTACGCAACCTCCCAACCGTCCGGTAGACCATCGTTATCGGTGTCGGGGTTGGTGGGGTCCGTGCCTTCAGCTGTCTCCTCTGCGTTTGTCAGACCGTCTCCGTCCCAGTCGGCTCCTCCATCAGAGGGGTCGAGTGGGTCAGAACCATCGGCTGAAACGCCAACGGAACCGGCCATCAAAACAAGGAGCAGCGCAATCATCATGCTCGTATTCTTTGTTTTCTGCATTTTCTTTTCACTTCCAAAATATCAGTTCAGAGAACCCGCTGTTCTCTCTTTCCGGTGAATGCTCGCGCTCGTCCTTGCGCGAAGCCAATTCTTCCGGGAGTTACGGATGCTATTTGGGAGCCCACTAGGTATTCTTTCCACAACCACTCTAAACGTAGCACTGAGCTGCATTTGAGGCTTTTGTGGAAATACTGTATTACTTCGTTTGCTCCTCCTCTTTTACGCATCCAATCTCACGGGCTTTCATAGGGAACCCACCGTTCCCTCTAATTTGTCAGCCATTGCGTGGCTATATCAAGAGTTCCCGTGCCTGATTCGGGCTGTTTTTTGGATAGTTTTCCATCAAGGAGTCAGTGCCGCGAGTTCGGCTCGGAATTTTGTCGAGCCCATGAAGTGGAGCACTGGAGTCGCTAGAGTCCCAATAATTAGAGTGCCCAGAAGTAGATTTGACCACAATTCGATCCCCGTTCCAAATGAGAAGAATAGTAACCAACCTGCAAGAAGAAAACCCCACGGCCTGAAGCGGCGAGCGAACAGTGCTGAACGTGCTCGAACTAACTCGCTTGAGTATAGCGCTGTTTCCTCACCTTCTGCCAACATATCGTTCTCGGTAGCACAACGAACGCAAACCTGGTAGCGGGGGCCATTACCACTAACGAACTGAGAGTTCGGGTAGTTTTGGGTGCACATGCGACAGACTGGCATAGACGTCAACCTTGCCAGCGAACATCGCTCCTTCAACGCTACGGTCGTCTAACCTGTTTGTTGGGCTCAAACTTGGTAACTTTGTTTGAGAAATTAAGGAATGACCTAAGCAAGGCTAGTCCATCTGGACTGCCGACTGATTCAGGGTGGAATTGAACTCCCTCTATTGGAAGAGAAGGATGACTTAACCCCATAATCAGACTTCCAGATTCATCCCATGAGTTTGCTATGAGGTCCTCATTCGTCGCCTCTAGAACCAAGCTATTGTAGCGCATCATTACAACCTCCTCTGAGGCATGTTGGAACAGACCTGAGCCGTCATGAATGATTCTTGATGGTACTCCATGAACTGCGCCTAGAGGAGATTCAATTAGATTCCATCCTGCTGCAAGACCAATTGCTTGATGACCCAAACACCAACCAAGTATTGGAATTGGGGCATCCAGGATTTTCAATCTGTTTTGCAAGGCTCTGTGGGCAATTTCCATGCTTAGAGGAGAAACTTCTGGGCGAGAAGGACCCGGTCCAATTATGATATGTGTAGGACGGTAAATGTCTAACCAAGTGTTGACTTGAGTTTTTGTATCGATTTTTTCAACTGGTCTGCCCTCAACGATTGTCACCTTTGCTCCGAGCCGATGTAGCGATTCTGCGATATTGTTTGTGAAGGAATCGAGGTTGTCCACTAAGAGAACGTGATAATCAATTTCCAAACCGGACTTCTTTGGAAGTCCAGGGGATATTCTACCCAATGCTCCTTTGACCTTGGGAAGAGGAAGTATGCCAACTTCCCTCTCGGGCAATTCTTCACTACTGAATCCAGTTCGGAATCCCCACGTCGCTTCGGTTACTGCAGCTGCCTTCCAGCGTGCTTCCTCGACCTCGTCGGCAGGATTTGAATCGATTACAACGCCTCCACCTGCTTGAACCGTAGCATACCATGATTCCGGACCACTGCGAGCCTCCATAGTTCGAATTAGGATATTCCAATCGGCCTGTCCAGCGCTTTGGTTGAGATGGCCGATTGATCCTGTCCAAGCACTTCTCGGCGAACCCTCTAGTTGGTCGATGGCTGCCATAGTCACAACCTTTGGGCAACCGGTGATTGATCCACCGGGGAATAGGGCAGCCAAAGATTTTCCAGCACTATTGTTAGGACTAATTTTTCCCTCCACCCCAGAAACCAAATGTTGCACATTTGCCAAAGCTTCAATTCGGCAGTCAGACCAATGTACACTACCACTCTGACAAACAGAAGAAAGGTCGTGCCGTTCCAAATCTACCAGCATCAAGTGCTCGGCCATTTCTTTTTCTGATGATGCTAATTCTAACCTTAGAGCAGAATCTTCCTTCTCGTTCTTTCCCCTTGCCCTCGTTCCCTTTATTGGTCTGGTTGAGACAATTCCAGATTCAAGGCGCATCAATCTCTCAGGAGAGGCTGAGGCGACTGCCCAGCCGTGATCTGCTAAGTACAGCCATGAGGAGAAAGGAGCGGGATTAGAATGGGTCATTCTTCGGAATGTATCCCACGGTTGACCAGACATTTCACCTTGCCATCTGCGGCCATAATTCACCTGATAGAGGTGGCCGCCACGAATCGATTCACGGATTTTCTCGACCTTTCTGGCATGTTCAGAATCGCTCTCGCTATCGGGCACTATTGATTCTGGTTTGGATGGCATTTGTAAATCCGAAAGTTTGGGTGATTCTTGCTCTAACCATTGATGCCCCTCAATCGCAATTAATCGCAATTGATTGTTAGCACGTTCGTGTATCCACCATGCATCACATCGCCACAAAACGCCTAGTAGCGTACCAGGTTCAGGTGTATTCGCCAATCGAATAGAATTTGACCAACGACCTAAATCATATCCAAGTAAGCCAGCGAATCCACCTGGAGTAATCGAGTGTTGTTCATTCAGTTCTACTTCTATTTCATGCTCAGCGACAATAGACAAGGCTTGCTCTAATGTTGCTGGATTATACTCCTCTTCTGTATGCCATCGCCCTTCTACTAGTCGCTGACGAACTAAGTTCAGCGGAGGAGGATTTCCTAGGTATATTTCACCACTAAGCGCAGAACCTGTTGGGGCATCTTCTCCGTACGGTTCGAAGAAAAGAAAGCGAATGCTATCCAAGGCTGGAAGCATGGACTTTTGTGACAGGTCAGTTACAGGCCCACCTGAATGAAGAAGCAATTCATCTCCTTCACGGGTTCTAGCCTGCAACATGGAAATTAGAGGAGATTCATGCGAGTTATCCTCTGTACGTTCAATTACTCGCATATCAGCCCTCCAAATCTTCTAATCTCATCCATGCGGTCTTTAATCGATTCATCCAAGTGTTGTAGGCCGCTTGATACAATCTACCATTTGGTTGACCAATTTGCCTTCCATCAATTTCACCTAATGCCTGAACACCTAAGCCACTTCCTAAGACTATCATCTCAGAAGCCCGTAGCAACATTGGTAGAGTCAGTCTAGCTTCCCTAACTGGTACTCCAGCACTCTCGATACCTTCTCTGATTTGTTCTAGAGTAACAGATTCTAGTGCACCTTCCGAGGGCTTTGGATAGTAAGCAACTCCATCGTTATCCAGCAAAATAGGCATACACCTATCTCCATCAACTAGAATATCTCTATCGAATAGAAGGGATATATCCGCTCCATGCTCTTTCGCTACCTCTCGAGCATCAAAATATGGTTGCCAATCGCCGTGTTTAGTTCCTCTTACTGAACCCTCCCATCGAGGTGCTGCAAGACTAATTGCTCTCATTGGATTGGGCCATTTTCCGTTTACTCTAGGAATTAAATTGACTTCGCCATTCGGAGTGACTCCGATCTTAATCAAAAATGGCGCCTGATTTTCTCCAACCACTGATTCGCCCGGAATATCTGCCTTACTGAGCGCTTCGAAAATAAGTTCTGTTAGTTTGTTTGGAAGATTGAATCCTAATCTCTCAGCGTGTCGGAAAAGACGAGCAATATGCAAGTCGGCTGCTAATAGCCGAGAACCTCCATCCCAAGCGATGGTGGTGAATACCTCGGAACGGGGATCGCCATCCATAGACCTCGATAGATGAATAGGGCTTCAACCCGATGCTAGCACAATCAGAGCATTTCGTCTAAGAAAGATGTGTCAATATCATCGTCTTCTGATTCTTCTTCATCCAAGTCATCGAAGTTCAGGTCGTCTGCCATGTCATCGAGGTCCCCAAGGTCTAACTCTTCTTCATCCCCTAGTAATTCGTCCATAACGCCACTATCTGCGGATGGTGTTGACTCTACTTCCTCTTCCAATGGGGCTCCTGCACCAGCCATAGTCTCGGTGTAATCGCTCTTGCTTTCATCTGAAGAATCGTCTTCCTTGCGCCTAGCATTAGCGACTAGTCCGCCATCAATTTCCAATTCTTCAGCACCGAAGTCTTCGTCATCGGTAAGGCCAGCCGCCTCCCGCTCCATTTGCTCTTCCAACTCGACTTCTAGGGCGCCCATCTCCCAAGGCTCAGGAGCAGAATCTCCTCTTGGCCTGATGAACATCATTGCACCGACTAGGAACATTACTACTGAAAGTGCAATGATTACCATGTTCATGTCGCCTGCTAGTATTTTATCGACCCAGGACTCACCTGCGGCATCATCGCCTGGTTGGGTAGTACCAAAGCTGGATTCTTCCCAAGGTGGAACTTCTACTGGGTCGGCATAGAATGTGTGAACTTCTCCATTGTAGGTTACAATCTCAATCCAATATGTCTCTTCACGGTCAATCATTTCACCATTGAATTCATTGAGAATCAATATCGTATCTCTCATACCAGACTTAACCAGCGAAGCGTTTCTAGTGTCATCGAACGATTCTAGGCTGACAAAGGCGTAGTAACTTGCATACATTGGATCCTCGGCATTATCCCAGGTTACCTCTATTAGAGAACCTGCAGCATTCCAACTGGCCCTAATTCCACTAACATCTGGACACTCTGGACACGGGTCTGCGGATAGTTCGTCTGCAAGTTCTATCCAAGTACTGGCGAGATTGTCCGTCCAAGCATTGCCTGACGAATCAACTGCAACCACTGCAACATAGATTCGACGGTTTGGTACCAATGGTGTAGCAATGTCATCACCATAGGCTGAGAACTCGGTTAGTAGGACTGGAAGGTCCTGTTCTCTATCAACGATCATTGCGGGTTGTAGGTCATCGGTTCTTTGCAACAGAACCGGGGTATCGATTACCGCGTAAATCCAATATTCTGCGATGTCAGAGGCGTCACTTGATGGGAATTCTACAAACATCGCATTTCCAGCATCATTTGGCCTATCTCTGAGTACCGGAGCTTGGACTCGGTCGGGCGGAGATACATCTCCGCGATTATCCATTGGAGTAACTAAGACCATATGTTCCGATAAGCCACTTAGGTGCACATTTCCAGATATATCATGAATAGTTACAGTGACATAGAGAGGAATCATAGATTGGATTGGACCTACTTCTAAAGTATCTACAGAGCTTCCATAAAGAGCACTTTCTGCAGTATATTCTAATTGGAAGTTGGCTCCAAACTGACGCTGGTTAATGACTACCAAACCACAATCAGATGGGTTTTCACTGCAGGATTCCCAAAT
>DALV01000084.1:0-3070 GCA_002496905.1 Euryarchaeota archaeon UBA105 | reverse complement strand
GGCTGAACCGTCATCTTCTGGATAATCCCACGCATCGAGTCCAGTGACTCGATCTGGAGGTATTGCTTCTCCGTCGAAATCAGCCTCAGGGGTAGCATCTACGACGAGTACGTTGTCGACGTCACCATTGCCCCAATCGTCAAAGGCTACGACTCCAATCCAGTAGACTATTCCATCGATTAGACGACTTTCGCCCAAAGAATCAATGATGATTGAAGTCGTTTCACAATTATCTGTATATCCTGCAACGGGCCAACCATCAACCGTTGAAGGGGGTTGGAAGCCGGAGGCTGGTAGAACATATACTGTGTAGAAGGTGCAGTCCTCCTCAGTATTTGCATCCCAAGAGACATTGATTCTACCGCCTTCATCGTTCGGCACGTCGATGGCTGTTGTTCCAGTAATCGGCATCGGCGGAATTCCATCATTGAGGCCACCTGCGGTAACCACTGGACCAATTATTGTGGCATTATTGATTGAAGATTGTCCTGCTTCGTCTACACACACCGCTGCAAACCAATACGGAACTCCACCTTCTAATTGCAAGGCGGTTGTGTTCCCAGTACTCCAATGGAATTCGAATGGGTCTGAAAGCCCGACTACGCTGGTAATTTCTTGTTGCACGGCCCAAATCCTAACTCTATCCGGGTCAAGTTCAGTACAGGCAGCCCATTCTAGGAAAATGGTACCAGCCGCCCCACCCGAAGCTGGATTTGCGGTCATCCAAGCCGGAGCGGCTGGAACCTCGTCTGTTGGAGTAATATTTTGTGGGTATGTCATTGGAACGCCCAATGATCCATCTGCGTATTCAATTACAACTGCTGCACGGTATTGGCGATCATCCCGCAATTCTTCCGTTACACCAGCATTGTCCGCTCTTGTTATGGTTGCATTTGTGCGGGACCATAAGCCCGACCTAGTGTATGTAGAGAATGAATCTAAGTCCTCTTGAGTTGGCTCCCATAATGGGTCAGCGGTTGAATCCCACACATACAACCTGTAGGCATGCCATGCAGCATCTTCTGCTGGTAACCAAGAGGCCTCGATTACACCACCGCCATCATTTGGTCTATCGACTAAATTGGTAATTACGGTTGGAACCTCGATTCGTTCCCAATCGTAGGTTATACGAACCTGCATTGCTCCATCTTGAGGAGACTGCATTTGGACGTGTAAAATCGCAGACGATGTGCCAGGACCTACCGCAGATATCGCCGATTGGAAGGCCTGTTGTATTCCTCCATTACTGGCGGCTAAATCCCAACTTCCAGTATAGTTTAGGGAAGTTGAGCGAGCCCAAACCCATGCACCTCTTTGAGGTGCTAACATGGTCATAGTTTCGACATGCATTGGAAGTTTTCCTGGTGCTGAAGCGCTGGAGCTTTCAGGAATCTGAATAGGATTTTCAGGGGTGACTAGTACTGTTGCCATTCCTGGGTGAGTTGTATTTGTGATATCCCATGTTCGCCCACTGTACAACAAGGTCAACGGATCTGCACGGCGTTGATTTTCTCTTGCTGTCTCTTGCAAACTAACAGTCGGCTTGTAGACATGAAGGCCGTCATTTCCTACAGCATAGAATCCACTGAAGTCGATGTGGCCTCCCTGAAGGCCGGTTATCACTCGGTTACTAACTACCTCATGTCTTCCGTCTACATCTACAACATCAAGCCCTCTTGGACTCATAACTACAAGATATTGGCCATCACTATGCATTTCGTACGGAGGCCAAGATAGTAGAGAACTGGTACTAACTCCTGTCTCCATTTGCATCATGCTACCATTCCAATGTACCAAAGGAGCAACATCGGTCGCAACGTGAACTCCCCAATCATCGGCAACAATTGCTCGAACATCGTTACTTGGAATCATATCGATATTATAGGTGCCATTAGCCATATCGGTGGCCAAGTCCCAAGCAGCTACTCCTGGTCTAGTCGGACCTTGGCCATTGTGAGAAATGAATATCGCCGCGTCATGATAAATTGTGGAATTTGTTCCATCAGGATTCTGTACGACGCGTGATATAGGTCCTGCTTCGGTAATGCCGCTGACGGTATTACCCATCAAGCCATCATTGAATCCGAGTGTAGTGAGTACTGTTAGATTCGATTCATGCAGGACGGTAACTCCAGCGGCACCACCAGCCAGAACCTTACCTCCGCCCTGAATCGTAGTATTGATTGAGTGTAAGTGAGTGATGATTGGAGAAGGCAATCCATCTATCGTAGTAATCGGATTGTCCCAATCGTCACGGGTGGTATTGTACATTCCAATTCCACCATGAGTTGCTATCATGATATGGTCTCCATAGACCATGAAATCGCGCACGAGATTACTTGGTAATCCGGCGATTAGACTTCCATAGCTCCATTGCCGACTTAGGGTATCGAAGGTTTGGAATCCGGCCGCTGAGCCTTCATTGCCCATTAGTCCAACATACATTGTGTTATTCTCAATTATCATCCCATCCATCTGGGCGTGAAGCGCGGGAGGAGTGGACACTATGCGGCGTTGCTTTAGGTCAATCGCCTTGAGTCCGCGGCCGGCTGTGGTTACCCACAGAGTCTCTCCATCCAAGGTCATTTCATTGACTACATCTTGTTGGAAATTGTAACCATATTCCCACCTAACCGAACCATTTGCTAGAATTTCTCCTTGAAGGATCGAAGAGCCGTAAAATGAACTAGAATCCAATGCTGAGGTAACCCATACATGAGTATCGTTAGAGATTATTTCCAAAACACGACCGCTGGTTAGTCCAGCCAATTCATCATAACCACTTGCAATCAATCCCGAACTATCCAATCTATCGACTCTGTTCAGGCCTGTTGTTTGTCCTGATCTTCCAATCGCATAGATTACCTGACCTGTTGACGAAGGAGCCCTATCTATCGAACAGCCGTCCATTCCTGGATCTAGAACCTGACCATTGGCGGTTGCGGTTCCAGAAGTTATCAGTCGAGAGATTCCGCCTTGGTTGTCGTACTGATGTGCGGCCAAGAGAACGTTGTTGTCATGTAATAATCCACCAGGGAAAATTCTATCCTCGCTTATTCCATCTGCGGCG
>DALV01000074.1:523-2670 GCA_002496905.1 Euryarchaeota archaeon UBA105 | reverse complement strand
GCTGCTATGTTGCAAACTGCACTACTGATGCTATTCATTGGAGCTGTAGGTAAGTCGGCTCAGTTCCCGTTACACGTATGGCTACCAGATGCGATGGAAGGACCAACTCCCGTATCGGCCCTTATCCACGCTGCGACCATGGTTAACGCTGGATTGTATCTAGTCGCTCGAATGGTACCTTTCGTCGATGTTCATCATCATGGCGTGGCAGGAATGGAAGACCTTGGTCTAATCGTTGCATGGGTCGGTGGAATTACTGCCTTCATGGCCGCAGCAATCGCCTTTGTGCAGAATGATATCAAGAAAGTGTTAGCATATTCCACGATGAGTCAATTGGCCTACATATTTACAGGACTAGGAGCAGCACTTTGGTTCTTCAATAACGACAAACATCACGCGGGAGCTCTAATCTTCGGTGGTGCTCTATTCCATCTCTTCAATCACGCCATGGCAAAGGGAATGCTGTTCATGGCGAGCGGTTCAGTAATCCACGAAGTTCACCATGCTCACGACCACTTGCATCATGGAGATCATGGAGACCATGACTTCGACCCTCAAGACATGCGCAATATGGGTGGCTTGGCGAGCAAACTACCCGTAACAGCAACAGCGATGATGTTCGGGTCGATGTCAATTATTGGAATTCCATTAATCGGTGGATTCTGGTCAAAGGAAATTATCGTTGGAAAGACATGGTATGCTTACTTCAACGGAGCAGACGCATTGCTAGGGCCAGCTATACTAATTCTAGCAACTGCCGGTATGACCGGATTCTACATGTCACGAATGTGGTTCATGACCTTCGCGGGCGAGCCAAAGAACGAACTCGTAGACCACGTCCATGAAGAGACTCCTTGGATCAAGACACCGCTGGTAATTCTCTCAATAATTACCGCCCTAGGCGGATTCGGGCTTGCTCTCTATGGAATGGTGGATTGGCTATCTGGAGAGGCTGACCACCTATCTATTCACAAAGACACATTCTTCGATCAGGTAATTTACGAATTGGAGCATGCATTCCTACCTGAGGATGAACAAGTCCGAATGATTGGCTGGACCACTATCCTGCTTTCATTCATCATTGGTCCAATATTTGCCGCCCGAGTATACGGTGGTTCACTCAAGGAAGGCGAGAAAGCAACACCAATAGTTCACTGGCTAACCAGCCTATCTGGCAAGTTTGGTAGCCAGAATGTCGATGAATTAGCAAACTCACAATTTGCCGAGGCACTACAGAATAGACTGTATTTCGATGACCTATACGAGTGGGTTCTAGGAAAGACCATCCTTCCATTCTCTGCTTTCGCCGCTTGGTTCGATGCCAATGTAATCGATGGAGTAGTCAAGCAGATTGAATCCAATTCTGTTTTCGGTTCCGTACAAATTCGCAGAGTAACAACCGGTAGTGCCCGCGACTACATTCTGATGGCTGCTGTCGGGGCACTGTGTATATTCGCTCTAATTTGGGGGGTGAGCGCTTGATTCAATCAGATCCTCTAACATTCATCACCCTAACACCACTTGCTGTCGGTTTAGCCCTGTTGATTTTACCATATCTCGCACCTGCAAGTATGGCGGATTTTACTCGAAAGATTTCACGCTCACTTTCGATGGGAGTTGCTCTGGCAATCTTCGCCATAACAACCGCGCTATTCCTCGGCCAAATTGGTAATATCGATTGGCTAAATATCACACAAGGTCATTATGTATTCCAAAATGATTCAGTAAATCTGCTGGAAAGTATCGGAGTAAGATGGGTAGTCGGGGTTGACGCCTTGTCGTTCCCAATGGTATGGCTTACAGCCCTGTTAATCCCTATATCGATGTTAGTTGAATGGGATGCAAAGAAAGGACATCTATTCCACCCGCTAATCCTAGTCATGGAGGGCGCACTGATTGGTGTATTCGTCGTACTCGACTTATTCGTTTTCTACGTCTTCTGGGAATTGACTCTAATTCCTATGTTCTTCTTGATTCTGGTTTGGGGTGGGGACGACCGCAGATATGCTTCGATGAAGTTCTTCATCTATACTTTCACAGCAAGCGTTCTGATGCTAATTGGTATTCTTGTGATGTACTTCCATACAGGAGATGCAAGCCTTGCTGGAAGCCTCACAGACCACCACTTCGACTTGGTATCAATGACG
>DALV01000074.1:0-205 GCA_002496905.1 Euryarchaeota archaeon UBA105 | reverse complement strand
CTCAGGCCTCTGGAAATGGTTTGATTCCAGGAGAAGGTTTGCGCCACTTTGTCTGGCTTCTATTATTGATTGGATTTGCCACAAAGATGCCTAGCGTACCAGTTCACACTTGGTTACCAGATGCTCACGTTCAGGCACCAACAGCCGGCTCAATGCTGTTAGCTGGTGTCATGTTGAAGATGGGGGCATACGGATTCCTCAGAAT
>DALV01000050.1 GCA_002496905.1 Euryarchaeota archaeon UBA105 | reverse complement strand
TATGGGAGCTAGGCATGCCATACTCATTGATCCAGCCGACCAAACACCAGAGATGGCCGCAAAACGATGTATGGCGGCGGTATCAGCCGGCTCTAGCATGGTGTTAGTGGGCGGATCAACAGGTACCGATATGAAAAACGTCCACAACACAGTACTCGCGATAAAAGAAGCACTCGAGTTAGTCACATGGGCCTCCAGCCAAGATTCGGAACTTGATGAAGAGTCTTGGAGCGTGCCAATTGTATTATTCCCAGCAGGAGCCGCCGCCCTATCTCCTTCAGCAGACGGAATCACCTTCATGATGCTGATGAATAGCACGACCCCTAAATTCCTCATTGAGGAACAACTAGCCGGAGCACCATTCATTCGCCAGGCCGGGGTTGAAACTCTCCCAATGGGATACGTTGTTTGTGCGCCTGGTGGTAGAGTGGGAGAAGTAGGGAAAGCAGACCTACTTGAAGCTGGACAAACAGAACGAGCATCGGCTTATGCCATGACAGCAGAATCATACGGTTTCGAACTTCTCTACCTTGAGGCAGGAAGTGGTGCAACAACTCCTGTCAGTGAAGAACTGATTCGAGCCGCCCGCAATTCCTGCAACCTTACTCTCGTTGTAGGCGGCGGAATAAGAGATGGCGAAGCAGCTAGAAAAGCAGTACAAGCCGGCGCAGATTGGATCATTACTGGCAATCTAACAGAATCATTTGATGATGCAGACGAACTTCAAAGAGTCTTAACAGAATTTATCACAACAATGAATTCCTAATCCGATTCATTTTGCAGCCCTGCAATAACTTCCATCAATTGATCAATCTTAGATTCCATATCCAAGATTAGCAGCATATGTTCTTCTTCACGCCGAATAAGAGCAGCATTTTCTCGCCGCAACTCATCGACGCGACCCTCACCAACAACCTCTTCCAAGTCCTTACGTCGACCCTGCTCATTGGCCAACATAGTTTCCAACTGACTACGTCGTGCTTCAGCCACACGAAACCTTTCTTCCAATTCAGCCAAATCTGCACGACCGCCAGATTTTGAACGCACATTCACCAATTCCCCATCGAGTGCTCTCGCACGTTGTCTGGCCATTGCAAGCTCACGCTCTAATTCACCCAATTCTTCCCACATGGAAACAACTTCTTCGACCAAACGATCCTTTGGAAATGCATTGAGGTGGGTTAGCAAATCCTCCTTTTTCATCGGAGTTGATTCCGACGCCTCATCAACGCCGACTTCTTCTGCCACCACATCAATCGAGGAGAATCGCACCTTTGCCGCACTTCAATTTTGAGGGAATAATTGGCGAATCATAACCACTTCGACATCATTCTGGTTTCGCGAATGCTATCCGTTTGGGTTAAAACACGAACTTGGGTCGCGAAGGCCATGAAGGCATACCGAGCCATTGGTACATTCCGTAACGGAAGGACCGAGCAAAACTACTCTCTTGATGTCGTAGCCACCGACGAAGATGAGGCAAGACACCTAGTTTACTCTAACTTCGGCAGCCGCCATGGAACACCACGACGCTTCATAAATATCGACTCAATGTCTGAAATCGAGCCAACCAACTCAACAGAACCACGAGTTATCGCTCACTTCCGTGACACACATGATTTCTCGGCACCACCGGCCCAAACTGAAGAAGAGTAAATCTTCAAAATCACTCATAACCCAATTTTTCATGGGCGTCGGCAAACCGTTCTTGGTAAGCCTTTGACACATTAGGTGTGAAATATTCTTCCCATTTCCTCAACTTCCCAGTAGAAATATGGGGGTTAGAGGCAATTTGCTCATCACCCATCCTGTTCATATCGTGAGCTACAGCTATCTCTAAGCAACCTGCAATATATTCATCGTCTATTTCCAACCAACGAAAAATCTTCTCAAATTGACCATCAAAATCTCCAATCAAATCTTCCATCTTGATAGTCAAAACACTATCTTTCTGTTCCCAAGAAATCATTTCATCGATAGTTATCTTAGCAAAACCATCCATTTCGAAAATCAAACCCCCTTCTCTATCCAATGACCGAATTTTTTCTTGATATGAAAGCCCATCCAAACTAGCCACGTAGTTTTCTTTAGTGGCTAAATCCAAACCATCTAGAGGCCAAGGAACTTGAGGAAATGGATGACTGGGGTTTGTAAAATCAGAATTTATACACCATTTCTCAGAACATCTCTGATGGTACAGGAAACCAGAAACTATCACATCACGAGGGTCCCGAATAATCCGAATGCCTTTTTTTCCCGATGAGAAGAAACCCTTAGTTCCAGTCCCATGAATCACGTGAAGCATATCTGTTTTTTTCAGAAAATCTTCTGCAACGCCCATCGTACTAGTATACCGCCACCCGATCTTTTCAGCGACCTCCATCATCACTTTCCGAATCAATACCGTAGCCACTTTGTGATATGTGATGAGGAAAACCGGCTCTGTAGGCTTACTTCCAAATGCACGCCTCAGATCTAATCCAATCTGTTTCACAGTCCAAAGCCCAGGAAAGTACACTTAGATGCCCCTCCCAGCGTCCGGCGCTTTAGAGATGAATATATCGAACAACACCGACATCTAAGCGGAATCGTGAAAGAGGATAGCAATGAGCCCCATACGTGCTCAAGAAGACAGCCATGCGCCAATATTGGCGAATACAGCAGAGCCAGACTCTCATTTCTATGGGTTTTTGGTGTACAACCTTGACCTTGTTAATTTGGCCATTAGCGAGCTGGAGATTCAAAGAAATGGGGTCTGTAATGGGGATTTCTCCGACATATCTTGGCCTATTGGGAATATTCACAGGGGTTGTGGTAATCGTCCTCTCAATTGGTTGGATGTATGACGTGACCTTCGGCTTATGGCGAGAACACCTAACAGTGGTGCAGGAACGAAATCCATTTACGACTTACAAATTGAATGCACCATTCGGAATTATTCTCGCCCAGACTAACACTATTCTTCGCAAGGTGTCTGAAGATGATGAAGAAGTTCAACGCCATTGTGACTTTGTCGATAGATGGCTTGAGTGGAATTCCGAACAGGAAATCTGGCAACGTACGATGAGTTCATGGAAAACCATCGTAGGCGACGAAGACCCATTTATGCAACATCTATCCGAATCGGCTAGAGAAAGTCTGGAAAAAGCTTCAGACGAACTCCAAGAATTCTGAACCTGGTGTTTTAGATGACAACCATGTCATTTTCTCCTGAAAAAATCGTTGAGATAGCAATCCAAGCCGGCGAGGCAATAATGGACGTCTATGAGAATGCAGAAGACTTCGAAATCACCCAGAAAGGAGACGAATCTCCACTTACAAAAGCAGATATCGCCGCTCATGAAGTAATAGTTGAAGGCTTACAGTCAATCGATTCTACACCTATTGTCTCGGAAGAAGGGAGAGTAGGCGACCCACTTTCAAGCGACACATGCTGGCTGGTGGACCCATTAGATGGGACAAAGGAATTCATCAAGAGAAATGGTATGTTTACAGTCAATATCGCTTTGATGCAACGAAACGGCTCAAGATGGAAACCCCTGTTTGGCGTAGTCCATGCCCCTACTTCTGATACCACGTGGTATGGAGGGGCCCTGACAACATCTCAACGACACGGGCCAGAAGGATCCGGGCCAATGATGGTACAACCGAGTGAAGGTAAGGTGAAATTAGTCGCCAGCGGCTCTCATCGAGGAGAAAAAGACGAATCCTTCGCGGCAGCCGTCGGCGAACACGAATTAGTCCGCATGGGCTCTTCCCTCAAGGCCTGCATTGTAGCCGAAGGTGGAGCCGATCTTTACCCAAGATTCGGCCCAACCTCCTGTTGGGATATTGCCGCCGCGCACGCTGTCGTCTCAGGTGCGGGGGGAATAGTAGTCGGGCCAGACGGAAAAACACTAGACTACGACTTGGTTGAAGAAGTACTCAATCCATATTTCCTCGTTGCCGCTGATAATAGATGGACAGAGGCATGGGTCGAGCACCAATGAAAATCACTCAAGAATCCACTTTGAACAATCAAACCCAGTGGACCTTTCTAGTAAGGCCAAGTCTACATTTACACCTTCGGCCAACAGAGCTCTTTGCTCATCAGTTACGGCCCTCTTTGCAGGGGCCTTGCTTGACAGAATAGGCATCTTGTACACATTTACACCCCTAGTCTGCAATCTTCTGACGATAGGCCCCTTGATGAAACCAGGTAGCAGACTCGCAGCAAATCGTAAAACACGGCCAAACACAGTCATCGGCCGTCGGTCTGCGGCAGTATTTGCATTATGTACA
>DALV01000025.1 GCA_002496905.1 Euryarchaeota archaeon UBA105 | reverse complement strand
CTCTGGAAACCGCTGAGCCATACAGGCGCGCCGACCTAACTCTCCTTCATAATCCATTCCCAACTACTAATCGTCTTAATTCACAGTCATTGGCTGACCAATGGTTTCATACACCCTCCGTCAAGCACAGCACAACGGTGCCTGCGACGGTAGTGCTAGGAGCCCAATGGGGCGATGAAGGCAAAGGTAAGGCGATAGACCAACTTGCCCCTTTGTCAACGTGGGCAGTTCGCTTCCAAGGTGGAAATAACGCAGGTCACACAATAGTAGTTGGAGAGACTACTTTGAAGCTTCACCAAATACCCTCTGGAGTTACATCGAAAGAATGTAATCTTGTTCTAGGAGATGGTATGGTAATCGACCCTTGGGTGCTAGATGAGGAGCTTTCACGTTGGGAGAGTCTAACCGGAGAAAAGCCGGAAGGGGGCAGACTATTCATCAGTGAAAGAGCCAGTGTGATACTTCCTTTCCACAAGTATTACGATAGTGCAGACAAGGTGGTTGGCACAACTGGAAGAGGAATTGGTCCTGCCTATCGAGACCGAATTGAAAGAGTGGGAATTCGCTTCACAGATATTGAAGAAATTCTTTCAGATCATACAATGATTGATGAAACCGTAACTCGAATGAACAAGCAATTAGAAACAGTTGGTTACAATAAAGATATCACAGCATCTGAATTGAGTTCAGAATTACAATGGATACTAGATCGATTTGGCCATGCAATCAAGCCCACTGGTTTGATGGTTGATTTGGCTCTAAGAAATGGAGAAACTGTACTCCTAGAGGGCGCCCAAGGAGCGTTACTTGATATTGACCAAGGAACCTATCCGTTTGTCACATCAAGTGTTGTAGGCAGGGCAAATGCTACCCATGGAGCGGGGATTCATCCAGGTCATATCACAGAATGTTTTGGTATTACAAAGGCCTACTGTACTAGAGTTGGAAATGGTCCGTTCCCAAGTGAACTTTCTCTAGAAGAGGGCTCAGGCCAACATATGGCGCAAGTAGGTCATGAGTTTGGCACTACCACCGGCCGACCAAGAAGGACCGGATGGCTAGATATTGTAGCCCTCAAAGATGCGCACAGAGTTAGCGGATATACTGGATTGGTCGTAACGAAATTAGATGTCTTAGGTGGTTTAGACGAAATCAAAATCTGTATTGGGTACGAATTAGATGGAAAACCGATCACACACTTCCCAACACGCGCTTCAGATGTTGAAAGATGTGTCGCGGTCTACGAAACACACCCTGGCTTCCCTGCATTAGCCGATGAAGACTGGATTAGTATGGCAGAGAGTAGTCGAAAAGAGGGTACAGGATATGATGCAATGCCGGATGAGGTTAGAAATATCGTAGATAGAATCGAGGTGTTAAGTGGAATTCCTGTAGTCTCAGTTGGTGTTGGTCCGGACAGGCGGGCCTCTATTGCAAAGGTAGGAGGTCCCTTCGATATCGAATGGGACGAGGCAACCTTCTAATTGTGGATAATATCGGGGTATTTCATGGGATTCAAGTCCAAGGCTCGAAAGAAGCGTGATGCAGCGGATGCTGCAGCCGGCCGAACTGGTAAGGACAAGAAAGAGGAATTTGTGGGTCAAGTCCGTTGTGATGTGGCCGGCTGTGAAAACTTTGCTGACAAAAAGATTGGAGGCCGGCGAATCGCTTTCGACCGCGCTGCTGATGTTTGGGGTGAAGATGGAGTTGAGGGTCAATCAAGGAGAGTTTCTGTCTGTAAGGCTTGCTACAGAGAATGGAAGAAGGCCAAGAAGGATGACATGGATGAATGGTCTTAGCGACATAATTTGTCTGAATATTCAATCGCAACAATGTTAGGTAGAATTTGCAGAGGCTTGTCACATGCCTCAGCCAATTAATGAGCCAATCCTAGGCTTCGCCCCGGGAAGTCAAGAGAGAGCGGACCTACAAGTAGAGATGGATCGCCAGATGAGAGAAGTAATTGAAATCCCTTGTATCATCAACGGTGAGGAAGTTTTCACAGGCACCACCGCTACACAAGTTATACCTCACAACCATGGTCATGTTTTGGCAAATGTTCACCTCGCCGGTAAGGCAGAAATGGAAGCCGCTTGCGAAGCGGCGGTAAATGCTCAACAAGCTTGGATTGACTTAGGGCTAGAAGGAAGATGTGCCATATTCGAGCGCTGTGCGGACTTACTGGCGGGAGATTGGAGAATGCGCGTAAATGCTGCAACAATGCTAAACCAATCCAAGACAGCATTCCAAGCCGAGATAGACTCTGCTTGTGAATTGATAGATTTCTGGAGATTCAATTGTCACTATGCCCGAGGGTTCCATGATGACTTCCAACCGCTGGTTTCTCCGGAAGGTGTTCAGAATTCAACCGAGATTCGACCTTTGGAAGGATTTGTCCTTTCGATTACCCCATTCAACTTCACTAGTATCGCTGCAAATCTACCTAGTGCTCCTGCAATCGTTGGTTGCACAGGTCTTTGGAAACCAAGTCGTAATTCGTATCATTCCAATTATGTCTTGATGCAATTGATGATGGAAGCAGGACTACCCCCTGGCGTAATCAATTTCCTACCCGGTTCAGGTGTAGAAATTACTGAGGTCGCTTTAGCCAATCCCGACTTTGCTGGATTGCACTTCACAGGTTCAACTGCAGTATTCCAAGGATTATGGCAAGAAATTGGATTAGCACTTCCCAACCTGCGCTCCTACCCTCGTATTGTTGGTGAAACAGGCGGTAAGGACTTCGTCGTTGCTCATCCAGACTGTGACCGCCAAGGTCTACTCGTTGCATTATTGCGCGGCGCCTTTGAGTATCAAGGACAGAAGTGCTCTGCCGCCAGCCGTGCTTATGTTCCAAGTTCTGTTTGGAATGCAATCCGCGACGACCTTGTTTCTGAGATTTCTAAAATTAAGATGGGGGATGCTAGCGATTTCACAAATTTCATGACCGCTGTAATAGATCAGCGCGCCTTTGACAAAATTTCAGGATATATCGATCGAGCAAAATCACGAGATACCTGTAAAGTAATCTGTGGCGGAGGTTACGATGACTCAACTGGTTGGTTCATCGAACCTACAATTATCGAAACTAGTAACCCGACTAGTGAGAGTATGGTTGAGGAAATTTTCGGACCAGTGCTAACCGTTTATGTCTATGATGATTCAGACTTTGACCAAGTTCTAACAATGTGTGATGAAGGGTCTCCATATGCGTTAACCGGAAGTATTTTCTCAAGCTCAGAAGAGAATATACAGAAGGCATACAACGCTCTAAGATTCACAGCAGGTAATTTCTACATTAACGATAAGCCAACCGGAGCAGTAGTTGCTCAGCAACCATTCGGTGGAGCACGAGCCAGTGGAACGAACGACAAAGCAGGAGGTCCTCTCAATCTACTTCGATGGATTTCACCTCGTTCCGTAAAGCGTACTTTGGATATACCGCAAGATTGGACATATCCATTCATGGGTGCTGATGAATAATCCCAAGTTTGATTATCTTCCTTCTAACAGGAGAATTTAGGGGAGCTTAGTGCTGAGAGGTCGCTTTCGGGCGACGACCCTTTGACCTGATCTGGGTAATGCCAGCGGAGGAATAGAAAATGGATACAAACATTGCATACGGATTGATGATTGCAACGCTAGGTGTTTTCGGTTATATCGGATACCAAGCATCGAATGCTAAAGAAATCGAAGCAGACGAGTACCTCTCTGCTCGAGGTTCACAGGATTGGCTCAGAATTGGGCTGAGCCTATTTGCCTCCGGAATGGGAATCTGGATTCTGTTCGGACCTTCTGAGGTCGGTTACTATGGTGGATTTTGG
>DALV01000009.1 GCA_002496905.1 Euryarchaeota archaeon UBA105 | reverse complement strand
CTTTGGATCACCCATCATTGAGCGTCCTATGTCTACTAGTTTTGATTGGCCGCCTGAAAGCTCGCTGGCCAAGTTATGTGCCATATGTGGAACTTCTAATTGTTCCAACACATCATATGCGCGAGCAAGACGTTCTTCCTCAGCAGAAGAAGATAATTGCAAAATTGACGCAAATGGATTGGGTTTGAATTGTTCACGAGGAGGGACTAGTAGATTTTCTATTACAGTCATTTGTCGCCATAAGCGAGTATGCTGGAAGGTTCGGGTAAATCCAAGATTTTGGATTTGGTCTGGCCGCATATTCGATGCATCCTTGCCGAAAATCTCGATGCTTCCTGCGGTCTGATCCAACAATCCACTAATGCAATTGAATGTGGTAGATTTACCACAGCCGTTAGGACCAATCAATCCGATGAATTCTCCAGGGCCCACTTCGAAAGAGACGTCCTTTACTGCGACTAGCCCGCCGAACTCCTTTCGGAGATTTTCGACCCTTAGTACAGGTTCACTCAACAGCCTCACCTCCGTTGGGGCGCTCGGGTCTAACCGGTACTTCTGGAAGTAGACCCTTGGTGTTGAACTTCAATGAAAATAGCATCAGACAGCCAATCAAGAAGAGTTTGAAGTAAAGCATGTCAGCAGATACTACACCACCAAAGAACGATTCATCGATTGAACGCTGACCAAGAGCAATTGCAGTGAATGAAAATACTGCCACACCGGCTAAGCCGATTTCGAGAATTCTTTCTGAGCGTATTGCAAATCCGATAAATGCTGTAACTAGGAAGGCGCTTACTACTTCCCATGGACTCAGGATTAGCCACTCAAACAACGAATCAATACGGGCAGCTGTTGTGTGTAGTGGAAGGTCTGCAGAGCCTTGTCCTGCGACTAGTACGTTGAATACGAATTCCATTAAGACGATGATGAAGGCTCCAACTACCATTCCTCGGTTGTTCGATGTACCACCGATTATGAATGCGGCCCAAACTAAGAAAGTTGAGCGAGCCGGAGACATGAAGCTCGGCTCAAATCCAGTTAGTTTCCAAGCCCAGAATGCTCCAGCAAGAGCCGCGATTGAGGCACCTAGAGCTAGGCTTGCTGCCTTGTGAGTTAGAACATCGTGACCATGGTGCTGTGCTACCTCTTCGTCCTCTCGGATTGCCTTTAGGATTCGGCCCCATGGTGAGGAAAGGATTCGGTTCAGTAGAATCCAAACAAGGATTACTGCGACAACGGACATAATCATCAGCAAGAACATGTATGGTGCTGGCTCGCCTAAATTCAACCATTCACCAATCAGATATGCTGGAGTGTCGGTTAGATTTGGATCATCGCGGCAGGCGTCTGGACTAACCCAATTTGTATCGGGACCAGAGGTTTCTGAACCGCAGAACCACATGTCTTCGAATGGTAATGGATAGGAAGAAATTCCTATTGCATTACCAACCGCTCCAACTCTTAGCAATGGCTCTCCTGCGAGTAGTACCCTAACGATCTCACCGAGTGATATTGTTACAATAGCGAAATAATCGGTTCTTAGGCGAGCAGTTGGATATGCTAGCGCCCAGCCAAAGGCTGCGGCTAGCAGTAGGGCAATCAATAGTGCCGGCAAAATCGCCCAATCATATCCGTGAAGGTTCTCTGGAGCAGTGAGAATTCCAACAGTTATTGTTCCAATAGCGACGAAGAAGATTACACCGAAGTTTACCATTCCAGTATATCCAGTGTGTAGATTGAGAGAGAAAGACATCAGAATGAAAATTGAGAGAGTTAGTAGAACGTTGGATACCTGTAGTACCTTCTTGAATCGGAAATCATCAGACTCAGCAATTGGCAACCAGGCTAAGAACAATATCAGAATGAACATTAACAAACCGAAAAGAAGCCAAGATCCGATTGGACTCTCCCTTCCATAACTTCGCAGATTCTGCTTATCGTCAGCTGAACCGATTGGCAGTTTGTCGAGGATATTTGAGTATAGCTTGCCAGATTCTGTACTTACCTTTGTGGTAAAATCGCTAGATGATTGAGATATTTTTTCTCTGATTTGCTTGACAATTTGGTCATGCTTCCTATCAAATTCTGACCAACGTAGTAAAATTTGAGTTTGTAATTTAGTAAATTTAATCGAAATTGAGGATATCATCTCGTTTATTTTGTCTATGACATTTTGTGAGCCCTGAGTTTCGTATTTTCCTTGTAATATGGAAATTCCTTCATAGATTGAATAAACCCAAAGTAAGACGAATGCCCATGGCCAAAGGATATCGCCGAAGTCAACGATGAAATTGACCAAATCGAGTTCAAAGTTCATTTGATTTAGCCAGGATTCATTCATATCCGCAACTTCGTTTGTGGTCCATATCTCTGTCTCTGCAGGTGTCAATCCGTCAGGAGGTGACTTTTGACCCAACAAGTCTGATTCGTCCAAGGGTGAGTCTTCCAATAGCAATGTCCCATCGTTTCTACCGGTCAAAACTGCTAGATTAGAATCTACAAATTCATCATCTTGACAAACATCCCCACAACCATTTGCGAATGAATTTCTCCTCACGAAGTTACTGAATCTATGGAAAGCGTATGCAGCTATTGCAACGGCGGAGAAATTCTGCATCTTGTCAGTTCTATTTCGCCACCAGTGATGTATTCCAAATATGCCGGTTGGTAAAATTGCCAAAATGGCTGTGACCTTGTCTGATTTTTCGGAGTCGTATTCTTTTCGTTTTCTCAGACGATCAATTTTCCATTTCTCATATGCATCGCCAATACCTTCCGGCATAATCATCAAAATTGCTACCAGGAAGATATACGGCATTACGCCATC
>DALV01000116.1 GCA_002496905.1 Euryarchaeota archaeon UBA105 | reverse complement strand
CCCCCCTCTTTAATCGGAACGGTCCGGAAGGATATCAGGCTAATCTGCCGTCTTGCTTGACAAGAGTCACTACTCCACCGCTCGCGGCCATTACAACCGCATCACAGATAGCCACAAATAAGCCAACTTCGACAACTCCAGCAATATCCAATAAAGCGGATTCCAATTCACTTGGATTAGTAATCGTTGAGCCGAATGAACAGTCTAGGATGTAACCTCCATTATCGCTAATGAATGGCTCATCTCCCCCTCTTCTGACCACAGGTCCGGGGCAAATCTCGGCAACCCTATCTGCGGTTCGCTTCCATTCAAAGGGTAATACTTCGATAGGTAGGTCAAAATCACCAAGGATTTCAACTTGTTTCCTATCGTCAGCAACCACCACCATAGCATTACTAGACTGTGCGACTATCTTTTCGCGAGTCAATGCACCACCTCCGCCTTTGATTAGAGCGAAATCGGAATCAAACTCATCTGCGCCATCAATTATCAAATCTAAAACTCCGGCCTCCGCCAAGGGCACTAGAGGGATGCTTAGGCCCTCTGCCAATTCTCTAGTTGCTTCGCTGGTTGGAACCCCGACTACAGAGAGGCCTTCTTCTTGCATTCTGCGACCCAATTCTAGTACCGTGTAACGAACGGTCGAGCCGGTTCCAAGACCTATTTTCATACCGTCTTTGACAAAATCGCAAGCCGCGATTCCGGCTTGCTGCTTTAGCGCCTCAACGTCGCTCACATGGGGAGGCAGATGAAAGACGGCCATGATGGTTACCCCTCTAAGAAGACAATAAATTAGGTCAAAATTACCAACAATTGCAAACCGTTGGGTTCATTCGTCGATGCCATACCGATAGGATGAGGGAGCAGGAGGGTCGCTGACAGTGCCAGACACTGAGGAAAGTCCCCTCTCCAAGATGCAAGCGGTCCGGTGCAAGCCGGAGGTCCGGGAGGGCCGGCTCTGCAACAGAAACGTCCCGCGCCAGGCGCACGATGATCCCGAAAGGGTGAGGTTTCCTGACCGCGGCTGGAACGAGCAACCCCGCTGGAGCAAGTCCAAGCAGGCCCGTAGTGCATCGACAGGGCCGGGTAGGATGCATAGTTGAATGCGACCAGCTGAAAGGTGAACAGAAAGGGGCTTACTCCCTGCACCCTCACTTTACAATAATCAGTGAAAACAAGCCTATTCTAAGGTAGCCTCAAGCACACTGGATGCTTCGAGTGCCCCACTATCCTCATAATCCAACCAAGGCCCCCTTCCTAGCAATCTTGAACGTAATTCATGCCATGCAACGATGAAACTTGGTAACAAGATGCTTGAGGTAATTAGTGCTAGAATTAGAAGTGACATCATCAATATGAAGAAATTTTGCAAACCGGGAATTTCTACGAACAATCCTGCAGAAAGCCCAGCACAAGTTGTTGTAGTAGTTTCAAAGATTGTTTGACCTGTTCTCGAAACAGATTTGACTATTCCAGCAGGAGTTTCACCCTCGTCTTTGATTCGGTCAATTATGTGTATCGAATCATCTACTCCTATACCAAAGACGAGTGTTCCGACCATGGCAGTGAAGAAGTTGACATTGACTGAGCCTTGGCGCATCAATAATGGCTGCCATAATACAACAACAGCCACCGCGGCCATCGTGAATATGGCTAACCTAGGCGAGCGGAATAAGATCATCATTGTAATTAGTAAAATTAGCATTGTAGCGATTGTAGTTTCACTCTGAGCCTTTTGTATTCCTTCATTAATATCGATACTCACAGGTAAACCGCCGGTTAGCTTAGAATTAATTACGCCTTCAATTCCAAAAGCCGAACATGAAAGAGCATCAGGGCAATTACCATCTCCATCAAGGTGATCGTCAATAGCATCTCTCAGTGGGGTTGCATCTTGCAAATTGATGTATGGTTGAGTAACGTAGACGAGTGTTTTGGTTTCACAGGGGGTTGAACCTCCACATGTATCTTGGTCGGCATTCATCAGCATACTACGGATTTCAGGACTCAATGTGTCAAGAGCGATATTGACCATATCTTCTCTACTACTGACAACGTACGGCCAACACTCGGGTCGAAGTGGATTGGTTGATTCATCCCAGCATTCGTCATGGAGTAATTCCCAGAGACTCCTATCGTAGACTTCCAGACTGATTCCCGTTACTGGATCTGTTAAGTTAACATCAACATGGATTGCTTTCAGGACGTTAACTAGGCTGATGCTGGATGTTTGTGGGACGTTATTGATCTTATTTTCCTGCATATGATCGATAGCATCGAGAATCGGTAAATCTCTGATTGGTGCTGTTGAATTAACCGGACCTCTTGCCTCCGCGTCAACGATGAACATGTTCGTTTGTCCGCCTTGGAAAACGAAACTGTATTCCCTTAATGCATCATAACTCGGTATATTTGGAGGCACTTCATCTGATGAACCAGTAAGCGGCTTACCCATCTCTTCCTCAAGAATAGCCACACCACCAGCGGTAGAAATCATTGCTACAAGTAGAACAACAAGGGTTGCCTTTACTGGTACTTCGCCTATTTTGCGCCAAATATCAGATTCGAATGCGAGAAGGATTGT
>DALV01000022.1 GCA_002496905.1 Euryarchaeota archaeon UBA105 | reverse complement strand
TGAATCACCATTCATCCCGCAAATCTTTGGCGGTGACATCGACGAGATGGTTCAAACAGTAAAACTGCTACAAGATCGAGCAGACATAATTGACCTCAATTTCGGTTGTCCGGCTCCAAAAGTCTGCCGAAACGATGCCGGTGCGGCTCTACTACGTAATCCCGACAAAGTTGTCGAGATGGTTCGAGCATGCATAGAAGCGGCAGATATCCCCATTACTGTGAAGATGCGATTAGGAACTGGCAGTGGCCCGAACACGGCTTTGGAAATTTGCCAAAGAATCGAGGCCGAGGGAGTCGAGCGAATCTGTGTGCATGGACGAACTCTTCGCCAGCGATATTCTGGAGAATCGGATTGGTCTCAGATTAGGGATATTGTTGAGGCTGTAGATATCCCAGTAATTGCCAATGGCGATGTAGTCGACGCAAAATCAGCCGCGGCTTGTATCGAAGCTACCGGAGCCGCAGGATTGATGATAGGAAGAGGAGCGATTGGGCGTCCAACAATTTTTTATGAAATTAAGCGAGATTTAGGATGGCTAAACCACAGTCCTCCTTGGGGAGCAGACGACCCAGCCATTGCACGTCATTGGTGCTGGGAAAGGTACCTAAAATTGAGTTCAGAAGTCTATGAAGAGGGTTATTGCAAGAATCTGAAACGTCACGCAGTATCTTTCACCAAGGGACTTCCGGGTGCTTCGAATATGAGAGTAGAATTGCATTCGATACAAAACCAACAACAATTAGGGATGCGAGTTTCCAGATACCTGAAGGAACTTACTTCAACTGAGGTAGCGGTATAATGCACGATTCAATCAATGTCAAAGGAACCGAATTACAAAAGTGCTCATCGGATCCATTGACGGGATGGTTTCGAGATGGGTGTTGTAATACTGACGGTCGAGATAGAGGTTCACATACCGTCTGCGCAATCGTTACCGACGACTTCCTACAATTTGCTAAGTCACAAGGTAATGACCTAATCACACCAGCCCCTCAATTCGGCTTTCCCGGATTAAAGACCGGTGATAGGTGGTGTGTTTGTGCTGGAACCTGGCAGGATGCAGCGGAGGCAGGAGTTGCCTGCCCTGTCGTCTTGGAGGCAACTCACGAAGAAGCACTTGCAGTATGTGACCTTGAGATGCTGGAAAGCCATGCGGCTTAATCATCCATCGACAAGGAATTGTCCAATCTTTGTGCCACCGTTCTAAGGCGTCGAAGCGTTCTATCGATATTTGTCATAACTCGCTCGGCAACGTCCTCTCCATTCCTTCCAGCTATTCGATATCCATATGGCATTCTTCCACCGAGGGTGTTGAGCAATAGACGCTGTGAATCAATCGATACTTCAGAGAGTATTTCTTCGACCTTCTCAATACTCAACTTATCTTTTCGAACACCCTTAATCAGTGCCGATGAAATATTTTCATCCAGCCTACCAAGACCCCCTCTTCCCATCAACCAATCTTCTCCTCTAGCCGTATACTGTCGCAACAATCCAGTGTATACATCCATAGCAATGCGGTCTCTCATAGCCACCCTGTCGACGATTCCTGCCTGTCGCAGTCGTTCGACTACACGTTGAGAACGAGAACGAGTCTCTCCTGTCCTATCGGTCAAAGTTTGCAGAGTTAGAGGTCTTTCGCTTGCTGCCAATTCATCGAATACTTTGCGAGTAACTCTATCTCCCTTCTTGAGTCTATCACCTGTTATACCAAAATCTGCGAGCAAACAATCGAGCCTGTCTGAATCTTCAGGTGTCGGTCCAGGCTCGGCAATATCTATTCTGAATGATTGTGATTCTTCTTCTCCCACTTCTTGCATTCTTGATTCCGAATCGGATATTACTTCACTAAATTCAGCCAATCTCATCATCGCAATAGTCCGAGTTTGAACTGCAATCAATTCTACAGCCGAGGCCATTGAACCGCCACGAAGTACGTTGACGTGCCACCTTCCTTGCAATCTAGAACTGATTAGACCAACTTCACGCAATTTGTGCATCTGATTGTGGACACCAGTTTGAGAAAGTCCAGAGAATTCGGAAATAGCCGAGTTGTCCCACCCCTTCAGTGGCTCTTCTAGAAGTGTGTGCCTTACCATTCGATGAATCGCACCTTGTTCTTCATCTACGGTTGCTCCTTCGGTTCTAGATCTTACCAAACCCATTGAATCGAGCAGCCAAGCAAGTAGCACATCGGGGTCTTTTGAACCCGTAGGCATAGGCTGCTCTACTAAGCGGATGCGGAACATACAACCACTTGGCGAAATTCAATGTGTAATAGGATTCTGTTTCAAACCTGACCCAGAAGACTCAATCATCAGATGGTTTGATGATTACGAGGAATCGTCCTCGTACCATTTTTTCTCTTCTTTATCGTACTCTTCGGCTTCTTCCTCTTTTTTGGAATCAACCTCAACTGAAGGAGTGATTTCGATTTGTGTTTGAGGTTTATTTCCACCAGATGTGACCGCCATAATTCCACCAATTATCAAAATTACAACTCCACAGCAGATACAACCAAAGCCTCCACCGATACCAAAAATTACTCCTAAAACACTCAATACTATTCCGTCAAT
>DALV01000032.1:4928-5198 GCA_002496905.1 Euryarchaeota archaeon UBA105 | reverse complement strand
TCATGAACTTCCTCGAAGTTTTTCTTGTAGACTACTAGTATGTTGTCTATCACCAATATACCCCCTTCTCACTTTAGGCGCAATAATCACTCCATATAGGGGCGACGCAAGGAGTCTGAGACTATTTGAGGTGTCTAATTTCGCCATAATTTGCTGACTTGCAAAGCATAGGCTCATCATAGATAAGTTACGGGATTTACCGCAATGAGGGCGGTGTTGCTGGGGTTATTGCTGATAATTTCCAGTTCCTCAGGTTGCTTGGAAGTCCCA
>DALV01000032.1:1167-4558 GCA_002496905.1 Euryarchaeota archaeon UBA105 | reverse complement strand
AACGAATTACTTTCAAATCCAAATTCTCTGGATGTTTTGTTATTGGCGTCTGAAAATTCTAAATTGCGTGTAAAATCCTCCACAACTTACCAAACGGAAACTCAACAGGGAGAAATACATTGGAATGTTGCGAAAAATGACGAGCAAAGTCTACGTTCAATCGCAATGAGATTCAGTCTTGGAACAACTTCTATTGATACTGAAGTTATTGAAGGCACCGAAACCACCAATATCAGATTAGGTAATGTTTGGTATGAGGGTAGGGATGCAGTTCCTGACTACAAGGATCCGTTCTATGAAATTGCCCAACAAGCTACTGAAGACCCTGATGGCTTTTGGCCATCTTTTGGATTTGATACCACATCGATTTCAAATCTCGAATGGACAATAACCCACGATGTCCAATCTCTAGAACAGGTGGCAAGCGCTCAAAATGAAACCCATAGCATAATTCTAGTCTTGAAAGGCATGCCTCCTGAACTAATTGGCGTGGAATTGTATGGAAACGATGATTCTGCTTTTGTTTTGAGTATCGAGAAAGGAGACGAAGTGCAATTGAGCCTTCAACCGGATTTACCTAGAGCGGCAATCGAATTCAACCTTGAAGCACCGTTGCAATTATCGGATGGAATTACAATCTGGGCAGGGTATGTGCCTCTAGGATTTACCTCCGAGGTTAATCCAGTGGAGTTGACTTTCCAGGTTATCGAATCCGAATCAACCATTGCGGAGTTCAATCTTGCAGACTTGACATCTAATCAAACTGACGTATATGGCGATTGGTGGGAGTTCATCTATTGGGATTATTCAGGAGATGGGTATTTCTCATCATCCGATTATTACGAAATTCGCACCAATTCAACCCATGTGGTTACAATCAAAACATATGATAGTTGGGCGGATTCTTGGACAGGAGACATAACTCCTTCCAATGCTTAATTTTCCAATTTTCCGCCTAAGGGTTGAAGATGAGAACCCTAATCTTACAGTCGAATTGAATCCAGCCTCATCTGAATGAATGTTATTTTTCAGGGTACAATACACTCCTATGCCCAAGGGCAGATTCAAGCACTGTCCATAGGCAGAGACAGGCATGTCAGAGCAGAGCCACCCTCTATTGCGCTTGTTAGGGCACTTGAGGGAGTATCGATGGCAGGTATGGCTCGCCTCTTTTTGTTCAATCATGAACAAGTTTTGGGATCTTGCACCACCAATTCTAATCGGTATGGCAATCGACGTTGTAACGTACAAAGAAGACTCTATGCTTGCCGATTTTGGCTATCCCGACCCTTATGATCAATTTTTGATATTAGTTGCTCTTACTGTAGTGATTTGGGTCCTTGAATCTCTCTTCGAGTATTGGTTTGGAGTATTATGGCGGAATCTTGCCCAAAATGCTCAACATGAATTGAGAATGGACGCATACGAACATATTCAAAATCTCGAGATGCAATGGTTCTCCGGCCAAACCACTGGCGGTTTGATGGCAATAATGAATGATGATGTCAATCAACTTGAAAGATTCCTTGACCAAGGTGCCAATGACTTACTTCAGGTTGCAACAACGGTTATCGTAGTCGGAGGAGTGATGTTTATTCTAGCACCTTCCGTGGCAATTTATGCGATTTTACCAATCCCAATAATTGTCGGTGGTTCGTTTATGTTCCAGCGTAGAATTGGTGTTCGATACGCCAAAGTTCGCAAAGAAGTCGGCGACCTAAATGCACTGCTGAATAATAATTTGAGTGGAATTACCACAATCAAATCATTCACCGCAGAGGAGCGAGAGGTTGAGCGAGTAGGAGTTGCCTCTCGCTCATATAGAGATGCAAATAGGGATGCAATCCGCCTTTCTGCCTCATTTGTCCCTCTAATTCGAATGGCCATTTTATTCGCCTTTACAGCAAATATGCTGGTTGGGGGTTGGTTAGCGCTCGAGGGTGAACTGTCAATTGGAGCTTATTCGATAATCGTCTTCATCACCCAAAGGTTACTCTGGCCTCTAACTCGACTCGGCCAAACTTTCGATTTGTATCAGAGGGCCATGGCATCGACTGACAGAGTTCTGAATCTACTGGATACTCCAATTGGTCTAGTTGAAGGTGATATTGAATTGGATGATGCGAAGGGAGAGATTAACTTTGACAGCATTGGGTTTTCTTATCCCGAAAGAGAATCGGTTCTAGATGGAGTTTCTCTCAATATTGAGGCAGGCCAGACCATTGGACTGGTTGGAAGCACAGGATCTGGAAAAACCACTCTTGTTGGTCTTCTTCTTCGCTTCCACGACCCTCTGCAAGGTTCGGTCAATCTTGATGGAAATGATGTCAAGGAACTAAAATTAGCCTCACTCAGAGGTTCAATTTCTTTAGTTTCACAAAATACGACTCTATTTCCCGGAACGGTACGAGATAATATCCTATATGGCAGACCTAGTGCTAGTGAGAAAGAGGTCTTGGAAGCGGCTCGTATAGCAGAGGCTACTAATTTCATCAATGAACTTCCGGCGGGGTGGGAGACCGATATCGGCGAGGACGGGCACAGACTTTCTGGCGGCCAGCGTCAACGTTTGGCAATAGCGCGCGCGGTGCTGAAAGATGCACCAATACTAGTATTCGATGAAGCAACGAGCAATGTCGACAATGAGACAGAGGCAGCATTACAGCGTTCAATTGAAAGAATTTCCACAGATAGAACAACCATCATCATTGCTCATCGCCTTTCCACGGTTCGAAATGCGGACAAGATTGCGGTCTTAGACTCTGGCAAGATTACTGAATTAGGCAGGCATGAGGAATTGGTTGATGCCGACGGACTATACTCTAGGTTGTGGTCGGTACAAACAGGATTGGCTGCAAGCAATGATTGAGGCTGAAATATGAATGATGAATTAAGTGCTCCAAAATTAACTAAATTAGCAGAAACAATAGGATTTGAGATAACTGAATTTACCCCTGGTAAGTGTATAGTTGAATTAACGATTAGAGAAGACCATCTAAACGCCGGAGGCGTAGCCCATGGAGGACTACATGCTACATTGTTAGATACAGCGATGGGGGGGACATTGGTGACTACTTTACCCAAAGAAGAGTGGTGTGCTACAGCACAATTGGATCTATCATATCTCGAACCAGCTTACGTTGGTTCTCATCTTACTGCTGTTGGCGAAGTAGTCCGCAGAGGCCGAAATTTAGCCCATTTACAAGGTGAAATTACAGACCAAAATGGAAAGAAAATAGCTCACGCAAGAGGCACTTGGGCGGTCTGGGAAAAGAAACCAAGTAGTCTTGTTTGATTTGACTATGACGGCAAAGGATTGATGATGACCCACTCATTCGCCTGCTTTGATGGCAAGGGTTGACTCTCTGATTTTCTTCCTAACCGGATTTGC
>DALV01000032.1:0-791 GCA_002496905.1 Euryarchaeota archaeon UBA105 | reverse complement strand
CACAGGTAGTGGTATGCTTGCTCTAGGGGTGTATTTCCTTTTCTTTGTCGCTAGAAATCACAAAGAATTTTCAGATAGATACTCCAAATCCGAAAAGACTGTACTAGTTCGGGATCCAGTTACTGGCGCATTAAGAAGAGAAGACGCTACTCCTGTCGTAAATAAGGCCTTGATGTATGGAGGTCCAACCGCCCTAACTTTCTTGGCCGCTCTATTCTGGTTGGCTAATTGAGGTGACCCCCTGTCGAGTAAGGGAATGTCGGACAGAGTTGATGATGTAATCAACAATCCAGCATACGATATGCTTGGGGGATACCATATTTTCCTTCGAAGGATGTTGATACCAATTTTCATTATTCTGATTGCTTTATTGGTATGGACAATTACTGAACCTATTTCCTCATCTCTTACGCGCAAAGTCGTCACTGCGATAATCACAGGACTATCTTTAGGCCCTGTGACTAATTTTGATCGTGGGGTCGCGGAATGGCTCAGACGTAGGAATAAAATCTGAATATCCGCCTAAATCCGGCGAAGCAATGAAAGCAAAATGCCGTTGTGACATATTCAATGGTATCCCTAGACGACTTCAATTTAGTAGAACTTGTTTTCGGTGAATCCGGTTCAACATTAGAATTGATTTTCGCCGCATCTGCGCTTATTGGAGGTGTTCTTTTCCTCTTTTGGTTCCTATTGATGCTGGTAGGTGGAGTCGGTGAGGGCTTGTTTGAGGGGCTATTTGGTATCGAATTCGATATCATGAGTTCTGACGGTGCTTTCGACGCTATGAC
>DALV01000044.1:5555-7161 GCA_002496905.1 Euryarchaeota archaeon UBA105 | reverse complement strand
TAATGGCTTAATTCCAAATGGATCTCGGCAGAGAATCAATTCATTTGCAGAAGGATCCCAAAGAGAAAAACCCCACATTCCATCTAATTTTGAAACCCATTCGACATGTCTCTGAGCGGGATTATCTCCAGGTGTTCGATTCCAAGAATGGGTTCTATGCAAAGCCAATATCGTCTCCGAATCACCTGCTGTTCGAAATGGATAGTCTTGTAATTCAGATTTGATTTTTTTATGATTGTAAATTTCANNAGAGCAGAAATATCCGGTTTTGCAGAAAAATCAGGGTGACCCCTGAAGGCCTTTACTTCCGAGCCAAAGAGTAAGGTACCATCAGACAATTGAGTTCGGACTAATGGCTTAATTCCAAATGGATCACGGCAGAGAATCAATTCATTAGCAGAAGGGTCCCAAAGAGAAAAACCCCACATCCCATCTAATTTTGAAACCCATTCGACATGTCTCTGAGCGGGGTTATCTCCAGCTGGTTGATTCCAAGAATGCACTCTATGCAAAGCTAATATCGTCTCCGAATCACCTGCTGTTCGAAATGGGTAGTCTTGTAATTCAGATTTAATTTTTTTATGATTGTAAATTTCACCGTTAACCATCAATACACAACCATGATCGCTATGTATCGGTTGTTGAGAACCATCTAGGTCAATTATTGATAATCTGGCATGTGAAAATGCCACTGAACCATCTGTCTGCTCTACACTTGCTTGGAAATCTCCAGAACCATCTGGACCTCTATGCCCTATTGCAATGGCCATTGAAATAGCATCTTCGAGGCTAGCGTTACCGAGTAAGCCAGCGATGCCGCACATATTGAGACCACGGGGGTGTTTACACCATCAAATTGATGTGGTTGAATAGAAAAAAGTTAGCAATCTAATATCAAACAGGAAAGGCGATGAATATTGCAAAAGACGCTACTGAGGCCAATGCCCATACAAATAGGTAGAAATTTTGTGAAAGAGGAGACTCTACAATGCCTTCTGACTTCTCTGACTCGGCCATGTCTATCACCCTCCCGCAGAAGAAATCGGGTTGTAAATGTGACTCTCAATAAACTAGATTTTCGCAGTTCAGTATCGGGGTTCAGAATATCCAATGAACCAATAATATAGGAATTAGAGGAAATAAAATCATAGTAGCATTATCATCTATCCAACTAACCCTCGGAATTTCACCCGCTACAGTAAGAGGTGCTAGAAATATAGCAGCAATCAATGGGGTAGAAAATAAAGTCACAGATGCCATCCAAATTGTATATGAGACTGAAAGGCCAACAATAATTGCCGCCTTCATCCCTTTCTTTGCTCTCTTCACCTCACCCATAACTGGATCGACAAATGTCAAGCCGCAAATCAATGGAATAGTATATTTTCCAGCTTCTAGCCCATCACCCTCTTGAGTAGCTAAAATCAGTGCAAGACACACTGCAAAAGCACCCCAACCTAGCGCACTAATTTGGTTTGCTTCGTATTCCCTTTGACCAATGATTACGATTTTCATCTTTACTCGAATTGCTTCAATTACTACAAAGAATACCAGTACTGCGAAAACAAATTCACGAGGAGTGAGATTCACAAATCCTGCGATTTCA
>DALV01000044.1:4426-5178 GCA_002496905.1 Euryarchaeota archaeon UBA105 | reverse complement strand
CGAAACCAGTGCCCACCTGCTCCACCCACAGAGTGCTTAGCGTGATCGATATCAACTGGTATTTTACTCATCATTCAACCATCCTTACGAATGCTATCTACTGCATCGAGCAAAGTTATACTTCCTTTTTCAAGGGCTTGCAAAATATCTTCTAATTCTGGTGAAGTAAGTAGGGCTGAATCCCAAGCCGAAATCAAACGTTCACGAACTCTTAGCCTCTCTCTTTCGGAAGATGTCGTTGTGTTTTCTAGTTCAACGACCAATTCTTCAACACCCATTCCTGAATGGGCGGACACCAGTAGAACCTCTGGAGTGAATTCATCTTCTGCAACCGACAATGCTGATTTCACTGCCTTTGCTGCTCTTTCTGCTTCAGGCAAATCTGATTTGTTAATTACAATCAAATCTGCAAGTTCCATAATTCCTGCCTTCTCTGCTTGAATTATATCTCCTCTGTCGGGCCCATCCACTAACAGAATTCTATCTGCGAATGCTACCACTCTAATCTCTGATTGACCTGCACCGACTGTCTCGATTAGGATATTATCCCAACCACATTCAGATAGGATGTCAACCATAGGTGTCAAGCAATCCATCAATCCACCAGGATGGTTTCTAGTGGCAAGTGAACGTATGAATACTAAATCTGAAGAGTCTGCATTTGTCATTCTCATCCTGTCCCCAAGAAGAGCACCTCCGCTCCGAGGAGATGATGGATCAACCGCTAGGACTGCTACTGACTCTCCTCGCCC
>DALV01000044.1:0-4013 GCA_002496905.1 Euryarchaeota archaeon UBA105 | reverse complement strand
GGAGGATTATGACCTTCTTCAACAAGTGTAAGTAGTCTAGAAAGTGAACGACGATTACCAGAGCGAGCTTCAACTAACAGGTCATCTAATTCACTCACCAGTGCCACCCAGCCTCTTCTCCAACCCCTACTGGGTCTCCAGATTCGGAGCGTTCTTCGATTGTAGAAAGAAATTCCAGTATTTCTGTAGAGGTTGTACCTGGACCAAAAATTGCCCTAACCCCCACATCATACAAACTTGCTCGGTCATGCTCAGGGATGATTCCACCTGCAAATACGATTACATTATCCATCTTAGACGCCCTTAATCCTTCACAAACCCTTGGAATTAGTACTGAATGAGCACCAGAAAGTGACGAAAGACCAACTGCACCAGCGTCCTCGTCAATAACAATGCGAACGATCTCATCAGGAGTTCGACGTAGACCCGTGTAAATCACCTCGTGACCACCATCACGTAGGGCCCTTGCGATTACTTTTGCGCCCCTATCATGGCCATCAAGGCCGGGTTTGGCGACTACTATCCGCATGGTTAAGTCGTTCTTCCGACATCTGTGATACCCTTCAATGAACCGATTGGAACATTTTGCTCGGTATTCTATCATTAGGAATGCTCATGTGCGGCTTTGACTCGTTGTATGCTCATCCATGTCAGGCGTGAACGAACGTATCGATGACTTGCGCCGCCGCAAGGCACAGGCAGAAGCAGGAGGAGGGCAGAAGCGAATCGCTGCACAACACGCCCGTGGAAAGATGACTGCTCGTGAAAGAATTGAACAATTATTGGATGACGATTCATTTGTAGAAGTTGATGGATTAGTCGAACATAGGTGTCGAGATTTCGACATGGATAGAAATGTTATTCCAGGTGATGGTGTAGTATGTGGACATGGCACCATTGATGGTAGAACCGTGTATTGTTTTGCTCAAGACTTCACAGTATATGGTGGTTCATTAGGTGAGATGCATGGACTAAAAATATGCAAAATACTCGACATGGCACTAAAGACTGGAGCCCCTGTTATTGGATTGAACGATAGTGGCGGGGCTCGAATTCAAGAAGGGGTTGCTAGCCTAGGTTCGTACGCTGAGATATTTTTTCGCAATGTAAGAGCAAGCGGAGTTATACCGCAAATTTCGGTAATTATGGGCCCCTGTGCTGGTGGAGCTGTGTACTCACCTGCAATTACCGATTTCGTAGTAATGGTTGACCAGACCGCTCACATGTTCATCACGGGCCCAGAGGTCATCAAGACCGTTACAAATGAAGAAGTTAGCTTCGAGGACTTAGGAGGAGCATCTACGCATGCAACTAGATCAGGAGTAACTCATTTTACTGCAGATAACGATGATGATGCGCTTGAATTAGTAAGAGACTTAGTTGCAATGTTACCTCTAAATAACCTCGAAAAACCTCCAATAAAACCAACATCAGACCCTCTTGATAGGGAATGTGAAACTCTGGATGAGTTGATACCCAATGATCCAACTACTCCTTATGACATAATAGATGCAATAGAAGCAACCCTAGATGATGGAGCATTCTTAGAGGTACAATCAGATTTTGCCGGAAACATTGTAGTCGGATTTGGAAGACTTGGGGGGCATACTATTGGAGTTGTTGCCAATCAACCAAAGGTTTTGGCGGGCTGCTTGGATATCGATGCCTCGGTAAAAGCCGCTAGATTCGTAAGATTTTGTGATGCATTCAACGTACCTTTGCTAACTTTCGTTGATGTTCCTGGTTTTCTACCCGGGGCTAGTCAAGAGTGGGGAGGAATCATCCGTCATGGTGCAAAGTTACTCTATGCTTACGCTGAAGCTACCGTCCCAAAATTAACAGTAATTACCCGTAAAGCATACGGTGGGGCATACGATGTCATGAGTAGTAAGCACATTAGAGGCGATTACAATATTGCCTGGCCTTCGGCTCAACTTGCAGTTATGGGCGCTGAAGGTGCGGTGCAGATTATTCATCGACGCAGAATAGGCTCTGCAGGCGATCCTGAAGGAGAGCGTAAGAGATTAATCGACGATTATGAGGACACATTCGCAAATCCATATAGAGCAGCCTCCCTAGGTTACCTAGATGATGTAATTCAGCCGAGGGAGACTAGGGCTAAACTGACTAAAGCATTAGGCGCCTTATTAGAAAAAGAAGAAATTAGACCTGCTCGTAAACATGGAAACATTCCCTTGTGAGGTATATTATGTCTCGAAAAAAAGACCGACTGCGGGCTGCTGCTATACTGGCAGTGTTGCTAGAGGAAGCAGAGGGGCAGGCGTTACAATCCTCCGAAGGCAGAGATGGAGGAGAAGCCTGGTCTCGCGATCACAGAAGGTCTCTAATTGGAAGGAGAAATTTGTTTCGAGCCCGCACCCGCAGAAGCACTACTAGGTGATAAAATGAAAAAACGCAAAGTCAAAGTCGACGGTGAGGAGTATGAAGTCGAACTTGAAAAGCAAGAAGGAGTATGGAATGTTTCCATAGATGGAAAGATCTTCAGCATAGAAATCGAAGGTGGTTCTGTTGAGGAATCATCAGGTAGTAAACGGAAAAAAAAGGGAAGGGGGAAAAAATCGGGAACTATTTCCTCTACTATACCTGGAAAGATTGTCTCTATAGCTGTTGAAGAAGGCGCTAACGTCGTTGAAGGAGATGTGGTAATGATCCTAGAAGCTATGAAAATGCAAAATGAAATTCAAGCCCCACTGTCAGGAACCGTAACAGCAGTTAATTGCAAACCAGGGGATAGCATCGAGGCAAATTCCCCATTGCTAATCATTCAACCCGAAGAACACAAAACTGAGTAGCACCTGAGGAACACCAATGGCGACCTGCGATTTCCCAGAATGCAAAGCCGCTGGGGAAAAAATTAGCCGACTCTCCCCCGAAGGATTCCTGGTAGCCACTGGGAAAAAAGCATATTCTTTCCGTGAAGCATATCGTCGCTTTCACTATTGTAAAGAACATCATGATGAATTGATGACTAATGTATGGAATCGAGTTCGATCCAAGGATGACAAAGAAGACGACCATGTCGCCCCTACAGCAATTTAGCTTCAAATAAGGCCTAGAGCGTCCTCTATCCTGTTTAATTCTGGTCCCGTAGAACCTGAACCCACGAGTGCATTGGAATTACTTGCTACACATCCAGCACCGACGTAAGGCGAACCAAAACAAACCGTTCCTACCATCACGGGAACTTGCATAATTTCTGCAATCTTTTCTGCCTCTTCTGCAGATATATCAGGATGAGCAAGGATTCCTTTGTTATTTGCAACAGTCAATGACCCAACTGTTTCCTGACTAGCGACTTTTGTACGAAGAGTATCTACCTTCAGAACCTCGCCAATCATTTCGGCACCGGGGCCGGGAATGACGGGACTAACTATTGCACCGTGGTCATTGCAAGTGACAAGATTTCCAGCAGCATTAACCCCACTCTCTAAAACTACAATATCGCCGAAACTGGTTAATTCATCGAGATCAGCTTCAGTTGCGATATCTGCTACTGCTAATCCATTCTTATTTCCACGAACCAGAGAACCTAGCAATGCTGAACCACCAATAAAACATGGATGCAACTCCAAGTCAAACGCAGATTGCAATTCTTCAATGGCTGGCTTATCTAAAGATGCGGGGTGAAACAAAACATCACCAATGACGCTCAGATACACACCAACTTGGGCGTGTCCAAGTATGTCTCCGGTCGAAATTCCCATAGGCTCACCTGTGTTGTTCTGTATGTATGGCTTCGCCCATAGTGAATGAATGTTGATGCGGGGAGGTGAAAGAGAGTGGCACAGCGACGCAATTTCCCGTGGGCTCTCGCACCACAGTACAGTAAACGACGCAGGAGGACTTGACTTCCGGGTTCGATATGGGACCGGGTATTACCCCTCCGCTTTGGCCGTGCACAACTCTCCTTCGAATTGGATTGGTGATAGAATCGATATTGCCTATTGGACAGAGGCCCACAAAAAGTGTAGTGTGGGCGAGTAGAAAGATGA
>DALV01000051.1:588-3782 GCA_002496905.1 Euryarchaeota archaeon UBA105 | reverse complement strand
AATCACCTTTGGTTTGTATTGGATTTTTGTTGGCAAAAAGAACACAGCACGCTGGGTCGACTCTAACTTAGCTTGGGCATAGAATTCCTGAAACCCGATATTTGAGCCCTCTGGGAGGGCTCGCAAGGGTTCATGACGCCCTCATCGGTCGCCGACCCGATGAGTGAGGGTGAAGGCAAGCCCCCTGTGGTTGTTGTTAGTGATTCAACAAACATCACCAGTGGAACGGAAGTTCAGGAGAAACTCATCTCCGCAGCACGTGTATTTTCCAACTTACTGAAGCCAACTTATGGCCCTCGAGGGCTAGACAAAATGCTCTACAAAACAGACGGCTCGACCGCTGTCACAAACGATGGAGCAAAGATCGTAGCCGAATTGATGGTCAAACATCCTGCTGCAAAAATGATGGTCGCCATGGGTAATACTCAGGAGGAAGCCTGCGGCGACGGCGTAACAACTGCAATGATGCTCTGTGGAGCCCTCTTGGAAGAGGCAAACAACCTACTTGCGAAGGGACTACACCCACTGACACTAGTTGATGGATACAGGTCATCGATGGAAATTGCATCTCAACAAATGGATACAGACGCGGTTGAAGTCGATGATGCTAGACTCACTGGAGTAGCACAAACCGCTCTGACTGGAAAGGGCACAGAAGCTGCAATCGATGTCTTCGCACCGATGGTACGAGACGCACTTACCGCCGTCGAACCAAATGTCGAGCAAGCCGGTGCAGAACACATTGCAATGTACAAAATGGCCAAAGGTGGCCTCCGTGATAGTCACCTAATCCGTGGAATAGCAATCCGCCGACGTGTCCAGATGGATAACTTCCCAAATCATTTGAAGAACGCAAAAACCGCTGTACTCGGCGGCGATATAAAGATTCGAAAAATGACTCGTGACGCTGAGATTCAGATTACATCAGCTGAACAATTAGATGGATTTGTAGAGGCAGAATCAGCCCGCAAACAAGAATTAGCAAAATCACTCATCGATAGTGGAGCCACTTTGATTCTTGCAGGTGGAGAAATTGACAGAGACATCCTGCATGACTTAGCAGACGCTGGAATTCTTACTGTATCCGATCTTGATGAATCTGAACTCGATAATGCAGCCGCTGCAACCGGCGCCACAATCATTGATTCAATTATCGATATTGAAGCAAGAGACCTTGGAGTTGCTGGAAGCGTTCAGTGGGAGCGCCGGCAAGCAACAGACCAGGTCGAGGATGTAATCATCATTGACGACTGCAAAACACCCGCTGCGGTCACGCTTGCAATTGGCGGGGCAGGAGATACTGCAACTGAGGAGATTATTCGTGGCCTTCATGATGCCTTGAGAGCCACTAGCATAGCTCTCGAAGAAGGCCAATTACTAGCCGGTGGTGGAGCGACACACGCTAGAATCGCTAACGCAGTAAGACAAGCCAGTGAGTCCGAACCAGGACGAGCTCGATTAGCAATGGATGCCTTTGCACGGGCTATGGAGACGGTACCAGCAACATTAGCCGACAACTCAGGAAAGGACTCACTCGATGCAGTTCTAGAGATGCGTGCAGTAGCACGTGAAGATTCTGATACACCACAGGGAGTTAGGGCCGATGGAGAAGTAGGAGAAGTCTCAGGCGTTTGGCACCCAAGGGCGGTTATCGAGGACGGTTTGGAATCTTCAGTCGAGACAGCCATGAGTATGCTAAGGATTGACCAAGTCATCTCGGCAAGAGGCGACTAAGCATAATCCTGTGCGGACCATTCAAACGGACTCGCACCGGCGCCCAGTTATGTCTGATGAAGGACAGCGGTCCCCGCTGCTAATCCTATTCCTTGTCGTATTAATCGACATGATCGGATTCACTCTTGTAATTCCCTTCTTGACATATTTTGTACAAGACTTAGCCGAGGCAGACGGCTTCGTAGATATGGCATCAAGAGATTGGTGGGTTGGAATTGTTCTGGCGTCTTACACATTGGGTCAATTCCTATTCACTCCATTACTAGGTGCACTATCAGACCGGGTTGGTCGAAGACCAATTTTGATGTTCGGGTTGGTTAGCAATACTATTTTCTTGATTTCTTTTGGACTTGCATCCGCCCTTTGGATGGCAATTGCAGTACGCTTCTTGGCTGGAGCGGGGAACGGAAACATCGCTGTAACCCGAGCCTACATCGGTGATATCAGCACTAGAGAACAGTTGCCTGGTAGAATGGGAATGATTGGGGCATCATTTGGTTTAGGTTTCATGATTGGACCGTTCGTGGGTGGAGTACTAACAGATCCAGCAAACGCATTTGGTGGGCCATTTGACACAGAATGGTGGGCCGCACACCCATACTTTCTGCCATGTCTAACAGCGGGATTATTGTCAGCAATTTCATTCCTTTTGGCTATCCGAATGCTTCCTGAAAGCCTTCCACCAGAAAAGAGAGGAGAAAAATCCGAAGAAGAAAAGGGGCTGAAAGTAGTTCTTCGAAATTTAGTCAGTGTTCGTGATTTATCTCCAAATGTGAGAAGGCTGGTTTTGGTCAATGCGACCTTCCTACTTGCTTTCACAATGATGCATGCTACATTCATCCTATTCACAGCCATGCCGATTGAGGATGGCGGACTAGGATATGATGAGAGGATGAATGGATACATCTTCGCCTATGTTGGACTGATGGGTGTGATTGTCCAAGGCGGATTAATTCGTCCCCTAAGCAAAAGATTCGATGTTCGCCAATTGATGATAGTCGGCATTATTCTGACTTCAATTGGACTCGGTTGGATACCGTATCTAGAACCCACACCTCTTGCAATTGGACTACTCGCTATGACCTTCATTGCAGCCGGTAACGGTTTATTCCAACCATCACAATCTACGATGATTACGACTGAGGCTAGGACAATGGGTCTTGATCTAGGAAGAGTCATGGGAGCTCAGGAGGGATTCGGAGCACTCTCAAGAATCATTGGTCCAGTACTAGCTGCCTTCATCTGGTCAGCGACTGTTGAAGGCACAGGAATTTGGACATATCACACAGTATTCCGTATCGCGGGATTAATTGCAATTCTTGGTTTGTTAATTCAGTGGGGCATTAAGCCTACAGAGACTTACCATTCGGAGTCTGAATAGCGCTTCCGCGAACACTTCAAACCCAATGCTGCCACGCCGAGTTATGGTAGCACCCCGCGCCCTTCTGAGCGTCTTCCAC
>DALV01000051.1:0-277 GCA_002496905.1 Euryarchaeota archaeon UBA105 | reverse complement strand
CGTCTTCCACAAAGACGGCATTGTTGAGTTAGGACAGGCACTACACAACCTTGGTTGGGAACTACTCTCCACAGGGGGAACATCGCGCGCATTGCGTGAAGCGGGCTTGCCGGTAATCGATGTAAGCGATGCGACCGGCCACCCGGAATGTTTCGACGGGCGAGTGAAGACTCTCCATCCGGCAGTACACGGCGGAATTCTCGTACGTCGCGACCGTGAAGATGACATGGAAATGCTAGATGAATTGGGTTATCGAACGGTCGACCTAGTCTGTGTT
>DALV01000100.1 GCA_002496905.1 Euryarchaeota archaeon UBA105 | reverse complement strand
GATATCGCCTCTTGGACCGCTGACCAAATGCTTGAAATTCCAGGCATCCGTATTTTTGGTGACCCCAATCATCCTAATTCAAGCGGGGCAGTCTCGTTCCTTCACGACTCAATTCAATCTCAAGATTTGGCGATCCTATTGGACGAGGGTGGTTTCGCTGTCAGAACTGGTCACCATTGTGCTCAACCTCTAATGGATGCATTAGGTGTACCTTCAACAAATCGCGCCTCATTTTGGATTTACAACACATTGGATGAGGCGCAGTCCTTTGTTGAGCACTTGAAATATGTATGTGAGCGATTTGCTTGAGGTAGGCAAATACGCTCGTCATATTGAATAGAATCAATCGGGAGGATAAGTCATGGCGGAGAGGCGATGGCCCGAGCACCTAGATTCAGTAATCGAGGAGTTCGATGATTGCTTTGATTCGATGGAACGCTATGAGTTGCTTTTTGAGTTTGCAAAAAAACACCCAAGCCCATTACCTCCCGATGAATGGAATGAGGGAAATCAAGTCCATGGCTGTCAATCTAGAGCACATGTAGAATGTGGTCGTGATGAATCGGGTAATTTCCTCATGCGGGGCGGGGCTGATGCGCAGATTGTTCAGGGATTGATGTCCGTAACCGCAATGGCGGTGAACGGTATGAATCCAAAGGAAGTAGCACAAATGTCTCCAGACTATGCAGATGCAATGGGGATTCGTAATTCTTTGACACCGAGTAGAGCCAATGGATTTTTGAATATGTTTGAGAGAGTCCGTTCAGAAGCAGAGAGGATGGTGTGATTATGGTTGACGAAGCATTGGTTCGTGAATCTCTAATCGAGGTAGAAGATCCAGAAATGAAGATTTCAGTTATTGATTTGGGGCTGATTTACGAAGTCAGAATCGATGAGGCACATGCTGAAATCGATATGACTCTGACAAGCCCGGGTTGCCCAGTTGCACCCGAACTTATGGCAGCAGTGCACCGAGCTGCTCTCACCACAGAGGGTATTGATAGCGTCCACGTAAACCTCACATTTTCTCCGCCTTGGGATCCAAAAATCCATGCTACAGAGGATGGAAAGTTCGAGCTTGGTGTATTCTAAGCCAATCGCATTTCTGCTGCTCTCACCGTATTGCTCATCAACATCGAGATAGTCATTGGTCCAACTCCGCCAGGTACAGGTGTCATATGCCCTGCTACCTCTTTTACTGCGGGGTCCACATCCCCTGCTAGACGGCTACCACTTTCTCTTGATTCATCGTCAACCCTATTGATTCCAACATCGATTACTGTCGCGCCGGGCTTTATCCAATCTGCTTGGACGGTAGCAGGTCGGCCAATCGCTGCCACAACTAGGTCAGCGCTCCGACAGATTTCGGCAATATCCTGCGTTCTAGAATGAGCAATTGTTACTGTGGCATCAATGCCTTTCTGAGCCAATAATAGCGCTAGAGGCATCCCGACTATGCGTGAACGCCCAATGACTACTGCTTTCTTTCCAGATAGGTCGATAGCAGCATCCTCAATCATCTTCATCACTCCGGCAGGGGTACAGGGCAGCAAACCATCTGTTTGACCCATTACTAATCTTCCAAGATTAGTAGGGTGGAATCCGTCAACATCTTTTGAGGGGTCGATTGCTTCGGTTATGGCCAATTCGTCAGTTCCGTCTGGAGTGGGGCTTTGAACGAGTATTCCATGAACAGAGTCATCAGAGTTTAGTTTTGCAACGACCTGCATCAAATCCTCTTGAGACACGTCGTTTGGAAGGTCTATTCTTGTGCTTTTTATTCCACACCTTTCACAAGCTCGTTGTTTGTTTCTAACATAGACATGACTTGCCGGGTCATCTCCAGCGAGTACTACTGCAAGATGAGGTTCAACTCCCGAATCCTTCAGTGCAGACACCCTCTCAGCCAGATGTGCCTCAATACTCAATCCTAAGGCCTTACCATCGAGTATAACTGCGCTCACGAAGTAACTCCCCTTCTATATTTGACTTGACCTTTTTTCTAGACACAGTCTGACTTAGTCTAGAAGTTGAAGTAAAAATGGAGCCCCAGGAGGGATTCGAACCCCCGGCCGTCTGATTACAAATCAGATGCTCTACCAGTCTGAGCTACTGAGGCAGCACCCCCCGCTGACCACATTCGATTCTTGAACCCTGCACCTAGAAGGGTAGCCGAAATAGGGCCAAGTTGAATGCCTAATCACCCCTCCGAATCTCACGGATTAGTATGCCCAACTCAACTTCCCATAGGAAATTGAACATGGTAATAGCCGCTTGGACGTGCATACTTCTCGGCGCAGGAATTGTCTTTGGTACCGCTGGAAATGCATTTGCGATAGCGCTAGGTGCTCCATTGTCTATCGCTGGTGCCGCATTACTTCTTTTTGGCTTAGGAATGCCTGATGAATCATCAGTCGACCCTGATGAATTAGCCGCATGGGCTCCTGACGCAGTAAAGATGCCCGATGCAGGACGGGCTATGTATCGGGTCGATACATCATTAGATCCTCCGATAAAAACCTCGATTCTGTGTGGCCGTTGTGGGCATTTAGAGTGGGTTGATGGCAGGAAACCAGCATTCTACAATTGTGTAGAATGCAAAACAGAACTCTGGGTGGCAGAAGAAGAATGAATGGATTATTCCTAAGCAAGCATCAAAGCGAGACGGCATCAGCGAAGAATTCGAGGTGAGGCGTTGAGTCTGGGGAATAACGAGCGAAGAATGCTTCGAGCATTACTTTCAGACACCTCGCGCACTTGGACGCTTTCAGAAATTCTAGAGGCAACGAAATGGACTGATCAAGTCCATGTTGCAGGTGCTGGCCAGGCATTAAACGAGGCGGGACTAGTAGAAATCACTGAATCTTCATCTCGCACAGTTGCACTTGGTCCAGAAGGAGTTAATGCTGCAACAAATGGTTTGTTAGAGGCACGAATTTGGAATTGGTTACTACAATCCAAAGAATCTGAACGGAATATGCAAGGTTTGTTTTCTGCAGGCTTTGAACGTCACGAGGCTGGACCCGGTGTTGGCCTTCTGAAATCATTAGGAGTTAAGGTCGAATCAGGCTCCTTTGTTTGGCAAGATCAAGAAGAGGTTTCTGCGACTATAGAAAATCGAACTTCATTCATCAATAGTTTAGCAGAAACCGCTCAAGATGCAGATACTCTTGACGCTTCTCTCATAGACCATTTCCAGAATAGGAAGGGCTTGATTGAAATCGAGAATAGCATCAGTAGGAATTGGATCTTGACTAAGGATGGTGCCGAATACAATATTGAGGATCTAGAAGAAGTCGAACAAATTGGTGAGATTACACCTGAACTTCTTCAAGGAGAATCTTGGAGAGATGCTGAATTCAAACCATTCGATGTTAATGCTCCAGCGCCTATTCCTGCCGGAGGCAGGCCGCACCCTATGCAAGCGCTGATAGAGCGAATTCGTTCAGTTTTCCTGGAAATGGGCTTCTCGGAAATTGAGGGAGATTATGTTCAATCAGCAGGATGGAATATGGATGCTTTATTCATCCCTCAATCTCACCCCGCCAGAACCATGCAAGATACATTCTATCTAAACAATCCAGAGAAGGTACAAGTTGCACCTGAAATGCTCGACCTATGGGCTAAGGTGCATGAGCACGGACACGATACAGGAAGCAAAGGTTGGGGGGTTAAATTCGACAAAGAAGAAGCTCAAAAGGGCTTACTAAGGACACATACGACGGTCAATACAATACGTCATATTGCTGAAAATCCTCATGTCCCAAGTCGAGTTTTCGGCATCGGTCGTGTATTTAGACAAGAGACAATTGA
>DALV01000040.1 GCA_002496905.1 Euryarchaeota archaeon UBA105 | reverse complement strand
ATTGCAAATACTCTGCGTGAAGCGGCCTCACCTTTCTGTAATTGGTTAAGCAACATTCCTAGAATGAACATAGGCATTGTCATCCTTGTGGAAATCAATAGGAATGTGACGAATTGGCCAACACTGATTTCTCCGGAACTCATTACCCAGCCACCCGCTGAAACTAGAAGTCCAAATGAAATTCCTGCAACAACATAAATTCCTGGAATGAAGCGATTTCTGATAAATGCGGCTTGGATTGCTTGGTCTCTATAATCACCACTCTGACCGTCTATTCTTTCTCTTTCGAAGGATGTTGCATTGTAGGCTTGAACCACAGTGATACCTGAAAGAACATTCTCTAGGATAGCAACAATCCCTCCGGTACTTTCACGTTGTTTACGATACTTCCTCTGAACTCTTGTAGAGAACCAAATTACCATTGGTACAATCAAAACTAATGGTGCGAAGAGGATTATTGAAAGGGTCGGGGACATCCAAAACAAAATCCCGAAGGCGGTAATAAATGTCGTAACAATTCGAATTATACTAGTGCTTGAATCTGATATTACATCCTCTAATTGAGCGACGTCTGCTGAAAGTACCGACATCAAATTTCCAGTTTGTCTAGTCTCAAAATAGGAAGCTTCCATTTCCATCAAGGACTTGGTCGCATCCATTCTGATGTCATGTTGAGCTTTGTATGCAACAGACTGCCATAATTGGTTGCTTAAACCTTGGAAAACGGACAAGGCTGCAAAGCAGATGAAAATTAAAAATCCAAAACCAATTTCTTCTGAACCGATCGGGCCAATCTCGGGAATCGAATTTGATGTGACTACTTTTTCCACAATCGAATTTGTGAACTGGGAATTATTCGGATTGTAATAATCCGCCGCCATTCCGATTGCAATGAATGGAATCAAATCGAACGCTCGAGCGCCAATATTCGCTACTATCCCGCCAACTGCTCTCTGCCAATAGCGTGTAACATATGGAACGATTCTCCATATTTGGCGTCCAACTATTTGCGTCTCATCCTCTATGTCTGAGGAATCTCGAGCAATACCGGCCGCCATAGCCTGCGTCATTGACTAAACCCCCATGCCCTCGACCTATGAATCCTTCACTATCGTGCAGACCTACGGTCTGCACGGCTATGTTGAGATATTTGGTGCGCTCGCCGGGATTTGAACCCGGGCAAAGAGGTTGGAAACCTCTTGTGCTACCCCTACACCACGAACGCGCAACCCGCCGATTGAGGACTAGTCTTTGACCGATTCGGTGTGTTAACTTAGCGTCACAGGTCGCTGAATTTCAAAAAGGAAGGACGTTTCGGCTACTTATGCTTCTAAGGCAGAGGTTAGGTATCGCGATGTTATTCATCTTTTTACCAATCAATGTTCCACTTTGGAAGATGATCTTTGAATTCTCGGGAAATAGTCTACCTTGGGGTGATTTACAAATTTTCTTTGGATTCCTAGTTTTCTTTGTTTTAGGTGCGATGTTGACATTTACTCCAGAACTAAAATCTCCTTTTGAGAAAGCAAATTAAAATTCTAGACCGTATAATTTGCTTGGCCACTCAGAATGTATTTTCATAAGCAAATTTTCTACATCATTTGGGCCGTTTTCAACAAGGAGAGCAGAGCACAATTCGTCCGTTCTTTTGGGGATTGTTTTGGGCCCAAGAACAGCACCAGGTCGACGAGGATCGTCTAGGAAGTCGGTCTCCATACCCCATGGTGATGAGGCATTTGCATGGGTTGACAATAACCCCTGGACGCTACCTCGACCAACACTCACAGTGCAGGCTAATCCATGGGTGAAATTAGCAGATACATCAGGGGGGGCATAATGCCTAACGGTGTGCGAGAGAGGGAGTCCTGACTTAATTGCCAATTGAGAAATTTCAGAGTAGGTTTGTGCACCAGCATCTTCGACGTGTAGTTGAATGGGGGCTTTTGAAATTGCGGCTTCGGCCATGATCTGAGATAGGTTGTCATTTGCTTGAGTCCATATTTCCTCGCTAACTTCGTAATGCGGTCTTCCAACTTCACCGAGGCAGTGTGCCTTTCCTTGCTCGATTAACTCTAGAGCAAGATCGACTGATTCTAGATGTAATTCGCTAGCTCTATCAATTCCCAAATCAGATATTTGGCGCTCCCAGGCAACGGGGTGGGGCCCGAGTACTACTCCGACTGTGATTGCAAATTTTTCTCTTACCTCTTCCGCCATCGAAATAGTTTCAGAATAGGCTCTACGATAGCCTTCTTTGTCGAGGGGTAAGGTTCCACCAAACCCTGGTTTGTGAACTAACATTATTCCAGTTCCACCAACTCGAACAAATTCTTCAATCGCTGAAAGATATCTGTTCGAGCGATCTAGGTGGATATGTTGGTCGACGACTGGACCTGTCCAGCGCCCGTCGACGATGAAGCTCATGCCAATGCGCCTTCCTCATCTAACTGTTCGGCCCAATGACGAACTGCCATCTCGGCGACTCGTTTAGAGGATTGTCCGGTTACAACCCCGTGGCCATTATTGAATACCAGAAGATTGCAGTTGTGTCTATTTGCATCTATTCGAATACAGCCTACCCTCTCATCCTTTTCTACATCTGCAAATCTGGCCGCAGCCAAGTCCAGTAAAACCGCTCGTCCAAATGAGAAACTAACCAACATATCTCCTGCTTCTGAGTGTAATCCCTCTTCGGACATTCCAAGACTTAGCAGAAGTTCTTGAATGACTAATCGGGCAACTTCTAATCTAGCGATTCCATGAACTAATATGCTACCCGACTCCTCTACCACGAAGGTTGCCCTAGGTTCCTTGTGACTAATCACAACCCATGGCCCGGACTTGATACCCTTTGCAAGTTTAACAGCATCACCATGGTTGATTGGCTTACCTGGGATGAAACGGAATGTTTGAGTCTCAACATTGACTCTTATCCTTGCATCTTCGTCCATATCTAGGCCTCCTCAGTTTGTATCGGTTGTATGGTTTCGGAATCCGGATAACCATCGAAGGCCCTCAATAGAGAGGGCAGACGTGGTTGATGGACCGGAACCATCAGGGATGGTCCTGTTGTATCGGAGTCATCAACTCTGCCCTCTCTAAGGTCTGCAAGAGCACCCCTGATTCTCGAGACAATTCGAGATGACCGTTCGGAGATTAATTCGGCAGTAAGGCCTCTGTTTTCCTCTTGCCACCATGTTGCGCTGGAGGCTGCTGCTGCACCTAATTCAGCATCTACACCCTTTGCAGCCTCGACAAGAATTGCGAATGAATGTCGTAATTTTTTCCAACGCCTACCAATTGTAACACTAGAAATCAATGAAGACATAGATACCTGTTCATCGGCAGCACGAGTCATCCAATCTACCCATTCTTCATCCTCCATTGAAGGTTCTAATGCGTATATCGGTAAACCTCCACGAGCATTATTTGCGTGATGTAGTAATCTCATAGGTTCGGGATCTGGAATTGTTGGGCCTTCCACTTCGTAGATTGTTAAGTCATCCAAAAGGCGACCGAGAACTGTGCCAGAAGCCATAGCTGCAGCGACATGTATTCCAGGGCTTTCTTGATCCTCCTTTTCTTCCTGAGGCCATCCTCTAATTTCATCCTCGGATGCCAGCAAAGCAATCCCATCCCAATGTTCCCTAGTTCGGAGTGCAGTTGGCATTCGAACGCAAGGTAAGTGTGGCCATAGCAGAATTCTGCCACCATCCGGGTCATCAAAAATCACCGGTTTCCAAACCAATTTACCTTCGCTCATAATATCCCGAATCGTCTGCATGGCTTGACTTGAACGGTCAAATAACCGCTTTCAAGGCCTATCCTGCGGTGGTTGGATTGAAGGAGGGTGAGTGTGCGGCAGTATCTGAGAGAGATGGCTGAACCGCGCTCCTCTGAACCCGTCGTGCTACTGAATGAAGTATTTCCAGGAGATACAAATGCCTTAGATACGCTATTTGGCGGTCGCTTAATGTCAATTATGGACACAGCCGCTGGAATGGCGGCTAGCCAATTCGCTCACAATGAATTTGTGACCGTCTCGGTTGACGCATTGAAATTCAAGCGACCGGCTTACCAAGGTGATGTAATTCGAACAATAGCAAGGGTTGTCTGGACCAGTCGAAGGACTGTTGGAGTCTTGGTGAGGTCTTGTAGAATGACCCGTTCTAATTGGGATCCTGAGGAAATTTGTTCTGGATTCTTTTTCATGGTTGCAATCGATGACTCGATGCGACCGGTCGATGTCCCTCAATTCACAGCAACCAGCGACGAGGAGAAAGAACTCTGGGCTCAAGCACAACGAGCAAGAGATGCTATGCGCTAATTCTACGGACTCACAATATTGATTGTAAAGGGATAGTTGTACATCTGTCGTGCCTTTAGAGCATTATTCGCATTAACAGACCAAAGAAGATAAAATATCCAGTGTATAATACCTGTCCAGAAACATAATCCAAAGGATAAAATCAGGATTATGAAATGAGGAATCAACAAAATTGAAAATGTTATTGATGCATTTAGAGATTGAGCTAAATGATGTTTCAAGATAGTATCTTCACTATTATTCGAAGCATACAATATCAGGGGTACAATCCAACTGAATAAAGGAAATACAAGATTCAGTAACGAACCACATAGATGAGATGCGGTTCCATTACCTATTTTCGGATTAGAATTAGTTCCTTGGTTGAGGATTACAGGTTCTGGACGCTGTTCTTCCATGATTATCCATACATTGGGTCACATTTGAACTCATTGCCGACCATTTCCACCCGTCGATTTGATGACCATATCTCCGCCCGCGCAATCCATGCCGGTGCTGAATGTCGCCTTTGTAGGCAGTGAAGAACTCGCCAGATCCTTAGCCAAGTCTAACGATGTTCGAGATATTGAATCATATGTATACAAAGAACAGCGAGAAGGTGAAACCTGTGTTCTTTCTTTACTTCGCCCACTAAGGCATCCAGAAAGACTTAGACCTCTTTTGTCAGTTCTCAACGTTGCCGAGGTTGGTATTGTAGAAATCACAAATGTCGATGCGGCGCTAGGTGAGATCTTGGTATCTTTTGGCGCAGCCGGCATCGAAAGAGGAATTGCAATCATCAATCCTTCTGAGGGACAATGGGTGGATTCAGAACAAGTCAATATGATTCTATCACAGGCTGGTTTAGAGTCTTGGAAGTTGTATGAATCGGTTCCTGATTCACATGATATCAGAGAGGAATTGTATCAACACATGCATGCGGTTGGGTCGAAAAATAATTCCACAAAATTGGTATTGCCTGTTGACCAACATTTCAATGTCAAAGGAGTGGGATTAGTTGCAATTGGTTATGTTCAATCAGGCACAGTAAACAAGCATGACGAGGTAGTAATTTTGCCAGCAAACGAAACCGGTGTGGTTAGATCTCTACAAGTGATGGACGACGATGTTGATTCGGCTATTGCAGGTGATCGTGTTGGAGTTGCATTGAGGAATCTAAGAGAGGAGGCACTACACCGTGGATGCATGATTATTCATCCTGAATCACAGGCACTCAATCGCCATGATAATTCAAAAATAAAAATCAAAAATGCGCCATTTCAAAAGAGGAAATTAACAACTGAAGATGTAATCCATGCCGCAGTTGATTTGCAATTCGTTGTAGGCAGAATAAAGCAAGTTGATGGGGAAATAATTTCTGTGGAATGGGAGAATCCTCTCTGGATCAGAGCCGAAGGCTCACCAGAGATATTGATTACACAACTTGATGCTATGCCGATGAGAATTATCGGTAGAGTGGAAACTATCGAACAATCCTAGTTTCGTTTTTTCCGACTTCAAATCAAGGGGCTCTCGGCGCTCGTCTCACGCGCACGCAAGGCGCCTCTAACCCTACTCACCTTCCCGAGCAGTTATAGCCTCGAGGAGGCGCTCGGTCAATTGGGATGTACTCAGCCGGGCGTAATGCCCGACTGGATGAAGGAGATTCGGAACTATTCGACAACCTAAATCTAGTCGGCATAAGTGGGAGATTTTGCGGAATCCTCACAGAGCGACAGCTAACCTTTGAGGACTACTCAGGATATGGAATCAGAATCAATCTCTCCAACATCTCAACTCTGAGAAATATCAACTTAGCAAAATTGCCGAATAGTTTCCTTACCATCGGAGCTGTTGGAGTCTGGGTAGGTGCAACAATAATCACTCCTCCAATTGGTTGGGCCGTAGCAGCAACAGGTGCTCTTTCGGTATTTGGATATGTTAAATTGAAGAATCCTGTGTTGTCGATAGAAACCAATGCTGGAGACAAATACCTCGTCACAGGGACTCAGTCAGAGTTACTTCGATTGTGTATGATGGTCGACCGTGTTATGCATGGTTGTACAATCGAAGAAGCAAAGGCAGGTCTACAAGAATTGGAAGAAGAGAGAGAAAGATTGCTTGCACAAAACCAGCCAAGGGCTCTTCTCAACGCACCAGACACCCTAGATAATTCTGAATCGAACATTATTGAGGCTGAACCAGTAACTATGATTTCCCACTCTAATGAAACAACTACCTCAATACCAACGGCTTCTGTTGTTGCTCAACCTTCGTTTTCACAACCTGTTTCACAAGAGGGTGGCATTTTTGCTTCCTTAGATGCCTTAGATCCAACACCTGCTACAGCCACAAATTATTCAACCACGTCTACAGATTCTCGCTCCGCTTACGAGAGGGCTTGGGGTCGTGAAGAACCACCTGAATGGTATCACGAAAAGGATCCATCACAGGAGGATAGACTTGACGAGGCTTTCTCAGATGCTATGGGTTCAATGTTTGGAGAAGGCGGGCTATTTGGTGTTGATTCACCTGCGAGCAACCCTAACCCGACGAATTATGAGGATTCTGAACCAAGTATGGATTTCTCTCTATTCGATGACGCCCCTGCAACCCCTGCTCCGACAACGACAAGCATCACAACTCCGGCCTCATATTCACCACCGACAATGCCTAATCCAGATAGGCCAGTATCAAGTTCACAGATGATTCGCTCAGCACAATCACGTCACGGCCAACCTCAAACCAACAATTCTCCGCCATGGGGTCTTCCGAGCCCAACGCAAAATGCGGTACGTGAGGAATGTATGCCGGGATTAGTAAAGACTGCAAAGGCGCGTTCTGCTTGGCAGACCGAGAACCAAAGTCAAAAATTATCAATGCCAAATACCAACCCCGAGAACTTCGAAGAGGAATTTCCTGCAGTGTCAAAGCTGGCCAATAGTATGACCAATGGTCGGGTTCGAAGTTCAGCAGGTAAGCCAAGAAAACAAAATTGGATTGCTTCATTACTTTCTCCTACACAGGCTAGAAGGCAATATGCCGATGTTTATGGCGACGAGGATGGCGAATCTCATGCTGGAGAAGCGAGATTTAGGTCTAGCCAACTTCTCAGGTTACGCTCTGATCAAGATCACCAAGCCGATGTAGCCTCAAGGGCTAAGGAAATGACGTCTACTAACGCTCCTTCATCAGCCAGAGATGCACTAGACAATGTCGTGGAACGGGTTGCTTCTGGAGAAGAAAGAGAATCAACCAGTAAATCAGCTAGTGAGCAATTACGATTTTCTCAACTTCGCCCGACCACACAGAAAGGAGATAGACGATTACCCGGGATTCGCCAATTGAAGTGATTACTCACTTTATTCCGGCGATTCTTCGATACCTATCTACACGTGCGTGGTAGATACCACGGTCAATCGATGAGATTCCAGAAATACCTAGTCCACCCAAAGTGAAAGAAGAAGTTACGGTGGCATGAATGAGTGCATTTCTAATTGCTTCAATATCAGTCAAAACACCCTGTCTGCCAACGAGATATGCAATTAGCGTGCCGGCAAATGAATCACCACAACCAGTGGGGTCAACAATCTCATCGGTTGGATATGCTGGTAATGACAGCGTACCCGCAGGTAGCATTGCGATAACTCCACCACTTCCACGCTTTGCAATTAAACAACGAGGACCGGGCCCGGCGGCGGAACCGCCATGTAGAGCCTCACCTGAAATTATTGATTTCATTGCTCGGGGTAGAATCTCATCCCCAGCAATAGCGCATACTTCCTGTTCGTTAATCACTACGATGTCGACCTTGCGCATTGCTTCACTTAATGTCTTAAATTCAGTCTCAATCCATAGCATGAAAGTATCTAATACGGTCAATTGAGCACCAGGACATTGATCCAAAACTGCAACCTGAGTAGCAGGATGGGTGCTGGCACAAAAGAGGACTTCTGGGTTCGTCCAAACCTCTGGCAAATTTGGATTGAAATCTCCTAGAACATTTACTTCGGTTGCTAATGTTTCAACAGATTCCATCGCACCTTCATACTTACCAGACCAACGGAATGTATCTCCCTCAGCACGAACAACTCCAGCTAAATTCAATCCCGCTTTCTCCAAAATCATTTGATCATAGACTGCAAAATCATCTCCAACGACACCTACAAGACCAACCTTGGTTGGCTGTTCATCATGTGTTCGAAGATGAAAAGATGCAGCCAGTCCAGAATACACTGCCGCGCCACCAAGAAGGTCTGACCCATTTTCGGCAGGGGTTTGGATGTCATCATAACCGATTGAGCCAACGATTACCATGTCCATACTATCATCTCAATTCAACAGGTCTGGGTGTTCCTCAAGATACCTTATCGTAACATCTCTATTCCGGAAGTCTTCCTCTGATAGAATTGCTCTATGTAATGGAATAAGGGTTTCAACACCTAAAATCAGAGTCTCTGCAAGGGCGGCATCAAGTCTTTTAATCGCCTCTTGTCTATCTCTTCCCCAAACAATCAGTTTAGCGAGTAAGGAGTCGAAAGATGGAGGCATATCGTAGCCTGTGTGAGCATGAGTATCCACCCTAACACCCGGACCTGCAGGCCAATGGCATTCCCAAAGTCGGCCAGGTGATGGTTCCAAGGTTCTCGGGTCTTCAGCATTTAGTCGAGCTTGAATTGCATGACCTGAAATCTCAATATCATCCTGAGAAAACGGTAGGATTTCTCCTGAGGCGACTCTGATTCCAAGAGAAACTAGGTCGTGTCCGGTTATCATCTCAGTAACCGTGTGCTCAACCTGAACTCGAGGATTAACTTCGAGGAAGTAGAATTCACCGTACGAATCCCTGAGGAATTCGAACGTTGCCAATCCCTTGTAACCGACAGCCTTGGCTCCTGCTACAACACGTGCACCTATATCGGCTCTAACTTCTTCAGAAAGCCAAGGCCCTTCTTCCAAGATTTTTTGGTGACGGCGTTGAATCGAACAGAATCTCTCGCCGAAATGGATAGCATCTTCACCATCTCCAAGGACTTGGAATTCAACATGTTGAGCGCCTTCGATGAATTTCTCTAGGAAGACTCTGTCATCACCGAAAGCGGATAGGGCTCGGCCTTGACATAGGTTTAGTGCCGATTCGAATTCATCGGCAGAATCTACCACTTGCATACCGATTCCACCACCACCAGCGGCCGCCTTGATGATTACAGGGAAGCCGATATCATCGGCAACTGTCGCGGCTTCCGACGGATCGGAAACAGGTCCAGGAGAACCTTTGGCAATTGGTAATCCGGCCTTGGACATAGTTTCTCTAGCGGTAATTTTGTCACCGAGGATTCTCAATACCTCTGGACTAGGGCCGATGAATGTAATCCCCTCCTCAGCTAACCTATCAGCGAAAATAGGATTCTCGGCAAGGAATCCATACCCGGGGTGAACAGCATCAGCCCCGACTTCTTTGGCGGCGGCGACAATTGCCTCAATGTCCAAGTAGGATGCTAAAGGGTCGTCTCGGGCTATGTGAATCGCCTCATCGGCGAGCCGAACAGGGGTTGTCAAGCGATCTTCACGACCGTGAATCATTACCGCCTCGATTCCTAATGTCCTCAATGAACGCAAAATTCGCAAGGCTATCTCGCCTCGATTGGCAATCAGCACCCTGCGGAACATCAAACTCCGCTGTAGGTTGAATCCTATGTAGAGTTCGGCGACCGCCATAGGCGGTCGTGAAGAGCAAATACTGCCAATCAGTAGACGTCGCGTAGGTATCGCTTGTCGGTCTTCATCATCCCGACCTCGACGAATTCCTTGGCTTCATCAGGAGACATGCCACCATGTTCTGCACAGATCTCAATCAAGGTTGAATGTACATCCTTTGCCATGTAATTCTTATCTCCACAGACATAGAAATAGGCTCCACCATCAATCCAATTCCAGATTTCTTTACCGTGCTTTGCCATTAGATGTTGGACGTATACCTTCTCATCTCCTGCTCGGCTCCATGCTAAGTCATGGTAATCGAGAACTCCTCGTTCTTTCCAGTCTTCCATTTCATCTCGGTAGTAGTACTCTCCTTCCTCTGTCCAGTCACCAAAGAATAGCCAATTACGACCTTTGTCACCATTCAGATCACGCTGTTGAAGGTAAGCTCGGAAAGGAGCAATACCTGTTCCTGGGCCGACCATTATGCAATCCGTATTACCATCCTCTGGTAGAATGAAAGAACGAGTTGGAGACATGAATACACCAATTTCTGTATTGTCGACATCACAACGATCTGCCAAAAATCCTGTACAGAGACCGGTTCTGTCGCGTTCGTGGTGAGAATATCGGACGATTCCTACGGTCAAGTGAACTGTTCCTGGCTCGTAGTTTGGGCTACTCGCGATAGAGTATAGACGTGGCTTCAATCGATCCATTCCATCGACAAATTGTTGCGCAGTAAATCCAATGTGGCCAAAATCGCCCATCGCATCGATATAATCGCGAGACCAAATGTAGTCCTCCATCGCATCTGCATTGCTTGTGATATCTCTCCAAAGCGCCTCTGCGGGGTCACAGGCAGCGCCGATTTCTTCGTATCCTTGCGGAACATCTTCGCCTTCTCCTGAGCCGGACCAATCTACCAACAGAGTTCCGTCCTCAGTTGAAACTCGATGTCTGCGAGTGATTGTTATCTCCACTGGTTCGTCACCACCCATTCTAGTACCAAGATTCTGAATCCATTTCTTTGAGATTCTGTGAATCTCTAAATGGTCGGTTAATGCTTCCTTCAGAGTTGCCTCTCCAAGGTGGGTTTCAACCAATTCATCTCCACTGAAGTTGGCTGTTGAAAGTAGTCTCTCAACCAATTCAGGTGGACATCGTGGAATTACACCCAGTGCATCTCCTGCCTTGTATTCAAGCCCTGAATCACCCAAATCGAATACTATGTGACGGGTTTCTTTTCTCGAACCTTCGCCATTGAGGACGTAATTTTCCGTTAACTTAGAGGTATACGGATTCTTTGCACTCCAATCGGACATTGCGCTCACCAGCATGCCGCCGAGCGAAAGTCCGTTTATCAAAACAAGGGGCATGACGTTCGCCCGCGTAGCGGGCGTCGAGACCCGAATGGCTCAAGTCATAGACGCCACATGGAGAGCCATGCCGCGCGTGCAGTTCCTCGGCACCGGGAACGCATTTTCACCTCATGGAAGAATGCACGCGCTAGTCTTAATCGATGGTAATATTTTGGTCGATGCCCCTCCAACATTACTACCACAATTGCGACGTGCAGGAGTATCAAGCGGCGAGATTGACCATCTATTGTTTACACATTGGCATGCAGATCATATGTTCGGTTTCCCATTCTTCATCTTAGAAAGAAAGGTTGTTTCCAACGCTGAAAAATCTCTGAATGTCTACCTTAGACCTAATGGTAAAGAGATTCTCTCGAACCTCAGTCATGTTGGGTTTCCTGGAAGCTTGAATGAAGTTCTTAACGATGACATTAATTGGTTGGAAGAAGAATCTGGAGAATTACAAAATTCGGAATGGAGTTACGAGAGATTCCAAGTCACACACACTCCCGAAACCGACCCCCATGGCTACTTGTTGACTCACACGAGTGGATTCAAACTACTACATTGTGGTGACTCTGGACCTTGTCAAGAGATTGAAGATCGGTCGAAGGTGGCGAATGTAATCTTGATTGAAATGGGGGTACCAGATTTCGTAAACAGCCCTAATCATCACAATCCTAGTCAAGTCAACTCACTGGCTGAACGGCATCCGCATGCAACGATTCTAGTTACTCATAACTACTCCAATTCTGGCGAACAAGCAGGTGGTTTTCCGAGGCCGGAATTGAAGCCTGAAATTATTCAACTTGAGGATGGAAACGAATTAGTTATTGAGGAGAATGGCGATTATTTTCATGTTAGAAAATAATGAGAAAAAATAACTTCTATAAATATGTAAATGTTGTTAAGAGAATCGAAATAGAACAAATTTGAGCCATAAATTAGTTCGATAAAACAAACTCCCGAAGATAAATTCAATTACACTCGAGACAATGACAAAATACAGCTGTTTCTTCAGTGAAAAAAGTAAAGCGATTAAGTCAATTAAATCAATAAATTATCCAAATTCTTGTTAATTTTCTAGAAAATATGTTGAGCGAAAGAATATGTCATTAACATTTTACTTACTATCATAATGAGGCATTCCTTCCCCATAGGTCCGGCAACTTTCATTACCACCAACGCCCTCGTGAAGAATCCGCGTTTGCTTCCGATGACTCCTGACATAGGACGAGTTAGTAGACTTGGAATGGTAAACGGTTGTGTGTTAAAAAATGGAAGGAAATATTTTCGAGAAGATATTAGGGCAAGATTCCCTATTTCTCGATAGGAAAGCCTTCGACCACGCTTTCGAACCTACAACATTACCTCACAGAGACCGTGAAGTCGAAGCGCTTGTGCGAAATTTAGTCGATGCTCTCAACGGCCACATACCATCGAATATGCTCCTCTATGGTGTCCCCGGATCAGGAAAGACTGTGGTTACGAGATTCGTCCTAGGGCAACTCGGAGAAAAAGGCAGGGAAATGGGGCAACCTGTGAGGACCTACGAAATCAATTGTAGGCAGGTAGATACCCGCTACAGAGTCGTTCAGACTTTGGCGACAAAATTGTCTCAGCGTGGAGATGTACCAATTCCATTTACTGGCTGGCCCACCGACAGAGTACTAGAGCATCTAGTCGAAAGAATGGACCGTGCTGGAGGCGTTCACATCATCGTACTCGATGAAATTGACAATTTAGTCGAACGCGCAGGGGATAATCTGCTCTACAATTTAACTAACCTCAATACAATACTCAAACGCTCTCGTTGTTGTATCATTGGAATCAGTAACGATTTGCACTTTACGCAGTTACTCGACCCAAGGGTGTCCGGTAGACTCGGTCAAGAGGATTTGATTTTCCACCCATATGGAGCATCGGAGATCACGGATATTCTAACCGAGAGAGCAAATACTGGTCTGAGAGAAGACGTTCTGGAACAAGGTGTTGTACAACTTTGCGCTGCCTTGGCCGCACAGGAACACGGAGATGCTCGTCGAGCTCTGGACCTATTACGAATTTCAGTGCAAAAGGCAGAACAACGCTCTCAGACAAAGGTCGATCCACGACATGTAAGGCTCGCACAATCTCAACTGGAGCACGACCAAGTAACTCCCGTATTGCAAACTCTTCCACTTCATCAAAAGTTGGTACTCTTCTCAATTAGAATAAATGAGGATAATGGACTTCGTAACATCTCTACTGGTGAAGTATACAGAACCTATTCCGATGCCTGTCTGAATGTTAATGTCGAGCCGTTAACTCCAAGGAGAATCTCTACCTTGCTAAATGAATTGGATACACTTGGTATGATAATGGCTCGAAATGTCAGCAAGGGAAGAGGGGGCCGGAGCAAGCAGGTCAACTCTGCAATCCCAAAGACAGTCGATGCAATAACCACGATGAGCGATGCGGATCCACTAATCGCAGAAGCCGCTCGTTGTCGCTACCGTTTGCAGAGCCATTTGTGAGAAAATCCACAATTCGATGGTTTTCTGAACCTATTCCGCTACAATTATCGAGGCCCTTTAGGGCCTCAACGGTTAAACCAAGTTCTAAGGTCGCCGCATCCGATGTCGCTCTCTGACAACGACTGGTACTCGGCGCTTACCCGCCCAAGTAGAACCGCTTCTACAGTCATGCTACTGTTAGGTGGATGGGTTCTATTACTTACAATAGTCAATATCACAATCGGAGCATATTCTCCAGGATTCAAGGCACTATGGCTTGGATTTCTCAGCAATGGCTCTCTCGGTGATGTATACACCGACCACGATGGAATATCATTTGTAGTTGACGATATTGCATTCGGTATTCTTGGAGTTGTCTTGGTTGCTGTAGGTCATTTGGGTATGAATAAGGCCGTTGAGGGCGGTACAATATCAGCAATCAAGGGTCTACCAGAATGCATGTCTGGACTATTTTCCGGTGAACACGGAATTAGAAAGACTGTCGCAGATTGGATGATTGTCTTTGCAATACTCTTCTATCTTGCATGGTCGGCACAATACAATACTTGGGTTGACCCAGGTGTATTCGCCGTCAGCGTAATTCCGTTCATGTTCGGTTTCGGTCTGAATATGTTGGATAAGGCCGAATCTTGAGATTCTTCTCAATCTCTATCCATTGCTGCTAGAAGTTCTCTACAGCGTGATTTGGAATCAAAGCCAGTCCATCGGAGTACAACTCCACGGTTTGGCTGACCATAGAGAACCGCAGCACCCAATGGAGCCATTGGGTGGAGAAGTAAAGGTGCGAGATCTTCTTCACCATCTACATCAATTATTGTCGTCTTGTTTTCTTTACTCCAAGCTTCTATTGCACCTTTGCAAGCATGATACAAATCAGCATTTAATTGACCGGCAGGATTCTTACAGGTGAGATTCTTATCGTAAAGAGAAGTATCGATTGTAGAAGCCCCTTCCCATTCCTGCCGTTTAGTCTTACCATCGATTAATGCGATGTCTGCTGGACTTCCCAGATCTTGCAAGGCTTTGACAGTGACATCACCAACTGCGATAATTGGACCTTGGCTACCAAAGGTTTCTTCCAGAACCGCGCGTATTGCCACACTCGTATCATTCTCTGGGCCCTCAAATAATTGACCAAATGGATCTTTTAGATTCGATTCGACCTCCTTTGTCAGGATAAGATTGGCTTTCCCAATGTCATCTGGAAGATAGGGTTGACCATCCCTGTCTATCTCACCTTGGCGTATTCTTGAACTGGAAATTGGTTTGCCATCATGACCTATTACATGCTCGACCTTGAGAATTTCAAGAGTTCCCAAACCATTACTTTGACGTATCTGATTAATTCGCTCGCAACCCACTAATGTTTCTGGTGTGCACAATATTGCCGAGGCATTCTCGTGCCGGGGTGCAGGTCCATCTTCGTCTTCCAGTCGATGGATGGATATTCGAGAGGATTCTTCAGCAATAGATTGAGTAAATTTTTGTGACCTTTCAGACCATGATTCAATTCGAGAGTCTTTTGCTTGAGCAATTTGATCGCTGGTTAACCATACCTCAAGCCTTTGACACTTTGAAAGGCCGTAATCAATCAATGCTCGATGCCCGGCATGGAAGCGGTCGAAAGTGCCGCCGACCAATCCTAGTGAGTGCATCATTAACCGCCCGGTGTATGAAGCCTTGAGGCCTTTGGAAAAAGTGTGTGCCCCGGGGAGTAACGGTGACTTTCATCGCAATGCTCGGGCACCTGACCCACCCC
>DALV01000029.1 GCA_002496905.1 Euryarchaeota archaeon UBA105 | reverse complement strand
TCCATAGTATTGGACTAGTATATCTACGAATAACTCATTCGTAGTGAGCTTTGTCAATTTCAGCGGCGTCCGCGTTTACCCTTTCTTCCACCTTTACGCTTCTTTCCGGTGTGTTCCCACTGCCGGCCAGAACGACTACGCCAATCGTCCAAATCACCAGCGCCCCATGAGGCTTTTTCGACCTTCTTCCGAAGGGCTCTTGGTAACTCGGTTACTGACTTAACATTGAGTTTGATCTTCCCCATGTCTTTCTCTAATTGGCGTATAGCATCCCCGCCAGGTCCAACCATTGAACCGATTGCGGAATCATCGACGAAGATGTCCGCCGATGAATCGGTTAGGAACTTAGCATGCAAGACTGATATCCCGGTAAGTCGAGATGCTTCTCGCTTCAATTCCTCAGCGGCGAGTCTCCAAGCTGGACTTCCGCCTTCTCCGCTTCCACCACTGACTGGAACGACTGCAATCTCGGAACCGAAGGCGAACATTTCGTGAGTCAATTCCCCACTTGGGAATCGCTTAATTTCAATTACTGGACGACTCAGATCTGATTCCATTCCGGTCGGTGCTCGAACGACCATCTTCAGTTCGAGAACCTCGCTAACCTTACCCTTCTCGATATTGATGACGGTATCCAAAACTTGTGAAATTAGTCCTAATTCTACCTTGCCTACGAGGCGTTGAATGGCTTCCAGTGCACTGTTTGCGTGTGTTACACCGAGCAGCCCGACACCTGCGAGGCGCACATCTCCAAAAATTTCGAAATCTCTTGCTCTGCGAACCTCATCGAAGATTACGAAGTCCGGTCGAACGAGGAAAATAACCTCGGCGGTTTTCTCCAAATCTCCTTCGAGAGGAGCGTATTGAGTTACTCTTTGTGGAACTTGCAAGTCCCTAGGTGCTTCCATGGTCTTGACCATCGCGCCTACCGATTCGTCGAGATGTGCTGCTATTGCTTGGGCGAAGGTTGTCTTTCCACTTCCTGGCTTTCCAACGACGAATACTCCGCGGTGATGGTCAGAAAGTCGTCGAATCAATTCGTCATTTAATTCGTAATCGCTGATTTTGAGGTGGGCTACGGGCCTAACCACCGTGATTTCCCATGCTTCTGAAAATGGTGGCCACGCGCAGGTTACCCTCAGGTCGCCGATTTGCATTATTCTACAGCCTTCGCGCTCGATCTCAATGAAGCAATCAGAGCGAGCATCATTCTGCTCAACTACCGAAGCCAAATCTTCTGCAAGTGCTTCTAGTGTCGGCTTATCCCAAACTTCGCCCTCTACCTCTTCTAACCTCAATTGACTGATGTGACCAGCCTTTACTCGAGGTGGGCAGTCAGCCTTGAGAAATACAGTTGATGCAGTCTCATCGGATAACAATGACTCCAATGAATCAGGAAGCGGAGGGTGGTCGCCGAAGGCCGCCATGAATGAGACTGTGAGCCAGCGGCCTTTCACCGTTGGGGGATAAGTTGTCTACTCAATTGAGGACGTTTACGCACCAGCGCGCGAACATGGTAGCGGAAAATGCGACTGCTAGCGCAGGAACATTCGGATAATCGAGATTGCTTGTGTAAACGACGTACTGAGCCATTGTTATGGCAATTATTGTAACGGCATCTCGGATTTCTGGCATACCCCAACCAGACTGAGTGCGGATATGCTCTCGGCCTACCCAAGTGTACCAAACCAATGCTACAAGCCCGACAATTAATGCGTGTCCAACTACCCAACCTACAGTGTCTCCAAAAGTTGCAACTATGCTATCTTGGAAGTCGCCGAAAAGCATCGAGGCGAGGTCTACCATGTTACACCCGAGTCGCCTTATGTTCTTCAATCAACGGTATGTTCACTGACGGATAATGCGTCTAATTTCATCTATATCTGCTGGCGCAGAAATCGGAGCGTTTGCTCTTTGAGATTCGATTCCATCCAACTCTCCCATGTGATAATTGACCACTATATCCGGGTCCTTCAATAGATTACCAGTAAGCATCCCCACAACACGCTGCTGAGGATCAATTACGCCCTCTTGAACGAGTCTTCTAATTCCCGCTACTGTGGCGCAGCTTGCCGGTTCTGCACCAATTCCTGCTGCATCAACTATCGCCTTCGCATCCATGATTTGGTCATCGGTTACTTCCGTTACTATTCCATCCAATGCGGTAATTCCGCGGATTGATTTGCGCCACGAAACTGGATTGCCAATCTTGATTGCAGTTGCGATTGTTTCTGCTTTGACTGGTTCAATATCTGTTCCTTCTGACCAAGCTGTATAGAGGGGGTTTGCTCCTGCTGCCTGAACGACGGCAATGCGTGGTAATTGATCGATAATTCCTAACTCGTGAAGTTCCAACAGTCCCTTGGCGATCGCTGTATTGTTTCCGAGATTACCGCCCGGCAGGACTATCCAATCAGGAACCTGCCAGTCGAGGTCTTGCATTATCTCCATTCCGATTGCTTTTTGCCCTTCGATTCGGAATGGATTTATTGAATTCAGGAGGTATATTCCCTCACTATCGCATACCTCCTGAACTAAGGCCATAGCATCGTCGAAGTCGCCTTCTATTTGGATGGTCTTTGCCCCATATGCTAGGGCCTGACTTAACTTACCGAAGGCGATTTTTCCTTCTGGTATGAAAATTAATCCATCCATGCCGGAAATCGCTGCATAGGAAGCCATTGAGGCGGATGTATTGCCGGTGGAAGCGCAAGCAACTGCGCTCATTTCGAGGAGTTTAGCAACAGTGATTCCGACAGTCATTCCGCGATCCTTGAAGGAACCAGTTGGGTTCTCTCCTTCATGCTTCAACCAGAGGTCTTCAACTCCAACTTCCCGGCCTATTTCGCTGGCATTGTAGAGGTTTGTCGAGCCTTCTCCTCGGGCCGCTGCAATCTTCTGCAATTTCTCGTCGCCCAAAGGTAGGATTAGTTCGCGAAATCGCCATACTCCGGAGCGGTCAAGCGAGTCTTTTGAGGCTAATCTCGCGTCAAGAATTTCACGGGTTAATTCGCATTGAGATAAATCGTGAATTACGTCTAGGGTGCCCGAACAATCACATCGATATCTTAGCTCGAGACCTGCGTAAGTCTCGCCGCAACGAACACAAGAAAGGTGCCATGGGACCTCGCTCATCACTCTCCCGAGCCTGTCGCATTGATTTGAAACCCATCGGGACCTTCTCACCGATGCAGACATAGCGAGTCGGTTCAACGGGAGAGCGTGAGCGGGGGCAAGACGAGGTTACTTGTTGTCAAGGCAGCAATGACTGTCTATGGCGGAGCAGCCCGTGATCTGATGCGTAATTTACCCGCAATTTCAGAGCATTTTGAGGTGAAATTTCTCTGTCTTAATTTACGAGATTCGCAAAAAACTCTGATTGAATCGATGGGGATTGAAGTCCTGTGTCCAGAACAGCAATGGGAAGCTGAAGGCGGGATTTGGAATGAGATTACGGCTGGCCAGGAACGCAGTGCTGCGACTGCATGGCATAGGTTTGAGGAAGCCGCAGAAGCAATTCAATGGGCTGATGCTATTCACCTAACTGGTGGTAATGGTTCAATGGAGTTTCCAAGTCTAGTTCCGTCTGACAAGCCGATGCATTTGCACTTCCTTGAGTCAAAACCTGGCATTCACGATGATGTAAGTCATCTGAAGCCTGATGGTAGTGGAGGATGGAGGCCGAAAATCCTGCATATCTTACAAACTCGTCAACGGGCTCGAATAGAGGCTTCATTTCGTAAGTTTGCAAAAAACTACAATTGGATTGTAAGTGCAAACTCGGCTTTTTCTGCATCTAATCTCAAGAGAATTTACGGCATAGATGGAGGTGTTTTGCACCCTTCTGTTGATCTGTCGGAATTCCCACGTCAACCGAGTTCTGGGGAGTCGTCAAGTTTCGAATCTACAGGAGTGGGTGTGTTGGGTCCGTACGTCGCGACTATCGGTAGAATATCTCGCTTCAAAGGCACCTATGAGACTGTTCAGCATCTTTCTGGAAGTAATCTAAATCTTGTTGTAATTGGCGGCGGGTCAGCAGAAGAAATAGAGCAACTGCAAGCCTATGGAAAGAAAAATAGTGTTATTGTAATGGCTTTATCTGGCCTTTCCTCAGAAGCCATGCGGTCGGTAATGCGAAACTCGGTTGCAATTGTTGGTTTGGCTCATGGTGAGGCGTTCGGACTGACGCCAATCGAAGCCATGGCATTGGGTACTCCTCCTATTTTCGTTAACGAAGGTGGTTACCGAGAAACCGTTGTCGATGGTACGAATGGACGATTGATTCAGCGTGGAGATTTCGTCTCGTGGAAGGCTGCACTTGAGCAAGCCCAGGAGCAAGATACTCGCGCGGGTTGGGCTGAGGCTGGGCTTGCGAGAATTGAGGAATTAGGATTGACACCGGAACGTCACGCCCAAAGGCTAGTTGACAAGTTACGGCCTTTACTGTGAAATTGATTAGAAGAATGAGACTGAAAACATGACTGATTTGAGCGAATTGCTTGATGCGCGAAATCGTCACATCAGCAACTCGTTGTCTATTGGACATGGCAAACCACTTCACATCGTGAAGGGAGAAATGCAGTATCTCTTTTCCAGTGATGGAACTAGGTATCTTGATCTTGTAAACAACGTCTGTCACGTAGGTCATTGTCATCCAAAAGTGGTTGCAGCAGGTCAAAAACAAATGGAAATTCTAAGCACCAATACACGCTATGTTTACGATGGTTTAACCGACTATATCTCGAGATTGGCAGGTACTCTACCTGATGGACTTGATGTTGGCTTCATGGTCAATTCTGGAAGTGAGGCAAACGAGTTGGCTATCCGCTTGGCCAGAGCCCACACAGGAAATCACGACATGTTGGTGGCCGATGGAGGGTATCACGGCAACACCAGTATGCTAGTTCAATTGAGCCCGTACAAATTTCTTGGATCGGGTGGTAAAGGAATTGCAGAGCCTTGGGTACACGTTGTTCCTGTTCCAGATGAATATCAAAGGGCAGGTGTCGATTACGATCAAGAGATGAAGGATGTAATCTCTATTGCGGGAGATGTAGCTGGATTTCTGATTGAGCCAATGCTCTCATGCGCAGGTCAAATTCCACTGCCTGATGGCTATCTGAAACTTGCTCAAACATACACAAAAGATGCTGGTGGTCTGCTGATTGTTGACGAGGTACAAGTTGGCTTTGGCCGCTTTGGAACTCATATGTGGGCCTTTGAATCTCAAGATGTTGTTCCGGATATTGTTGTTCTTGGTAAATCGATAGGTAATGGTCATCCTATGGCTGCAGTATTTACTACTAAGGAAATTGCTTCTTCTCTTGGAGAGATGGAATGGTTCAGTTCCACAGGAGGTAATCCAGTCTCTTGCGCTATTGGCAATGCAGTGCTCGACGTAATTGAAGATGAAGACTTGCAAGAGCAGGCGAAAGAGTATGGTGAATATTTCTTGAATGGGCTTAGTAAACTGAAAGAAACCTATCCAGCAATTGGAGATGTTAGAGGAAGAGGCCTCTTCATCGGAATTGAGTTTGTTCGGGATCGGAACACATTAGAGCCGAATGCCGAAGAAGCGGAAAGAGTGGTTCGTGAAATGAGAGATTTAGGGGTATTGTTGAGTACTGATGGACCGCACCATAACGTCATCAAGATCAAGCCGCCAATGGTGCTTACAAGACAGGATATCGAAATGACTCTTGAATATCTAAACGGCGTACTGGGTGCGGGATGGTGATTGAAATTGCGACGTGTTGATGTGGGGGTTGATGAGGCAAATGAATTGCTGAACTCAGGCAGGTAACCCGAGTGTTAACTCGATGAAAATATTACAAGGGGGTTGGGACAATACCAACATTCTCCTAACTCTAACTGACGTTTCCAAAGTCGTTCTAAAGGTATGGAATGCAAATACAACTGATGAGGTAAAGAGAGTGGTCGCTAGACATTGTCATCTCGATGAACATGGTATACCTACCGCCGTACCTATAGAATTTCTCGATGGTGAGTTGGTAGTTGAAAAGGATGGAATGGCCTGGACTCTACTACCATTCATTGAAGGTGGTATGTTGGGTACTGATGAGAAATCTCTGAAGAGTCTTGGAGAAACTTTGGCCCGACTTCACCAAATCCCGGCAACAGATTGTTTTCCAGACGATTACAGAATGGGGTGGTCTTTGTTCGAGGAAATGTTCGAAATAGCAGACGATACAAACTCTTGGTCTGATTTTCTAATCTC
>DALV01000072.1 GCA_002496905.1 Euryarchaeota archaeon UBA105 | reverse complement strand
TCTCCGATGTATGGAATAGCTTGTACCTTGATTCCGAACACAGGTTCAATTCCTGTGTAGTATTCGGTAACTAATCCGATTAGAATACCTACTAGTGATCCAATTGCTACTGCCTGAATTACGGTTGTGTCTAGTTCCAGATAATCAAGAGCGAAGTATCCTCCACCGATGAATAGAGCAGCCCCGATGAATGTGGTGTTACGCAGTGCAGCACCAGGATGCATGTTTTTCATTCCTGCAATTGAGAAAACCCCAATAATGGATGAAATATATCCTACAACAGCTAAAGCGATTGGAATCATCAGGTAATCTGCGCCCAAATCTTCACTGGCTTGAGCGATGACCATAGCAGCGATGATTGAACCTACGAACGACTCGAAAATATCAGCACCCATTCCAGCAACGTCACCAACATTGTCACCAACATTGTCAGCGATTACACCAGGGTTGCGTGGGTCATCCTCAGGAATACCAGCTTCTACCTTGCCAACAAGGTCAGCTCCTACATCCGCAGCCTTGGTGTAAATTCCTCCACCAACACGAGCGAATAGTGCGATGGAAGATGCACCCATTCCGAATCCAGCGACGTTCTCAACAGAAAGGAATCCATCTCCGCCAACGGGGTCAGTCATGTAATACATCAGGGAAATCCCGAATAGGCCGAGTCCGCCTACGGCAAGTCCCATTACCGCTCCACCATTGTACGATGTGGTGAGAGCCGCAGCTTGGCCTCCATTTGCCGCTGCTTGCGCTGTGCGACCATTAGCACTAGTAGCGGATTGCATTCCACTAAATCCAGCTGCCACACTACAAAGAGCACCGATGATGAAAGCGACCATGGTTTCCATACCAAGGCCATTATCCTCACCGCCGACGAATAATAGCGCACCTACAATAACGATGAAAATCGCCAGCATTCGATATTCTGCCATTAGGAAGGCCATTGCGCCATCCTGGATTCTTCCAGTGATAGTTGCTACAGTTTTGTTTTCAATTTCGATTGAATCAACCTTTCGATATAGCATGAATGCTATGAGCAGTCCTAGTATTCCTGCTCCCATTCCCATCATTCCAATTTGTTCTCCGTCCATAATATCACCAATTAGGTTGAGTCGCCGACCTAGGGTCCCTATTTAATCCAAATCCACAATAATCGCCCCTACGGGGCGGAGATTATGCTTGATAGCGACCTACGGCAGTGGCGAATGAAGACAATATACTGGCTCCATCATGTTCTCCTTTGAAAGAAGCTAATTCTTCATCGCTTATGTGCCCCCATTCGTGAGCACGCTCAATTCTTGCCCTAGCAGCCTCTGGATGGAATTGTATTCCCCACGAAGGTAAGGGCTCACCATCTTCCGAAAGAACTCGAACTGCAGTAACCCCGTTATGGCTTGTTGAGCATAGAAGAGAACAAGATTCTGGAACACTCATTACGTGATCTTGATGGGTGAATAATCCTGCAACACAAGAATCATCCGAAACGTGTGAGGTAAGCAATTCATCATCTACTCCAATTTCAGTCAAGTCCAAGTCCCAAATTCCACTTGAAAGGGAGTCAGCACGCTCGATGGTTGCACCTAGAGCGTGGCAAAGTAATTGATGACCGAAGCAAATTCCTAATGTTGGCCTACCTGCATTGGCAGAGGCTCGAACCAAGGACGCTGTGGGAGCCATCCAATCCTCCCACATGCTAACATTACGACGTGATCCACTACAAACTACGGCATCTACGGCGACGGAATCTAGCCAATTTGCCATATCTTCATCATTTTCAATCATCGGCATAACAATTCTTTGAAATGAAACTGTTCTGCCCTCTAATTCCACGGTGGTTGATTGCCAAAAGGGAAAATCATCATCCCAATGAGGAACGTCTTCCTCTGAAAGCGGCACTTCTCCTGCTTCGGCTTTTTTACCAGCCTCAAAGGATTGCATTTGAGGGGTTACAAGTAGCAACTCTACATCTCCAGCTGCTGCAAATGGCCTCACAACCTCCTGATTTCCACCATGTCCAAAAGTCTCTCGCTCGACTAGCAGGTCGACCATCAGAACCCTAACCATGTCCGCCACATCGATGGTCAGCCCACCAATGGTTCAAAGCACCTCGCCTAGTAGCCGCTATGAGGAAATCACGTGGCTGAAGTCGATAAGGAACTCATTCTACAGTCCGTAGGGCCAGTCCAAGCAATTTTGGACGCACATGATGGAATTGTCAATGTAGTCGACACTACAGATGGAATAATCATGATTTCACTAGAGGGTGGTTGCACAGGTTGCAGTTCAACTCCAATGACTGCAATGCAGATTTATTATTCATTGATGAAACTTGAAGAAGTTAATGATGTAATCTTCGTCAATGGCGAACTTCCCGCTTACATGCGGGCATTTATCGACGACAAATTAGGTGTTGAAAGAACCGAAGAGTAGACTCAGTCTTCATCTCTTTCTTGTTTTCTCATCCTCATTATTTCGTGAGGGTTGATTTCACCCTGGACATCTTGGCCCTTGATGTTTAGAGATCCAGCAGCAGCCACGATTAGAGCAGTCATCGCAAATGGTATTGCAACATTGCGTGAACCCCATAGTTCTCCACCAAGATGATGTAAAGAAAATAGCAAAATTGCAGAGGTTACGCATAAAACAAAGATTGTTTTCTGAGCAAATGCTTCTCCCCACTCAGCTCGAGTAAATGTTCCGATACTCATCCAAAGTAACATTGCGATGCCACAGAGAGTAATCGAGGCGGTTTCCAGAGTTGCAAGTAACTCCACATCTTTCCGATTGGGTGTGCATTTGTGAGTCTTGGGTTCAATAGTGCTGATGAACATCCTCAAGGGCCGAGAATCCCCGTTAGGTACATGGTGAAGGTCAAGGGTTGGAGTCTACCCAAGCCCCGAAGCACAGGTCCTCCTTTCCAAACCAAGTCATCTGTAGTTGCTGTGATGGAACAAGTAGGAGTGCTACTGGAACTAGATGGAGCCAATGTGTTTAGGGTTAGAGCGTACCAAAATGCCAGCCGTGCCTTGGCTTCCATGGAAGAAGACCTTCTAAGTGTTGTACAAGATGGAAGGCTGGTTGAGGTAAAGGGAATTGGTAAAGGGATCAGTGGCCTAGTAACAGAGGCTGTGATGGAAGGTACCTGGGGAGATTTACCTCAATTATATGCAAAAATTCCACCCGGTTTAATTGAGATTGTAGGGATACCGGGATTGGGCCCCAAACGTGCCCGAGTAATGTATGAGGAACTCGGTGTGGATTCAGTAGAATCTTTGAAGGTAGCGTGTGATATGGGGCATGTAGCTCCCCTGCCCGGTTTTGGAGAGAAAAGCCAACAAAAGTATCTCGAAGGAATCGAATTATTGCGCCGCTACCAAGGCCGTTCACGAATGGACGTAGGCCTGATGTTTGGACGTGCACTGGAGTCGAGGGTTGCGGCTATTCCTGGCGTTTCTCGCGCGCAACTCGCAGGTAGTGCACGGCGCCGCAGAGAAACAATTGGAGACCTAGATATCGTAGTTGCAGCAGAACCCGCAGATCATGATGCAGTCATCAAGGCTATTCTATCTCTTCCAGGAATTGCTGAGGTAAAGGGTTCTGGCGAGTCAAAGATTAGCCTAATTCTGGAACAAGACATGCTATCTGGCGCTGAATCAGCAGGAAGTCTTGACGCCCAACTTGCTGAGTCGATGATGGAGCGAAGTGGAGATGCGACAATAGATGCTCAAGTCAGAATAGTTCCCCCAGCAACGTTCCCATTCACTTTAGCCTATTTTACAGGGTCCAAAGAACACAATATACGAATGCGTCAAATGGCAATAGACCGAGGCCTTAGATTGAATGAATTTGGTCTATTCTCTGAAAAAGAGGCTGGTGATGCAATAGGAATGGAGGCGGCCAAATATACTCTAGAATGCGCAGATGAGAAGGATATCTATCGTCATCTAGGACTAGATTGGGTGCCTCCTGAAATGCGTGAAGATACAGGTGAAATTGAAGCCGCTCAATCTTCATCTCTTCCAAATTTAATCCAACCAGAACAAATTCGCGGAGCACTTCACAATCACACTGTCGCATCTGATGGAGTGAACACATTGGAAGAAATGGCGGCAGCGGCACGGGAATTAGGTTGGGAGTATCTTGGTATTGCCGACCACTCTGAAATTCTCAATATCGGTGGTCGACAAATTGGTATTCCTGCGGATGGAATACCCGTACAAGCAGGAATGATTCGTGCACTCAATGAAGGCTGGGCTGACGCAGGAGAGGATTTCCGAATATTCCATGGTTCAGAGTGCGATATATTAGTTGACGGTGGCTTAGATTATCCAGATGAAACTCGTCAATCAATGAGCCATATTGTGGGCTCAGTACACGCTTTGGGGAGTTGGAGAAATCGAGACGAAATAGAAAACACTGAAGCACTAATTCGGGCTATAGAAAATCCTACTTTTACCATATTAGGTCACCCAACTGGAAGAATATTACAGGGTAGAGAAGGATTCCCTGTGGATATGCATGCTGTGTTACGAAGAATGGGTGAACTCAATTCAGAAGGTGAATTGAAAGCCGTTGAAATTAATGCATCTCCATACAGATTAGATTTAGATTGGAGGCTCTGTAATTATGCAAAACAGCAAGGCGTACCGGTTTGCATCAATCCTGATGCTCATGGAACTGAAGGTTTGGCTGATGTCTGGTATGGTGTTCAAATCGCCCGAAAGGGTTGGCTAGAAGCAGCGGATGTGCTGAACACAAAGGCGGGTTCGGAGATGGAACAACTACTGGGCCTCTGACGAAGGTTGATGACTATCGTATTCTAGCCACATCCATGCGCATAATGCGGGGACTAGTGTTTGGCACTGTTTCATTGCTGCCAGCATTATTTGCCGGAATAGCCGCCTACTTCGTTTTCGGAGGTGCTGCTGGAGATGATTGGGAGGCTTGGATGTACGGCCCTTGTTATTTGGTTCCTGGGTTGATTGTGGGTGGCTCACTATACCTCGGACTTCGTGATGAGGAGGAAATTAAGCAATGAAAAGAGCCGATAAGGCTGACAAAATCGGGGCGCAGTTAGACGAATTATACCCTGAAACTCCAATCCCTTTGGATCATAATGACCCATACACTTTGTTAGTGGCGGTAATGCTTTCTGCACAGACAACTGACAAGAAGGTAAACGAGGTAACTCCAGCTTTGTTTGCAAGAGCAGACAATCCAGAAAAGATGGCCTCTTTGGAAGTTGAAGAAATTCAGAGTTTAATCAGGGAAATCGGACTCGCACCAACCAAAGCCAAGAATCTCAAATTAATGGCAGAACAAATACTGCAAGAGGGAGGAGAAATTATCCCGGATTGGGAATTCCTAGAATCACTTGCAGGTGTTGGACATAAGACTGCTAGCGTAGTAATGGCACAGGCATTCGGAGTGCCAGCGTTTCCGGTTGATACACACATTCATCGTTTAGCAAGCCGATGGGGTTTGTCCAAGGCGCGTAATGTTGAGCAAACTGAAAGAGATCTGAAGGCTGTTTTTTCAATCGATACTTGGAATCGGCGTCATTTGCAAATCATTTTCTTCGGACGGGAATATTGCCCAGCACGCAACCACAATCTCTCTGACTGCCCAATTTGTGGCTGGGCGGCCAGTAAAAAACGAATTCTAGAAGAATCAAAGCGATAGAAAATCAATGTCTAACTAACATCCAGACACCCGTGATACATAGTGCCGCTCCACCAAGTAGCAATGAATATTGCAATGAAGAAAGAAGGTCCCGTGAATCTCTTCCATCCTGACACTGTCCCTCATCCCAGCCGGTTAATTGTCCAATTTGTCCACTCGTGCTATCGCAATTTTCTTCTAACTGATTGTCGATGTAATCAATCCCCATACCCGCTCCAAACCAACCAATCAGAAATAACACTCCGACAATTAGCGAAAGGGTTCCTGCAATCCGTCCTGCTTTACCCATACCTCTAACCAGACAGCCTCGTTTCTTCAATGCTCGCAATACGAGCATTCATCACCCCCGTTTGTGTGGGAAAATTATGAGTGACAAGTTGGTGAATTTTGAGGCTGGCCAAAAAGCCCCAGATTTTGAAGCCGAATTGACAGACGGAACTAGTATTAGGCTAAGTGAAATCCTTGAAGGAGGGGAGAAAGTAATTCTCTACTTTTATCCTAAAGATTCGACGCCTGGCTGTACTAAACAAGCCTGTGATTTTAGAGATAATTTTGACAGATTAAAAACACTAGGGTACCGAATTATTGGAGTTTCAAAAGATTCCTCAAAATCTCATTCTAATTTCATAAACAAGCATAATCTCAACTTTGAATTAATCGTCGATCAAGACATCGAATTGCATAATCTCTACGGTGTATGGAGAGAGAAGATGAATTATGGAAAGACATACTTAGGCGTCTCTCGATCTACTTTTGTCATTGGATTAGACGGTAATTTCGAATTTGTTGGTTATAATGTAAGAGCTACCGGCCATGTTGACAGGCTGATGAATGAACTCGGAGTTGAGAGTTAATGGATATCGACGAACGACGAAAAGTGGTATCTAGGTACCTTCGTCGTTGCGTCACATACTCCGATGCATCAATCGCCCGTAAAGTATCGAGAGAAGAAGATCCTTCGGATATTTCTCGTTGGCAAGCATTCCGCGAATTCACCGCATACTCTGCTACTGAGATAGAATCAGGTGCTCTCGATACATGGCTTACCGATGAAGATGGAGACCCACCACCACCTCCAAAGATAGGCGACGGTTCATACAAAATCGACGTTGACGCCCTAGGATTCAGAGAAAGGAGAGCATGGCTTGCATCTTTACTAATGCCCAAGCCCGTGGTTCTAGTCGGCACTAAATCAAAATCAGGAGTTGAAAACATAGCACCTATGTCTTCAATCAGTATCGTTTCTAATCACCCACCTCTTCTAGCCCTGTCATTATCGACCAATAGAGAGGGCAGGCCTAGAGACACATTGGTGAACTTACAGGAAGAAGGAATAGGTGCCAAAGCTTCGGTATTTATCTTGAATGCTGATTTAGAATCTGCAAGCGCTGTAAACAAAACTGTCAAACTTGTACCTAGAGAAAAATCAGAATGGGATTTCTTACCTGAATCGCCACCAAATTACGATTCAGCGTTGTGTGCAATTAAGTGCAGAGTGGTAGATTTTTATTCTCTTCCAGAAGGTGCTGTTGGAACTCTAGTAATTCTTAGAGTTGAAGAAATCGAGGCACCAGAAGGAGTAGATTCCGATTCAATACCCGTGAAACTATTTCAGATAGGTTTCGACAAACTTGGGCCTGGACCTAGCGATTCAGATTGGCGTAGTCAAATTGACTATGCCTAATCATCAGATAATTGGCTCCATTGAGCCATACCTAGCTTGTGTTTTTCTGTATCAACTCGCATATTCCGACCTGCAATCATCAGTAAGGTATCCGATTCATTTAGAGCAAACACTGGAAGACCTGTTTGTTGCCCAAGAGTCTCAATTCGTCGTCGACAAACATCCTGTTGACTAGGCATATGAGTAAGTGAGCCAAGATCTACAATCACAAGATTACCTTGAGCTAAATTATGAGACATACCATCTAGATTCAATCGATGCAAATCATCGGGTTTAATGTAGTGAACAAAACGTTCGGCTTCGCCGATTAATTTGTGCGTTCTCTCAGCCCATATTTCCTTGCCCAAATCATGGAATGAATCGTTATTCTGTGGCCCTGGGTCGGCTGACCGAGGAGGCCTCTTTACCTGTTCTACCGACTTAGAAGGGTCGGGTAGTCCAAGTAATCTGAATAGATTAACCACAGTTACTGGAGATACTCTTCCGCAATGAGTTCTTCGCTAAAGTTGAGCAGAAAAGAACGGTTATTGACAGTCCTGCTGATAGCCGTCACTCTTCTTCGTTAAGTGACTCGGAGTCTTCCAATAAATCATTGAAAACATCGTCATTCACAGCTTCGGATGATCTTGCTTGCTCGTACTCTTCATCGAGTTCATTCATCTGTAATACTGGTGTTTCCTCCGGCACAATTGATTCAGTTTCTTGTGCCTCTGGCCTTTCTTTTGTCTCCACCAATTTACCCTCATCGTTTCTTTTTTGTTCTTGCACACGCCTCCTGGCTTTGTCCTGACTGAACGGGTCAAATTCAGGGTCATCAAAGGCATCATCCATGGATACTTTACGTCCGCGCTTTGCTTCTGCAGGGGCTTGTACCAAATCGTCGGGTTGGCGCATTTTGACATATGCAAAACCTCCGCCACCGGCCAAGATTATCAAAATCAGAACTATCATGATTGGTGAGGTGAGTAAATTTCCAAAGCTAAATGGCGCTTCCTCTATATTCAAGGTAATTATCATTGAATCAGATAGTTCCTCATCCATCACTGTTAGTTTCACGGATATTGTACCGGATGTATCGGTTTCCCATTCAAACCACTGCCCCACGTAATCTTCATCATCTGAAGGGTTACCATTTCCATCGCTATCGGTTGTTACATCCAAATCCCAGACATACCTCAATGTTTCAAGGTCATGACTTGAATCGGTTGTAAGATTCGCGCTCAGAACAACGATATCTCCTATTGTTGGATTTTGATTACTCACCATAGCATATGCATCCGGTTTTACGTTGTTTACAGTGATTGGGATCTCAACTGATGCAGACTCACCATCATCGTCTGTAGTGTGGAAAATTATTGCCGATGGTGCCTGTTGGGCGTCTGGCCAGGAACCAATAAATCGATTTCCTTCAAAATCGCAATCATCGTTCGAATCGCCTATTTCATCGCTATTTACTGCTGGGTTAAGATCGAAACAGCTGACAAGATTTTCTACATCTCCGACAGTGTCCCAAACACTAGCTGTAATGGTTATTTCATCATCTTCTTTGACTGGTAGCGGATTGCTAATTGGGTCTATCTTTGGAGCGACATTAACTACCTCAATTGCCACGACTAAAGTCTCAGAACTAGCATTATCATCGTCGGTCACTACGAGTGTTGCAAGATGTAATCCAGATGTTGTGTATGTATGTTGAATAATCGAATTTCGACCAACACTTTCTAGCTTTAATTCCGGGTGGTCTTCAGCATCTGGTGACCATAGGTGGACTAGATTATCAATGTCATTTGGCGAGTCTTCGGCAGAGCCTCTAATCTCAATCAAGTCGCCCTCATTAATTGTGTAGACTCCTCTAGAGTCAGCAGTTAATCTAGTACTTGAGAGCCAAATTTCTGCCTCCAAACCAGATGGGGCGATATTTGTAACTTCAACGGTTACTTCTTCCGTGGTAGTTGCTCCATCATCATCCATTGCAATTACTTCGATTGTGTAATTTCCTTCTTGAGTAGGAGTTACTGTACACCTCGCGCTAACAGTACTACCTTCCTCACAAGAGGTCTGCCAGGATATGTCGACAGGAGCGATTGGATTATTCGTATCAATATCTTCACGGTGGGTGACTTCGAATGTTACAGAAGAAAGCACAGGAATAGAAAATGCTGATGCATCAACAATAATTTCAGGTGGTCGATTTAGAATAGTGATATTTTCTTCAATCGTATCGGTATCGCTCTCGCCATCTGTAATCGTCAAGCGAACTAGATATTCGCCATCATCTTCCCATACTAAGTCATGTATACAATCATCATCTTCTATAATTTCCATATTCCCTAATGTTGATTCAATCTCGAACACACAATCTAGGGCTCCGCCGTCTGGATCGATTGAGTTCGATGCATCAAGAGTCACGGTCTCGTATGTTTGAAGAGGGGAATTTGTCGTCAATTCTGCAACTGGCAATCTTCCAATAAAGATGCTAAATAAACCTAGGTTGTTACTTCGATTTCCATCATTTGTTATTGCCTCTGATTCATCGACAATGAATTCTAACAATGCATTACCTATGGGTTGACCAGCGGGTACTTCCCAATCCAATTCTACCCGCTGTTCTTCCAAACTTCCCAATGCCGGAACGTAGCTTGTAGACGATACACCATTGGGGCCAGTAACTCGTAGGTCGGTTTCTGGAGAAGTTAGTATGCCTCTGTTTACGACTGGCACACTGAATGTTAGGATGTCTCCGGGAACCGCGTTAAATCCAATCGCAGGATTGAGGCTAACTGTTCGGTCGCCTCTAGTTCTCTCTATGCTAACTCCAGCTGCATTTGCAATCAAATCAACTGGGTGAACATTCTGATCAATTATCAGAGTTGTAGTCCCAACTTGAGGAAAGTTTCCATCAATCCAGGCAATCACTCCATGCGAACCATGTTCAGTCCCCCCGTCGGATTGATCTGGACTATTTCCTGTATTGAAATTAACAACAAATTGCCCGTAGGAATCAGTTGTAAAAGTTCTGACATCTTCATCAATCTCAAACCGGAATTCCACATTTTGGTTTGATACAGCGTTACCTGCGCTATCTGTCACTGAAACGGTTGTATCCATTTGCATATCTAGAGGTGATAGCTGGAATTCGACATCAACGTCTATTTCGTTAATCCTGGACGATTTTTGATACCAACTTAATTCGTGGGTGGCGATAAATCCTATACTTTCTGTTGTTGAACTCTTGATATCGTTACTAATCGCTGGGCAATACCATTTGTAGCCGGTGTCATCGCCATTTGAGTTTCGTGTGGTAATATTGTAAGATTGAGCACATCCACTGTAAGTGATGCCTGAACTTCCTCGTGAAACTACTTCCCAAGATGTGGTATTAGACGAGCTAGTATCAGATGGGATGTCTACGTAATCGCTACTTCCACTATAGGTTGTATCTTGATTGTAACTGGTTTGCCAATATTCACCAACACTGATTGGGAAATCATATCCTTCCAATGCAGGGTCATATTCGTTAGTCACTACTAATTCTGCAACTTGAATAGTGTAGGTCCAAAACCAAATTTGGTAATCAAAATCAATGTCTATGGTTGCCTCTTGTTCAATTGTTGCCAGATCTGAGGCTCGGATTATTTCGACTGTATCTATTTCTATAATCAAGTCACCATCATAGCCAGATAATTCTACGTTTGATGCTTCATATTCACCTTCTGACTCAACCTTGTAAACCAAGGTTGAAACCCCTTCTACAGTCATGGTGTAGATATCTGTAACTTGGGTGTCGAGATTTCCGTTCAATGTCTCGACATTAGTGGATACTCCACTATCTGCAACAAAGTCTCTGACATCTAGAAAACCGCTGTAATACCAACGATCTCCTATTCGCCAATCTGGAACATCAACAAGGCTTACAGAATTACGGTTTACGTCCCTTTCTTCTGATTCTTCAGCCAGTTTTTGGTTTTGCTCGACTTCTCCGATAAAACCCATTGCAGGTGCTAGAATCAACATCAAAACAACGATGAATCCACTAAATCTTATGCTAGACACGATACTCTGCAGACTGCGTCTGCACATGAATCTCACCCAGAGACGTTTAGTCAATTTGAAGGGTAAATTTCTGGCTATTTTCACAGCAAGTCTGCTAACTCATCTTGGATGAATTGTACAGCTTCAAGAATCTCTGACTTGTCCCGAGCACCTGTAATCACCATCTTTCCGGAACCGAAAATCAGGCAAACTACTCGAGGGTAATCGAGTCTGTAAATTAGACCAGGGAACTGCTCCGGTTCGTATTCTACCTTGTCGAAAGGTAGGTGGAAGGTCAAATTATTGAGATTCAATCTGCGTGGCATTGTTGCTAGTGGTTCCCCTTCTCGAATTCCTCGGATTCGTGGATCCTCTGCTTCTACTTCTTCGTCCGTTGCGGCACGAATTCCGCCTTCAACATCGATTACTCTTGTATGGTTATCATCCATTCTAGCGGTTCCGTTGTAATCCTCGGGGTAGTGTAGAGCGTAGGTTGCAACCATATTTTGCACCTCAATTTCTACATCATCTAATTCCCATGTCTCGATACCAGCGGCTCTCAAGTCGCCGATCATTCTCTCGATTCCAGTGTGTATGTTATCCTTGTTCTTTCCACCAGTACAAACAGCTCGTCCTGAGCGGAACATTAGGATAGCGAGTTTAGGATCTACAACACGGTAGACTACA
>DALV01000048.1 GCA_002496905.1 Euryarchaeota archaeon UBA105 | reverse complement strand
GTTCCAGTATGCTTTGATGTCAGAGGTGAAAAACCAATCTTCATCGGTGGCTCTGATCATTTGATGGATTACCTTGCCTGATTTGACTAAATCGAATCAGCCATTCTTTGAATTGAATTTTTCAGTTCATCTAATTGGTTCAAATTGACCATGTGGCCTTTTTCATGCTCAAGGCGAGTAACTTGCCATCCTGCGGATTCATAGATTTCCGCGTGTTCTATAGCTACTTCTAGAGGCACAAGATGGTCCTTTCTTCCATGCATCCAAACAACTTCTCTTGACTTAAGGAAGGGAAGTGATTCTGTCAAAAACTCTGGCCTAACAGTCTTTGTTCCTATTAGAACAAGACCAACTATTCTCTCATGTAAATCTGTTTCCAAAAGCGCAGAGGCAATCGCTCCACCCTGAGAAAACCCTCCGATAATCACAGGCCCATTTGGAATCTCTCGAATCACCTTTTGCATAGAATCTTCGACTTGTTTTTGTGATTCGGAGTCCAATGGCAGAGTTGGATCTTCTGCCCGTAACCACCAAGCAAATCCACCCCTATTTGGATGTTCAATTTCTGCTTGCGGGCAGATAACATTCCAACCATTAGGCACCAACCTATCTGCAAGTGGTTGCATTTTCTCTGAAGTTCCAGTCATACCATGTAGCATAACCAAAGTTCCAGAGGTCATTTCGACAACTCATAGTGTCCATGAAAAGGTAATTGCACCGGCGATAATTAGTCGAAGATCTGAATCACCGGTAAAGGTCAGGGTTAGCGTATATTCCTCACTTGGGTAGGGAATAGTTCCCAATGTGCCATATTCTTCTGCACCCGGGCCCCAAGTTCGTTGTAGAGCTGATACCGATGTATGGTCTCTAAGCGTCAGGCTAATGCTTGAACTCCCACTCCCGCAAGCAGCGTCTAGGTAGTACACCATTTCGTCCCACTCTCCATCACTAGGATGGTCACTGACGAGGAATGTATCTCGTATCTCAAAATCAGTACCTGCGTTCTCCCAGGTATCGGAATATAGGTCGCCTCCACGAATGAAGAAGACCTCGCCATCATGACCTTCTCCATCTTCTGTGTGTCCATTTGTTGCAAGCATCATTCGTAACTGCTCAATCCCTTCGGAATCAGTCCAGATAAACGAAGAGAAGAAACCAACATCTGTGTTGAAGGTGTAGTCGAGTCTAGCACCATCGGCTGCTTGTGCAGACATTGTCGCATGGTTCTTACCTACATCCAGGGCTGTAGCAGTCCAATCGTTAGTGAATAGGGAAAATGCCCAAGAATCCCCTTCTGAAATCGGGAAGGTCAAAACTGGCTGTGGAAGTCCATTTTCGTATGCGCTTAGATTGTCGTGTGTTATCCTGCCAAGAAATGGGTTGTGGTTGAGAACAGCGTGCCTTCTTGCCTCACCTATGGATGAGATAGCCAGCATGTAGGCAGTTCCATCTTCTTCACTGTCCGAGGCAACTACCAGTCGGGCAGTATCATCAGTGTATTCTGGTGTAGAGAATGTGTATAGCCACCAATCTCCAATGTGCCAAGTTGGCACATCAATTGTGTGATCTGACCCTCCACTTCCACCCGAATCAGTTAGTCCTGCACAGCCAGCAACACTGGCCATAAGCAACAGCATGGTCAGGCCAATGGCGCCGCTCCGCATGGTCGACCCTAAGGACAGACTCTCAAGAGTCTGACGCTTCAGCGTCCAAACATGTTTGGGCAGTTTATGCAATTAGACTGGCGATAACAACCGATACGATTGACATCAGCTTGATCAGGATGTTTAGTGAAGGTCCACTTGTGTCCTTGAATGGGTCACCAATGGTATCACCGACTACTGCTGCAGAGTGAGCATCGTCACCCTTTTCTGCGCCAGGGATCTCTCCTTGCTCGATAGCTTTCTTTGCATTATCCCATGCTCCTCCGGCGTTTGCCATGAATAGAGCCATCAGTACACCAGTTACAGTTGCACCAGCCAAAGTTCCTCCGAGAGCCTCAGGCCCTAGTGCCATTCCAATTACAACAGGGCTTGCTATTGCAACTATTCCTGGCATAATCATCTCGCGAAGAGCCGCCCGTGTGGAAATATCGACACAGGTTGCGCTGTCTGGTTCGACCCCTTCACGACCTTCCAATAATCCGTCAATTTCTCTGAATTGTCTGCGGATTTCTGTAATCATTTCTTCAGCCGCACGCCCTACAGACTTCATTGTCATAGCAGCGACTACGAATGGAAGTGCGCCACCGATCAGTAGACCGATTACAACATCAGGATTAGTTAAGGAAAGGTCTAGCGTTTCACCCACTCCCAAGGCTTCTTCTGCCCTAGTCTTGTATGCGGCGAATAATGCCAAAGCAGTTAGTGCAGCGCTACCTATTGCGAATCCTTTTCCGATAGCAGCAGTTGAGTTTCCAATTGAGTCTAGGCCATCTGTGATTTCTCTTACTTCTTTTCCTAGCCCCGACATCTCTGCAATTCCGCCAGCATTATCCGCTACTGGTCCGTAAGCATCGACTGTCATGGTAACACCAACAGTTCCTAGCATTCCCATAGCGGCCATTGCTATTCCGTAAAG
>DALV01000071.1:20756-22601 GCA_002496905.1 Euryarchaeota archaeon UBA105 | reverse complement strand
TCACGACTGGTTCCACAATTGGGGTATAGTCCTTGGTTAGCGTTACGAATAGGTATGTCTGAAATATTAGAATTCACTTCATCCTTGATGTAATGAAACATCTCCCAGTCTGACGGCTGTTCAGGCCATTTACCCCATGGATAAAGCATGATCCAAACACCTGTATGCATGGTGATGTACAAGTCAGCATGGGGCACTACTTCGTTCATGTAAATTGAATTTGCTAGAGTTTCGGATTCACTGAAGGCACTACTTCCAGGTTGTGTGGTAGGACAGGTATTCCAGTAGTGGTCGTAATTTCTGTTTAGGTCAACTTGGTTGATATTCCATCTTGTGTCGTGGTCATTACCATCTGCGTTTAGCATGATCAGAATATGTAATTCAGTTGTGGCTAATACATCGAGAACGTCCTGCTCCCCATCAGCCCAACCCTCGATGTAATATTCAGCAACTAGGAAAGCAAGTTCAGTTCCAAGATGTTCGTTGCCGTGATGTCCACCATCGATGTAAACAACATCTTTTTCGCTTCCATCGGGTTTGGTTTCTTGACTCCAATCCGAAATTTGCAACATCCAAATTTCTCTTCCCAGTTCAGTCTTCCCTATGCTGAACATCTCGACGATTTCAGGATAGTCATCCGCCCATTCGTTTAGGTCTAAGGTTAGAGTTGCATAGGAATGATACCAATGCTCTTGGATAATGTCCGGCTGACCTATCTGTGCTGTAGCAACAGGAGAGGTTGATACAGCGAGCATCGATGCTACAATCAATAGCGTCAACCAGCGGCGCATGCGCCGCTGTAGGGGTTCTTGCATAGAATCATTCCCATGATTACTTTACAAAATTCGAATCAATCTCGATTAGCGATATGTGCGGCAATAATCTTCGTTGTGATTAATGCTGCATTAAATTGTGTTAATCTGTCATCGCCTGGTGCAATTTCATTCACATCGACTCCGATAATCTCAGCGCTGCTGGCAAATAGCTCTTCGATAATTTCCACCGCACCCCAATGAGTCAAACCGCCGGGAACTGGGGTGCCTGTATCGGGAACTAATGATCCATCTAAGCCATCGATATCAAAAGTCAACCAAATAGGTCCACTCAATTGGCTAATTCTTTCGATTAGAGAGTTCCAAATAGTCATACCAGCAGATGGACTGAAGAGGTCTTGAGAATAGAACGTCTCAATTCGATCATCGGTTTCTGCGAACTTCGCTTCATCGAGTGAGTATGCCCGGATTCCAATCTGCAAAAGACACCCGATTCCACAATCCAAAGCTCGCCTTGCAGCAGTACCATGACTGAATCGTTCACCATTAAGCGAATCTCGAAGGTCGGCATGAGCATCGACCTGAACTATTGTGAGTTTGGACAGGTCACCAGCGATAGCGGGATGATTCAGTAGAGCTTCAACAACTGGTGGCAAGAGTCCATGCTCTCCACCTAAAACAATAGGAAATTGTTCCGAGTTAAACCACGGAATAAGATAATCCCGAATAGAATCTAATTGTTCCCTAAGAGTCCCTGCCTCAGAACTCCAAGGCTCTGCAGTGTGAAATGCTAGCCCACAAGGCAACTCCTCCTCGAGTAATGGGTCGTACAATTCGACCTGCGAACTCGCCTCGATAGCGGCCGCAGGTCCATGTTCCGTCCCCTCGCCCCAACTAGTCGTCATCTCAAATGGAATAGGAAGAATCACCACATCCCATGGCCCTTCGTTTGACTCTGAGAGCCCGAGGAAGGTAGGGTTAGCCTCGCCGTCCATGCGTTGTGCCGAGTCATTATTCGATTAACCACTTCGGGTCTAATCCATTGGAATCGTGGACTCGATGTGCGATTGTT
>DALV01000071.1:15030-20380 GCA_002496905.1 Euryarchaeota archaeon UBA105 | reverse complement strand
GACGCTAGCAGAGTTAACTCAGGCAATCCGCCGTAAAGTCGATTTGGAAATGGAAGTAATCGTCGCCGAATCTATTGCTGAACACGCATTAGGTTTCTTCGGTTTTTCAAATCGTATTATCGACAATGCATTAGAACCTACAGATCGTAACCTCTTCTATCAATTACAAGACTACGAATTGCTTACTACGGAATCAGAGGAAACAACACTTTGGGACGGCCGGGAATGGAGAATTCACTATTGGAAATTCAAACCCGATGCTAGGGATTTTGCCAGGAGAGCAATGTCCGAGGCCGAAAACAAGGAAGACGAAGACCCATACGCAGGGATTTACGATGACGTTCCAACCTCTCTATGGCGAGAGAGAATGACCGATGAGGACGAAGAAGACGATTGGGAAGAACCTCTATTCTGATTCCAATAGCCTAATCGTGACGGGCAAATGTACAAAACAATATCACTGAAGGCTTTAACCGTGGACAACCGATTCCAGAGCGCCTTGTTGCTAACGCTATTGCTTCTCGCACCAATGGCTGGCATTGCTGGAGCAGACGAAGTTAATCCCGCTCAATCATGCGAGATTCTCGTAGATTGGGATTATGATTGGGCCCTGGATGAAAACGGAACATGGCAGGAAATGGTCATTCATCGTTACAGAACCACCTACGAGCCGGCTTTTCAGAATGGCACTTCACCAAGCGGGGTAACAATCGATGTTCAACACATCAGAGAGGGCCAAATCATCGCTACTGAGGCTGACTCTAGCTACGTCGTAGCGGGTGGCGAAATCGATATTGTGCTATCTGATGAGCCGGCATTCCTTGATCAGGTATTTATCGAAGTCAGTTCGACTGAAGCAACTTGTTCACGTTCCTTGGATATGACAATATGGAACCAACCTTCTGCCGACCACGAAATCACCCGTGAAACCACTTGGGAGTTGCAGAATCAGGCAGAAGGAGGTTCAAGTCTATATTTCGAGGGAAGAGGTTGGCAGAAGCGAACCGGTGAAAGTCTGAGTTCAAGCGAACTAGGAAACGGCTCCCTAGTTCTTGATTTAGACACTGGAAGCGACCAGATGTATTTGACTCTTGATTTGCATAATGTATGGATGAATGAGACATATGATGGTACAGAAATAACCCGTCAAATTTTCGAGATGCGTGGCTCGGGTAGCCTAGAATTCGTAAGTGATTCAGAGGACTCTCTAATCGATGTAGAGGCCAATGTATACCAAGCATACATACTCAGAGATTGGGAAGATGGAATATTGACAGAGCGACTAACCTTGGAAGCAACCGGCTCCATTTCTTACAATGGAGGTTCGAACAATAGTACCCAAGGAGGATATGGAGAGCTATCTGTATTCTACATCGAAACCTGGGATGAAGATGGCGTTCGTCGTTTATCAGATACTCAAATTGAGGCTAATCTAAGTATTCGCCTTCAGACCCAAGATGAAGCGTTCTCAATTGAATTGGACGAATTCCGAACTAGAGAAAAGTGGCTTGATGGAGTTCGCGAAGAACAATTGCTGAAAATCAAAGGGTCTGGAGAATTTGGTTTCCTTATCAAAGATAGTCAATTCGAAGTTCAAGTCAATGGCACAGTCCCAGACATTCACTACGAGGTAGTCGGTGGAGATGTCGTACAGGATCGCATAATAGTCGACGGCCAATACTCTGGTGATGCAAGTGGTTCGTTTGGATATGTTCGCCAAATAGACAAATCTCTGATTCAAGCGAATGCTACTGGAGAAGAATTCGAAGTTGATGTGATTGAAAATGAATTATGGTTCAACATCTCAGGAACCCCTATCGGTCCAATCGGACAAGAAATTGAAGCTGAACATAATTTGACCTACGAATACACTGTTCCTCAAACAGATTGGGCGAACCGAACAGTTCGCTACCTCTATGTTGAAGATAATGGCACTACAAGCAATGAATATCCAGAAAATTCTCCGATAATCTTGGAGCCCGAGAGGCCTCAGTACGATGGCGATATGAATGTCACGGGTTTTAGAGAAACTGGTATTGTACCAGACAAATGTGTGATCGGAGATAATTTCCCTACCTCAAGCGATGGTATTGGACAGAGGATAGAAATCATCGGTATTAGGATGGGTATGGCCGATGGACATGAGGTCGAATTGGCTGAGTGGCAGGATACAGAATCCCTGGACAATTTCACTGCTTATGGGACGGTAATCAATGAGGGATTGCTTGCTGGTATGCTGCACGAAGTGTATCGGATAATCGATATTGGTCTACCGATAGGAGGCGAAAATGGTAGCGAATCAGAAGCCGTTACAGTCGTTGAATATCAGACGCTTGAGAGGGTACTCTACCCCTCGGTAATCACCGCTGCAGAAAATACTCCTCCTGCCTTGCTTGATCTGAGATTTAGAGAAGGTATTCTATTCACCGAAGGTGGTTTTGCTCACCTAGAAGCAGTGATTGAAGATGTCGATACCGACGTGGTAGGTGTGATGGTCGATTTGAGTGAATTTGGTCTAGGAATAATCACTCTTTCAGACTCTGGCTTAAACGGCGACGAGGTAATTCAAGACTCAATTTGGACAGCGAGGATAAATCACGATGGTCTAGAGTTTGGAAATTTGTCCGTTCCAGTAAAGATGGATGATCTCTGGACGGATGTTCAAACAACTGCTTATGTTGAAATTTCAAATGCTGCCCCTCGAATAACTTCGCGCGTCTATACGCCTGACTTTGCATATCGAGGTGAAGTAATCTCTGCAAGTCTCAAGGTAGAGGATGGACATGGTGTGAAATCGGTAGTAATCGATCTACTCAGCGCCGGCGGAGAGCTCACTCCACTATCCTTAGACTCCAATACTGGTCGATGGACTGGCCAGTTTGTCCTACCTGACTCTCTAGCACCTGGATTGCGGACGATTCCTATTCAGGTCGAAGATAACCAAGGTGCTAGTGCCCTCATAGATGGCGGTTCGGTAGTTCAAGTCTTGAACGAAGCACCAGAGATAACCAATGTATCTTTCTATGATCAGGGTGAATGGTTATCGATAATCGAGATTCCTAAATCTGGTGAGAAAACATATACTATGGAAGTATCAATTTCCGATCCAGATGGAGTATCTTCTGCCCAAGCGAAAATTGGTCGCCTTGCACCAATTGGAAAATCGGAAACATGGCTATTGTTGACCGACGATGGCCAAGATGGTGACAGAGTTGCAGGAGACGGCATATATTCCATACAAATCGATGTCCGCTCTAGTTTATCTGAGGGTGAGATAGATTACCTTGTTCGAGGGTCGGATATATTCCAATCTATTACACCAGTAGAGTCTCAGACACACACAATAGAATTAGTTGATGAGAAATCCTCTGGAGGAGTAGGGACAAATTGGATTGCAGAGAATTCCACCACTCTGGTGCTGATTGGCTTGCTGATGCTGCTCGCATTAGGGGCTACCGCAATACTTGTGACAATGCGAAATGCCGATTTTGAGTAAAAAACGCGACGGGCGAACCTCCTTATCTCACCACACACTCTCCATTGATGTGAATAGAACCACAGCGGTCATCCTATCCGCCATCGCTTTGAGCGCATTAGCCTCTCCAATAATCGCAGCATCATCTCCAGATGATTCCACTACTAGCACCCCTCGTTCGATTAGTGTCGACTTAGATTTCACTCCAATGGATGGAGATTATGTCAAACTTGATGGGCAACAATATTCTATTTACTTCAAGGAGTATATTGAGAGTGATTCATTTTGGGACAGAGTGGTAATTCACTCTGTGAGAAGCGATATGGGTTATTGGACTCAAGCGGATGAATCCTGCTCAATAGGTACCTTCACCGGACAGTGTAATGTCAGAGAGACTCGTCAAGGAATGCATTTCACAGCATACAATGATGTCTATGGCATCTCAATCGAGAGTGATTGGACCTATGACGAAACAACATATTCTGCAAAAGGAGATGATTGGTATGAAAGCGATTCTGTTTACTTCGAGGATTATTACATAGATTACGGAACTTTAGGACTGGATGATGAAGCTGGAAGATATTGGGAAAATATCACAATAGAGGTTTCAGAGAGTAGTATGCCCTCTTCAATGACTGTTGGTACAATATTCACCATTAGTTCGGAAAATTGGGAAGATTGGTCTTGGGTTGATCTCAATGACAACGGAAGCCGAACCGAGGATTCGGGGTCGGAATATTGGATGGAGGATACTTCCTATGAAGGAATGCAAGAACTATCGATAGAGTTCGAAGGTTACAATGAGGCAGACTCGGCTGGTTCATCTCCAACGACACTTTCTGTTTTACAAGTTGAACTTAGAAACGTCTCTGATGGAGGAGAGATTGTTGATTTACTATTATTCACTGAGTGGGGTGGTATTGCAGGATTCTACTATGATGCTGAAAATGCTACAGATTTAGTTCCAATGACAATGTGGAATAACCAAGCTGGAGGATTCCCTGATGCTGATGGAGACGGTTGTCCTGATGAAGAGGATGCATTCCCTGATGATGCTTCCGAGTGTAGTGATTTCGATTCTGACGGAGTGGGTGATAACGCTGATTCTGATGACGATAATGACGGCTGGGATGACGTAGAAGAGTCATCTTGTGGTACCGATCAATTCGATTCTAGCTCATATCCCTCAGACGTAGATTCCGATGGATTATGCAATGGTTTAGACCCAGATGATGATAATGATGGTTACAATGATCCAATCGATGATTTCCCCGAAGATCCTTCTGAATGGAATGATAACGATAATGATGAGATTGGAGACAATGCGGACTTAGATGATGACAATGATGGTTATTCTGATATTAGTGAGCAAGATTGCGGTTCTGATCCAATGAGTGTATTCTCCCAACCCCTGGATACAGATGCCGATGGAGAATGTGATGCATTAGACTCGGATGATGATAATGATGGTTGGGAAGATGACCGTGATAGTTTCCCGAAAGATCCTACGGAGTGGTTGGATACCGATTCGGATAGTATTGGCAATAACGCCGACACAGATGACGATAATGATGGCTGGATTGATACAAAGGAAGTCGAATGTGGCACCGGTCCTCTTGATGCACTAAGTTTCCCACAAGACTTCGATGGGGACTCACTTTGTGATGCCGTAGATACTGATGATGATGGAGACAAATGGTCCGATACCGTGGACGTATTCCCTCTCGACCCGTCAGAATGGTTCGATACAGATGGAGATGGTATAGGCAATAATGCAGATACCGATGATGACGGAGATGGTTGGTCGGATGTTGCTGAGGAAACCTGTGATGGTGACAAGGATGATTCTTCGATTGAACCAACTGATTCTGATGG
>DALV01000071.1:0-14661 GCA_002496905.1 Euryarchaeota archaeon UBA105 | reverse complement strand
AATGACGATGACGCATTCCCTGACGACCCAAGTGAGGATCTAGATTCAGACGGCGATGGTGTAGGAAACAATGCCGATTTGGATGACGATGGAGATGGCTTGTTGGACCTCGATGAAATTGCAGCCGGTACTGACCCCTTGGACAGTGACACTGATTCAGATGGTTGGAATGATGGATTTGATGCCTTCCCGTTGAATACTGCTGAGTGGAAGGACACAGATGGCGATGGAGTAGGTGATAATTCAGATGTGTACCCCAATTTTTCTCTTTGGCAGACCACTGGTGATATGATATTGAGCGTGTTAGTCGTTGTGTTATTCATCGGATTAATTGCAGGTGGAGCAATTTTCGTTTCAGTATCCCGAAAGAAACCCGAGGCTCAACAATTTGCTCAGGATTATTCACACCAAGTAAGTCCACCAAGTCCAATTGCAATGTATACCGATGAAGAGTTGCGCCAAGCCGGTTGGACTGAACAACAAATAGCCCAACAACGTGGCAAGTGAAATGGTATATTTTGGTACGAGTGCCGGGATTTGAACCCGGGTTCAGGCGTTGGCAACGCCCGGTGATAACCACTACACTACACTCGTGTGAAATTTGGGAATCAAGACTCACTTTTCTAAGCGTCGGTGGTCTAAGCAGAAAGTCTCTGCAGGTTTTCGATGATTGTATCCCTCGTACTTCGATAGACATCGATGGGTAATCCAACTGGGTCCTCGAGCCCCCAATCTTCTGCAATTGGAAGCATTGGACATTCAACTCCACAGCCCATGCTGATTATCATGTCCCAGCCTTCAGTTTCTATATCGTCTACAGATTTTGGCCTTAAGCCAGATGTGCTAACCCCCATTTCCTCCAACACTGTTAGTGAATTTTCAGCAACACTTGATCCCGGGTGTGTTCCTGCAGATGCTGCTTCATGGCCAAAGTGTCGAGCTAACGCTTCAGCCATTTGGCTTCGACAGGTATTCCCCACACACACAAACAGTAGTCGCATGTAGCGCGTGTAGTAGCCGTCCTACTTGAAGGAAACACCAATAGAATACAGCCCAAAGAGCTGATTTTTGATTCAAGTTTGTTTTATTTTCATCACGCAGGCTTGAAGTAGGCCTCACCTCGCCCTTTGAATCAATGTCTGATTCGCCAATCTCTCATCATCCCGGTGGAGGTCTTCCAATGGCCGATTCACAAGGAACGCCAGAGGAAACACCAGCCTCCTCAGAACAGAAGGCGCAAATGGAGCAAGCATACGCACAGATGCGCCGAAAGATGCGGATGACACAGTTAGACGAGGAGATCAAACACAAGGTTATGGTTCTCTCTGGAAAGGGCGGAGTAGGCAAATCTACAGTGTCGGTTGGGCTGGCTCTTTCGCTTGCTAGACAGGGAAAGAAAGTTGGACTGATGGATATCGATATCACCGGTCCTAATGTACCAAAGATGCTTGGTATTGAGGATGCTGAATTGCACGTTGAAGACGGTCAGATTTTCCCAGCGATTGGACCTCATGGACTGAAGGTAATTTCCATGGCTTTCCTAATCGAAGACCCAGATAAGCCGGTAATTTGGCGAGGTCCAATCAAACTTGGAGCAATTCAACAATTCATTGGAGATGTCGCATGGGGAGAATTAGATGCTCTAATCATCGACTTCCCACCTGGTACCAGTGACGAACCACTTACCGTATCACAGAGCCTTCCAGGTATTGATGGAGTAGTAATCGTAACAACACCTCAGGACGTAGCTTTACTAGATTCTCGTAAGTCGATTAATTTCGCAAAAACCATTTCTTTACCATGCTTAGGCGTTGTCGAAAATATGAGTGGATATACACTCCATGGAAAGGCTGAGCCTAACTCACAAATCAGCGTCATGGGACCCACTGGAACCGCTATCGAATCAACCACCGATGAGAATGGTCATTGGTCTGTTACTCTAGATGTCTTCAAGTCGGGTGGAGGAGAGGCCGCAGCGGTCGAACTTGAAGTCCCATTCCTTGGCGCCTTACCATTCGACCCAGGTATTGTCAGAGGCGGCGATGATGGAGTACATCGCATTATTGCCGAACCAGATGGCGCTACCGCCGCAGCCTTCGATGCGGTTGTGGATAATGTACTGGTCGAATTAGAGGAAAGTAGTGGTCCAACCGTCCGAATCTCTTAGATTCGAACGAATTTGAGTGGTTTTAGCTCTCGATTTCCTTAGGGGTGGATTCTTGAGATATCGGTTGCCTCGATGATTTAGGGAGTGAAGACCGGTATGGCGGGTGGCTCTGGAATCTACATCTCTTGGTTGATGGGCGCTATTCTGCTATCTGTTGCTCTAATGCCTTTGATGAAACCGCCTTGGGCGAAAATCAGAATCCAAGGCTTCGTCGATATGTTCCGTCGCTATTGGGCTCACATGTTTGTAGTATTCTCGGTTTATCTCTGGAAGGATATTCTCGACCAACTTGATCGTATCTTGATGGCTAATACTCAACTCGACATGACTCCATATGTCTACGCTATCGAGGGGGATATTGTGCTGTGGATTCAGGATGCTTTCCAAAATGAATTACTGTCAATTGCTCTAACTCACTTCTATGTCATGGGGTTCATGACAGCAACCTTCGCATCCTTCGTTTACCCGATATATTTCGATGATCGTCACATGGCAGATAGGGTCTCGTTGTCGATGTTCTGGGTCTATGTTTTGGCAATTCCGTTTTACTTATTTTTCAACGTAAGAGTGACTGGAGATCACATCCCAGCGATGGAAACTATCGCCTATGATTTAACACCAGAAATACATAATTGGTTCACCAGAATAGACCCGTTTACAAACGGCATGCCTAGTCTCCATATTGGCCTTCCATTTGCAGTGTGGTTGACTTATCTAAAGTGGGATGACGATGGTCGTTGGGCCAAGTTTAGAACCGCACTAATGATTTTCATATTGTTAACTGGATTTACAATCCTGTACCTTGGAATTCATTGGGTGGTTGACATAATTGGTGGAATTCTGGTGGCAACACTCGCCGTCAGCTTAACCAAAAGAACTCACGAGCCGGTTTGGAGATTTGCAGACGAGCGTCTCTTTACACGTCGATTAGCTAGATTCATGAAAGATCCTAAGACATGGTTTGTAGGGGTTAAGAATTCGATTAACGCACAGATTGATCCATACAGAGAACCCTCGAAAACCCAAACAGGGGCGGTGATTGTCGCCATCCTTCTTGGAACCGGTTTGGTTCTACTTTGGGACGCAACTCACCAAGATTTCCCCGTTGAAGGGGTTACCCCAACCTACACAGCAGGCTCAGGAGATTGGTTGGTTACCGTACAAGAAAACGATAACGGAACTGTCGAATTTATCTCTTGGAGTTCTCAAACTAAGGAGTCGGAAACAATTGCAACAATAATTCTGGGTGAAGAAGGATGGACTTCAGTTCCAAGGGTTGCTGCTTCAGAAAAGGGGGTTGCCCTTTTTGACTCATTTAAGTTAGAATTCTGGTCATACAATAATCCGTCCCAGACATTCAGTCTAAATTGGTGGACAGAAGAAATCAACCCCGAATCTGAGCCAATAATCGATGTTCTATTGGCTGAAAATGCCAATCAAGAAGCAGTAATTGCGGTGGTTTACTCAAATGATCTAATCTATCGAAATTCAGACGGGGTTATTACGGAATATATTTCACCAGAAGGGCCATTTTCCATACTGGCATCATCCGGTTCTCTAATTGCAAGTGCTAATTCAACTGCGAATGGTCCTGTGCTTGATGTTGTCTCGCTTTCCACTCAATTGAGCCTTCGAATTGATATTGAAAATACCACTGACGAAGTTGTAGACAATCATTTAGGGGATGTTTTCGGAGAAGAGGTAAATTACTCTAATTCTCAAATTGTTGAACTAGCAATGGATGGAAATAACATCGTTGCGGTTGTCGATGTAGGGCCAGTAAATCGTACAATACTCATCGAAACAATAAGTGGCTCTCAATTATTACTCTCTGATCCAGTTTGGCCTTCATCATCACCTAGCATTTCTGGTGAAAATATCGCATTTCTCCAAATCCCTCGATTCGACCCAACAGCGGAACCCGAGGAATTGTTGACAGCTAGAGATGTATTTCTTCACAATTTAGAAGAAAATAGAACATTACAATTGACCATTGACGATGATGTAGATCAGTATAATCCTCAGGTATTGGAAACCAATTTGGCATGGATAGAAAGTCTGGATGATGGTACTTTGGAAATTCGTATGCATGCTTTAGAGGAAACCTTCGAACCCTATTCTTCGGTGGTATTACAATCTTCGATCGTACTTCTAATTCCGATGATGATTCTGTATGCTTTCCAATCTGCAAATGGTTCATCTAAAGCCAAAGGGCGTCGAGAGAATTAATCATTCAGCAAGCCTGAACATTTCGTCTAAACTTCTCTGCGCACGCTGAATAATTTCATCATCGAGTTCAATGATTTGGTCTGGGTGAGGTTCTCGTAGTGCCTGAAGTATATCTTCCAATTGGGTCATTTTCATGTAACGGCACATAACACAAGTTCCAATTAGATTCAGATCGTTTTCTGATTCTGCTCTAACTCGATCAGCAGTTCCGCATTCTGTAATTAGCATAATATCGGACTTTCCTTCTGAACCAAGCCTCAAAGCCTCTTCTCGAAGTACTTCACTGCTACCGACAATGTCGCTTTCCGCGATTACGTCCGCATCGCATTCTGGATGACTCAATACCTGTAATTCGATACCCTGGTCAGCGGTCCTATTTCTCCATGAGCGTATTTTTTCTCCAGTAAAAGTAGCGTGAACATAACATTCGCCATCGTAATTGATGACTTCCTTCTTTCCAGCGAGATGTTCAGTGAGATGTTTACCCATCAATTGATCAGGTACGAATATTATTCGATCACCAGGGAGCCTCTCACAAATTTTGAGATAATTGCTACTTGTTACGCAGACATCAACCTCAGCCTTTACTTCGGCAGTTGTGTTGATGTAACATGCGACAGGGACTCCCGGATATCTCGACTTTAGCTCTCGAACATCCTCTGCAGTTATGCTATCAGAAAGAGTACAGCCGGCATCCGGAGAGGGGTGTAGAACGGTCTTGTGGGGGCTGACAATTTTCGCAGTCTCGGCCATGAATCTTACACTAGAAAATAGAATGGTTTGCTGCGGGGCATCTCTCGCTGCCTTGGATAGCGAGTAACTATCCGATACAGAGTCCGCTACCCCGTATACGATATCCGGAGTTTGGTAAGAATGAGCGATGAGAAAAACATCGTTCTCTTTCTTTAATTGATTAATTTCGAGAGTCAGTGGTGCAATTGTTTTGCAAGTCTCAATGTCCCAAAGTGTACCTTGGTTGATGACTTTCTGTAACCTTTTAGCCTCTGCTTCTATCTCTTCGTTTGAATATGCCTTGGGAGTCACTAAACCACGCGGTAGCGGGGCCGAGGGCATCTGCATAGTCATCTGAACTCGCTGCTTCGTCCTGTGCAACCGCTTTCAAGGCATCTCATCTCGGAGGGGCATGGATGAAGCGGCGATTCCGATGTGGATTGAGGACACGGTCCTTCACATCGGAGCCGAGGCAACTGCAATTTCAGGCTCTTGGATGGGGCGAAAAGCGGTTCTAAAAAAGAGGGAACCAAGAGCCTATAGGCACCCTTCATTAGATCGGAAATTAACCCGTCAAAGATTGGCTGCAGAGGCTAGGATTCTATCGCGTTTACAATGCATTGATTTTCCTTCTCCATCACTATTGGATGTAGATGCAGATGGAGGATGGATATTACTATCAAGAATAGATGGAGTGCCTTTGTATGAAGCATTACAGAATGGTGATGCAGGGCCACAAGAAATTCGTAAGTTTGGAGAATTGATCCGAAAATTGCATGAATCTGATATCGCACATGGAGATCTGACTACACATAATGTGCTAATTGATAATCAAGGAAATTTGACCCTAATCGACTTTGGCCTCGCTAGAATTGCTCCAGAAATAGAACAACTCGGCTTAGATTTACAGGTACTAAATGAATGCCTAACTGCCAGCCATTATAATTTCGAATCAGCAGTTGAAACAATGGTTGAAGGATATTTATGGGCTGATTCTGGTAAATCTTCTGCCGTATCTCATTTGTCTGCAAAGGAAGTCGTTGAGCGATTCAATGCGATTCGTGGCCGAGTTAGATATCATGCTTGAGTTGAGATAATGAGAATTCTCTTTGCAACGGGCAATGAAAACAAAATTGTAGAAGCTCGAGAGGTATTAATGCCTCTCGGACACAGTGTAGAGGGCTTGGTAATTAGCGGATTGAGGCCTAATTTTGACGAGCCAAAACATCTCGGATTAGACGGTGTAGCAGAATCGAAAATCCGACAAGCAATGGAATTAATTGAAGGAAGCGAATTAGAGGGTAGCGCAATTCTTGTCGAAGATTCGGGTATTTTCCTAGATGCATTTCCTGAATGGCCGGGCGCAGAATCATCGGATATAGAGAAAGAAATTGGTCTTGATGGAATTATTGAGAAAGTCAAAGAATCCGGAAATAGCGGTGCAGAATATCGGGCGGTAGCTATTCTCTCAAATGGAAATCAAGTTTGGAAATCAAAAGGAATCTGCCGTGGTAAAATATCTGACCATCCAAGGGGTAGTAATGGCTTCGGATATGACCCAATTTTCATTCCTAAGGAAGGCGATGGAGGGACCTTTGGGGAATTAGGCAATGAGATTAAAAATCAGATATCTCACAGGAAAAAAGCCATGCTAGGACTATCAAATCTTCTCAAATCCCCGTCAAGGTGAATAGAGACTAGCCACTGAGGTAGCCCGAGGAACAGACATGGTTTCGTACACACGGCTCTTGCTTCTAGTCCTCTTAGGACTAGGAATACCTCTTTTCCTACTGTTCCAAGGTTCGATGAATCTTGCTCAACAAATCGCAGGGGGAACAGTGCTATTGTCCTTTCTTTCATTATTGGTATTTTCAGGTCGAAGGCCACTACCTTCGACTCCAAAAGCTCCAGTTGTCGAGATCGAAGAAGATGAGGATGAAGTAGAACCCGACCCAGCAACTGAAGAGGTTGAGGTAGAACAGGAAGAAGTTCGCCGTAGTCGCCGCCGAGTCGCTGCTCCAGTTGCAGCACCTCCAACATTACCTCCTCCTCCGATTGCTATGCCAAGCCCAGATGCGCCAATGCCCGCACCTAGTATGCCAATGCCCCCTCCAATGCCTTCCTCCCAAGAACCAACTGTTGCTGGAGATGGAGAGAATATTGCTCAGCGTCTAGTGGTCTCCCGAGATGCCCAATCTGAAATGGAAACTGAAATCGAGAGTTATGTTGAGCAACAACGAGAGAAAAGGGCGGTTATTAGAGGAAAAATCGACCGCCGTCGTCGAATGGCATTAGCTGAAAGAAAGGCTGCTAAGGTCAGAATGTGGACAGAGTTAGAGGACGGTGAAGACCTCGGCGCTTTACTAAATCAAGCAAATCATGGGTTGACTGTAATTGAAGAAGATGAAAGCCCCGATGATACCTCTCCACTAGGCGTATCATATGTCAGAATAGACGAGTCTAGAATACTCAAAATAAGAGTTCCATTGAAGATTCCAGAGAAGGCAGTAAGCAAACCTGTTGAAGAATTACCAGAGGTAAAGGATATGCCACCAATGCCTCCTCCTCCTGGCGGTTTACCGCCAATGCCCCCTCCTCCAGGAATGCCTCCTCAACCTCCGCCTGAGTGAGCGTATCTTCAAGCGGCGGTTGCTCTTCGGTCGACCATGGATGAAGACGTGCTACTGGTCGAGAACCTCCCGGTCGAAGGCTCAAGCCCCGCTGGTGGAGTGATTTCTGTTTGGACGTTAAATCGACCAGGAAAACTCAATGCTCTGAACAAAGATTCGCATACTGCTCTCAAACAAGCCTGTGATGAAGCTGAGGCAGATGACAACGTCAGAGTAGTCGTAATTCGTGGCGCGTCGCCTCCGCCTGCCCCAGAGGGCAAGCGTCAGAAACCAGCCGCTTTTGCAGCAGGGGCGGATATTTCTGAGTTTGCAGGAAAGAATTCAGATGACGTTCGACCATTCTTTGAAGATAATGCGTGGGAAAGAGTTTGGAATCTATCAAAACCAACTATTGCAATGGTCGATGGCTTTGCTCTTGGAGGAGGAACTGAATTAGCACTTTCCTGTGATTTGCGAATTGCTAGCACTCGGGCTAAGTTCGGAACCCCTGAAATAAATCTTGGACTTATTCCGGGCGGTGGTGGAACTCAACGGCTTTCGAATCTTCTTGGCTATGGCAAAACAATGGAGATGGTCCTGACTGGAGAAATGGTAGGGTCAGAAGAGGCGCTAAGACTTGGATTAATCAACGATCTTGTAGAGCCCGAGCAACTTGAATCTAGAACAATGGAAATGGCAGAAAATATAGCCAAAAAGTCACCATATACTATCAAGGTAGCAAAACGAGCAGTTCGTTCTGCTCTCGATCTTGGAATGTCTGAAGGTATACTAGCTGAAAGGTCGGAATTCGTTGCACTGTTCGATACCGAAGACAAGGAAATTGGAGTCCAAGCATTCCTTGAGAGAAAAGATGCTGAATGGAAAGGTTCCTAATCAAAAAACAGTAGTTCATAATCTCTAATCAATCGCTAATATCGTGGCGATAGTAGACTATCTGTTTTCTCCAAGAGTAGACCGTTTTGGCTCAGAAACTCCTAGTGAGGCATCTAGAGTTTTTTTCCTAATTGTCATTCTTTCTGTATCTTATTGGGCATGGCAGATTTCCAATGGTATAGTCTCGATTTGGTTGATGGTAGTGATTCTCATATCGACCCCAATTCTTTCAGTCGGTTGGTGGTTAATTTCTTTGATATCACAAAAACGACCAACTAAGGATTTATTCTCCAAATAATTATTGAATTTTCGAGGAAATCTCACCTATTGGATCATCCGATTTAGTTACATCAATCACTAACCAACCACTATTTTCTGCCAACCTAACCATCTCAAATTGAATCTCTCGAATTCTATCTATATGGTCTAGATAATGTCGAACAGATCTGCCGTTGTGTTTTCGTCTGCCTGCAATCATTCGCACATGCTCCTCAGCATCCTCAACAGCCAATACCACTCCACATGCTTTCCCTCCTGAGGCCCTCCATTCATCGATTATTGCGAAATTAGGTACGAAATGCACCCCCTCCATCAATAGGTCTCCTCCTCTTTTCATTTCACGTTGCACAATCGCTCCTATTGCACTATTGAGAGGAGTGGTTGTATCCTTCCAATCTTCGATTGCATTAGATTCTCCAGGCTGAAATGAAGACCTATGTAGAGCGGAATTTTCGTTTTGAGAAATTTGTGTTCTCAAAGTCTCTCTGATTGTATCAGTTGCCACGACTTTATCGAACTCCAGACAGGCTGCAATTCTAGCGCTAAGGGTGGACTTCCCTACTCCACTTGCACCGGTTATGACCAGCAACCTGCCGACCATCTGTACACCTCTAGCGCTGTATAGCCTTCACTTCAAGGAATTCTTCTAGGCCGTGAATACCGAGTTCACGGCCGTTACCAGATAGCTTGTAACCACCAAATGGAGCACTGATATTGAATGCTCCACCATTGATACTTACCTGTCCTGTTCTCATTTTACGAGCAAATTGTAAAGCCCTCTCTTCATCACCAGACCAGACACCTCCAGACAAACCGTACTCTGAATCATTAGCCAGTGCAATTGCTTCTTCCTCTGAATCGTAAGTTGTTATCGATAGGACAGGGCCGAAAATTTCCTCCCGGAAAATGGTCATATCCGAAGATACGTCAGCGAATACAGTTGGCTTGACGTAAAATCCTGAATCAAGGCCATCAGGCATTCCTTCACCTCCGGCAACTAGAGTTGCACCTTCTGCAACCCCTGAAGCGATGTAGCCAGCTACCGATTCTTGTTGCCTCGCGGAAACCATAGGCCCGCAGCGCATGGATTCATCCATTGGGTCGCCTACGGAATAGCGGGCCATTGTTGCAGCGATTACCTCTACCACTTCATCACGAGCAGTTGCCGGAACGATTAGCCGGCTTAGGCTGGAACATTCCTGTCCAGAATTGTTGAAACATGCGTAAACGGCCATTTTGGCGGCCTTTGCTATGTCGGCATCATCGAGGATTACATTTGCACTCTTTCCACCCAATTCCAGTGTTACTCGCTTAACAGTCGGGGCAGCGGCTTGTGAGACACTCACACCAGCACCGGTTGAACCGGTGAAACTGACCATGTCTACTTCTGGATGTGAAGAAAGAGTCTCTCCAATTTCTCGCCCATGCCCCGAGACGAGATTGAAGACACCAGCAGGAAGACCAATTTCTTCGATGATGTCTGCTAGAATAAATGCGTTTAATGGAGCCTCTTTTGAAGGTTTGAGAACCATTGTACAGCCTGCAGCTAGTGCTGGTGCAACCTTGCCTATGATTTGGTGGAGAGGGAAATTCCATGGAGTAATCATACCCACCACTCCAATTGGTTCTTTGACAATTAGGGAATTACGAACTTCTTCTTCCCAATCAAAAGAATCCAACATTTTTGCATAAGATCTTGATACAACTCTTGGAGTTCCAACCATAGCCATTCGACTGTAATTGATTGGTGTCCCAACCTCTGCGGTGATTAATTCGGCGATTTCTTCTCCTCGCTCAGCGATTGCGGCTGAAATCGCATTGAGGTAGCCTTGCCGCTCCTCAATACTCGATTGCGACCAAGATGGAAATGCAGCACGAGCCGCAGCTACGGCTTTTTCTACATCAGCAGCACTTCCAACCGGTACCGAACCAATGCATTGTTCCGTTGCAGGATTGACTATCTCAATACTACCTTCTCCACTTGCAGCAACCCAATTTCCGTCGATGTAGATGTTCTCGCGCGCGTGCATGTAGTGGGGCGGTACGGCGCGACTTATCACATTCATGCAGTTCAAAAGTAGAGGCGACACCGCCCAGTCATGGGAATTGCAGTGGAACGTCATGATGGCGGAGTAGCCGTTGTGACTCTTTCAGAAGAGGCAGCTAGGAACGCCTTCTCCCGTACTTCTATCCATAAAATGGCCAATGTAATGGGTGGTTTACTCGATGATTCTACCTGTAAGTCAATAGTTCTGACTGGAACGGGTCGATTTTTCTGCACAGGGGCGGATATTGATGAGTTCGCAGACTCAATTGACGATGGCTCAGTTGGAAATCTTGTTGATGAATTAACCAGTGTATTACACCCTCTTGAATTACGTTTACGACGCAGTCCAACCGTATTTATTGCAGCAATTAATGGGGCAGCAGCAGGGGGTGGATTAGGCCTCGCACTTTGCGCTGATTATCGCCTATCTATTCCAGAAGCTAGACTTGCAGCAGCCTTCTTCTCACTAGGACTCTCACCTGATGGAGGCTCGACCTGGCTTCTCCCACGCTTGGTTGGATACCAACGGGCTCGCCGATTTTTCTTTGATAACGAGGTTTGGACAGGCGAGCAAGCAATTGAATACGGAGCGGTAGATGAATTGGTTAATTCAGATAACCTTCTCGAAAGAGCCATTGAGATTGCAACAAAATGGGGTTCTTGGGCAGAGGCAAGTAAACAAGGTACCAAGCAATTACTAGATGCCTCATCGACAACCTTCATGGAGACTCAACTGGAATTTGAAAAGGCCTTGATTACGGCTGCTTCACTTACTCCCGACTTTGCAGAAGGGGTCTCTGCTTTCCTAGAAAAGAGAGAAGCCAAATTTGGGGCTTCAATAGAAGAAGAATGATTTTGAATATTGCAAATAGGGCATTAAAATGAATTATACCTTAATGAAAAAACGCAAATCAGTTTCTTATTCTAAGGACTTAGAATTTCCAATTGACAAAGTTTGGAGTCTTATTTCGGCACCTCAAAATTTACAAAACTGTCATCCTTTTTGTGAAACTAATTCAATAATTGAATGGGATGATGAGCATCACGATATTCTAGTATATCTGAACGGCAGAAAATTTTACCGAGAATTCTTGATTTGGACACCGATGAAAGGTTATGAGTTAATTATCGGGGAAAAAAACGGACCAAAATCCTACGTAATTTGGGAATTATTTGAGATTGAAAGGAATAGGACAAAACTCAAAATCACGGTTTTTCCATATTTACTTCCAAAAACCTCTAAGTTTTTACCAATTTTTCCTTTTTGGATAAAACCAAGATTGAGTCGTTACCTATACTCCGTAATATCTGGATTTGAGTATTATCTTCAGAATGAAAAGCCGGTACCTAGGAATTATTTTGGCCAACACCCGTGGTTTTCTTGATCCAATTATTGTCAATTACGAAGTTTAACAACTCCCACAATTATCGCAATAATGCAAGATAGAGCAGCAATATTTGCTAATGTCATCGCTACTGAGCCAATTATGATTCCATAAACCAACCACAAAATAAGAGAGATTGAAACTAAAGTGAAGGTTGGCAGGGATATCCCCTCATGTTTCTTTTCAGACCAGACTCTCTTAATCTGAGGGACCCAAGCAATTACTCCCAGAAATCCAGCAAATACTCCGATTACTTCTACCCAGAATGGAATCAAAAAACCCACTCCTATGAATCACGATGGAAGATCCTCTCGATCGGACTTTTCTCCTTCAGTCCAATCGTAAATTCCTTTTCCGGTCTTTTTGCCAAGACTTCCTTCCGCAACCAGAGAGTTTAGCAATGGATGAGGGAGATATGAATCATCATCAAATGCATCAGCCAGACTATTGAGGATATCTCGTCTTACATCCAAACCGACTAGGTCGGAGAGCTCCAAAGGACCCATAGGGTGTCTGTAACCTAGCCGCATAGCAGTGTCAATATCACTAGCAGATGCTACTCCATCAGCGACCATCCTAATTGCTTCATTTCCGAGAATAACTCCCAATCTACTGGTTGCAAATCCTGGTACGTCATTGACAAGAATAGTTTCTTTTTCCATTGCAGAACCGATAGACTGCGCTGCTGCAATGGTGTTATCCGAGCAAGAATCATGACGAACAATTTCGAGTAGTTTCATTATTGGAACGGGATTAAAGAAATGCATTCCGATTACTCTTTCTGGACAATTAGTCGACTCTGCAATAGCAGAAATTGGTAGTCCTGATGTATTGGTTGCAAGAAGAGCATGAGATGGCGCCATATCCTCTAACTGGCTGAAGATTTGTTGTTTCAATTCCATGTTTTCGGGCACTGCTTCAATAACCAAATCAACGCCGTCAACCGACTCTTTCAAATCAGTAGATTGAGTAATGTTAGCCGACCATTTGGCTTTCTGTTCCTCAGTAGTTTTTCCCCGAGCGATTCCTTTCTCCCAGAAAGTATCAATGGTGTTCATTCCCTTTTCTAGTCCCTCGGGAAATGCGTCATAGAGTCTAGTTTGCCAACCTGTTTGGGCGCAAACCTGGGCGATTCCTGCGCCCATCGTACCGGCGCCGATTACGGCGACGGTACGAACATCCATCCAATCACTCCCTGCCGTAGGCTGCAAGGGCCGCTTGGAATAGCCGTTGTCGAGGGACATCATGCTCTAAGAAGCAGGTGAATGGTGCTACGTCCTTTAGCAATTCAATCGCAGAGACGTAAGCGCCGTAGATGAATGGGTCAGCTACTTCAGTCGCAGGAATATCAATGCCTAACTTTGCTAAGCCTTTGCGCGTATCTTCATCCCAAATTGCGTAGGTATGATGGGTGAAGTGTAGGTATGCTGAGAGTCTACGGATATCTGATCTAGCACCTTCTGTGAAGGAGTCGATAAGTAGAGTGTCAGGGTATCGAATAGCGTACATTGCTAGTTTGACTTCTCTAGTGGTTTCCTCTCTCCATTCCCGCTTGCCTACACCCATCCAGTCATCTACCATATCGAGCATTTCGTTGGTATATGGTCTGTGAATGCGATAGAGTAATTCTTCGTATCTCTCTGGGTTTTGTTCGGAAGAGTGGTGGTGCTCATAGAATAGTTCAGTAAGCCTGTCAAAGAATGGCTTGCAGCGTTCCTTGTCAAAGGCGAGTAGTGCTAGATGTTGCATCTTCAGTCGCCCTTCCACTCGCGGTATTGAATCCATTCTTGTTGCATGTATTCATTCATCAGACGGTCTTCGTCTTCATCGGTCGGTAATACATCCACAAGGTAAGCATCCCAATCAGCATCGCTGCCTTCGAATTCTTCGCCTTCGAGAGTGTATTTCTTTCCTGCATATTTTCCAATTCCACGGTTGAATTTATCTGATGGAATTGTCAACTCCGGCTCACCATCTTTTCGAGCCTTTGAGATACGTCGCATCTCATCTCTCAATTCTTGGAAGTATATTTCTCGGCTTGCCTCGTTGAGATGAGCTCGATCGGCATCGTCTTCTGATTCTCTTTCGTCGTATCGTCCCTTTATTCCGTATACATAGGCCCACTGAGCGCTGCTCGAATCGTCAGTTCCAAACAGGTCCAAACCTGTACTGACCCACTTGTTGATATATTTCTGTAAGAGTGCACATGGAATTACTCCTTGCTTGACAATCCTTCGTAGTCCATTGGCTCCGGTTCCAAGGTGGAATGATTCCTCCTTCAGCATAGGTCCCATAGATGCGGCCAATGGTTGGAAGGAA
>DALV01000003.1:12114-13813 GCA_002496905.1 Euryarchaeota archaeon UBA105 | reverse complement strand
TTCCAAGGCATAGATCACCTACTTCCAGCCGGTAATGGGATCAAACTAGTGATGACAACTTCGGGCAAGGACTACCTCGCTCCAGCTTGCGGTGCCGCTTGCCCTGTTCATGTGCACATTATCGAAGATAGCATACTTTCTCTGCCCCTAATTGACAGAGACGCCTCAAATGTCCTAATTACACCTCAGAGAGAGTCGTGAGATATCAGAGAGCGGGAGCATTCATCTTTCAGAGCCTAGAGCGCCCCATGTCCATGTCATTACCCCGACGAGCTATGGAACAGATGGGGTTCGCTGTTTGCTGCCTTAGTTGCGATGCTCCAGATATCGCTGGGACCGAGCGATGTAGGGGGTGCATCGAGTCGCACGCAAAGGCGCGAGACAAGTTGACCTCAGGTCCTGCGACAACTAAGGCGGAACGCTTAGCCCGCGAGCAAGTAACCATGTTAGCAGACCCTAGCAAATATATCGACGATAGTGAACATGGTAATTTCATGCTCAATTATGTTCGACTTATCGACGCTCATCAAGGAGTAGAGGAAGTCATCACAATGGAGCAAGTAGAGGCAAGATTCGCCGCACAGAGAGCCAAGAAGAACAAATCATTGATCCGAGAAGTCGCTAATCAGAATCCTTGGGCAGAACGCGCCCCGGACGCCGAGGAAAGAGAAGAAATGTTGCAAATGTTCGGAACCGCAAAAAGGCCAGAAGCCCCAACCTGGGATGATTTGTTAGATGAGGTCGGCGAATTACTCGATGAGGATTGAGAATAACGAGCCTTCAAACGAGACGAGTAGAGTGAGATAGGCAATGGCAGCGGAAAGAGACCCTCGCGCATCGCGCTTGGAAGACGACCCATTCGAGCGCGCAAGCTCACCGGGAAGCCATACTCGGGCAAGGGATGACGGCAACTGGAGACAGCCACACGTCAGAGTCGTATTCGCCAGCAATGGTCAAGGCGGCCAACCATTCTTCCGAGTATTTGGAGAGGAACCTCAACCAAGAAGAGTCTACATACACAAGGGCTCGATATGGCATTTTTCGAGAACGGAAATCGAACATCTCTTTCAAGCCACATTGGCTTTTTCGGTAGCTCTTGCCTTCATGTCTGTAGGCGGTATATTCGGAGCACTGAATTCTCCTAGTGCATTTTTGATGGGTGGTTTATTCTGGATGATCCCCGCCGCTCCAGCTTTCATAGTTCACGAATTAGCCCACAAAGTATCTGCCCGCCACTATGGTTGCTGGGCCGAATTTAGAGCATCACCCGGCGGCCTTCGGTTTGGCGTAATTCTCGCCGCCTTACTCGGGATAGTTTTCATGGCCCCGGGTGCAGTAATGGTGATGGGAAACACAACTAAGCAACAATTCGGAAAGATCGCACTTGCAGGACCGCTCAGCAACATTATGCTGTGGGCAGTCGGACTTGGTTTGATATCCCTCGGTCTTGAATCAACAGAATTCACCTATGGTGACAACGGACTACTCTACTATTGGTGCTGGGTCAATGTTGGCCTTGGTGCCTTCAATATGATACCATTCGGGCCACTTGATGGAAGAAAGGTAAAGACTTGGTCCAACTCTATTTATTGGATATGGGTTTCAATTTTTGCAGGATTGTTTTGGTTTAATATGAACATATTACCTAGTATGTTAGGATAGGGTCAACCATGGCGGAGAATTACGAGGAACCCGCCTA
>DALV01000003.1:5944-11724 GCA_002496905.1 Euryarchaeota archaeon UBA105 | reverse complement strand
ACAGATGGTATGAATTATGGTGAATCTGCGAGGCCTTTCAGAAGAATCGCTGGCTACATATTTGGTGGAAACGAACGACAACAAAGCATCGCAATGACTGCCCCCGTTCACATGTGGCAATCCGGTGAAGAATCTCTCATGGCATTCACAATGCCATCAGAACACAAGATGAAAGATCTTCCAAAACCAAACGACTCAGGGGTAGAACTGCTCCATGTAGAAGGAGAAGTGTTTGCCGTTCTGAAGTTCTCTGGGCTCTCACGCCCAGGCAAGTCATTGAGACTACAGGAGAAGCTACGAAAACTCGTCGAAGCAGAGGGACTTACAACTTCTGGTAATGCTAAATTAGCAGTATATGACAACCCAATGTCAACACTTCCATTTCTTCGAAGGAATGAGATACATCTTCCAATTGAATGGAATGTGTCATAAATAGGCGTTGATGATTGGCTTCTCGTCACAATGGAAGAAAGTCATCAGAGCCCACCAAGTAATCATATCGAGACTGTTTACAACATTGGCAACACCAGTATTTTCCTCTCCGTATCCTTTGCCTGTAGTATCCATCCAATCTTCCATTTCTTCGAGGGTATCACAAGTCTGGTGGTAGCACCAGTAGCCATCCACTAATCCACCAAATCCAATTGTAGTCGTGCCTAAGTTGTCTTGGAAGCTAGCATGATCGCTTCTTGCTGTGGTATCCTCATAGACGATAATTTCCGGTCTATCCATGTCTAGCCAAACATCAGTTTTCCATGTATCTGCAGAATAATTGACTCCGACTAAAGTACCCATTTGTTCCTCTAGACCAAGTGCGTCCGAACCAATCCAATTCGATAGCCCAACCATCCCCGGCTGATTCAATTTGTCATGGTCTAGGCTAGGGCCAATGTAAACCCGCATTGGCCAAACTTCTGCATCCTTTGGATATCCATCTTCATCTATTTCTGGGTCTGGGTCTCCGTGAGGCGCACCACCGCCGCCCGGCCAATTGACTCCTGCCATGTCGAGATTGATGTAATTAGTAACCGTAACATCGGGATTATCTTCTGCGATGAAATACTCAGTCCAATAATCTGAACCGCGCTTCCCTCCTTCTTCCCCAGACCATAGACAGAATACCATAGTTCGCCGACTCTCAAAGTTAGCAAGCACCTTCGCGGTCTCTAGTACCATCGAGGTGCCAGCGCTATTGTCGTATGCGCCTACCCGTGTCCCATAGGATCGACTTCCAGTAAGGTGTGGGTCTAGAAGAACAGCGTTTGCGGGAGGAGCGACATCAAAATGAGCTCCGAAAACCAACCATTCGTTGACCGCTTCAGTTCCCCACTTGTAGGCACAGACATTGTACGCTTCTGGATTTTGCACCCGAAAAATATCGGTAAATTCATACCTATGCTGAACAACTTCTAACCCCATGCTTTCGAATTCAGAAATGAGGTATAGAGCCGCGTCTTCGTATGCGGGATTACCTTGTCCCGCCCACCTATCGTAGTATCCGGCCTTTCCATCTACGATGTCGAAAGTATCCGTTGGATCGGTAATCTCGTAGAGGCGCTCATAGACTAACCTTCCATGAAGAAGACCACTTGAATGCACACCACCTTCGTCCTTAGAAACCGTGGACTCTCTAATTGATGGCAAGAATACAACTTCCACTCCACCTGGCATCACCGATGAATGAACTTCGAGGGTATCGTAGGTTGTGTTATTTGCAGGGACTCTAATCGCTCCTAGACCGTCCTCACCCTTGTCACCCCCTCGAGCATACCATGTAGACCAAGACTCATCCGCCTCACGAATTGGCCAATGTCCCCTTCCATATTCTCCAAGAAGCAGGTAGATTCCATCGGAACGCGGTGGAATTAGAACCTCGATGGCTATTGTATCTCCTGAATTGATATCAAGTACAGTAGAATTCTGTACAAATCCAGATGCAGGGTCTTTGATTAAGAATGGAAGATATACCGACATTTTGCTCGAAGCAGATAACTCAAGAGTCTGAAAGAAACCAGCAGACATCGATTCGACATCAACCTGCAAATCTCCTGCATCAACTCTAGAATCGTCTCCTCCAAAACATCCGCTGATTGGAGTTAGCAGCAGGATTAGAACCATGCCGAAAGCCGCCAACTCGCGCGAGCGCATAGCCAACGGACCATAGGTCCGTTGTTGAAGCCGCCGCCTATTTGATTGAGTCAAAATCAGGCGTTGAATACTGACAGACATGTCAACGAACCATCTGCTTGCATGATTTCTTTCATGTCCACACTAGTAATCTTGAATCCTTCATCGAGCATGGTTTGACGAACTACAGGAAAACCATCTGCAATAATCACACGATCGCCTTTGTAACCGATTGTATTCGCAGCGTAACTTTCTCGATTTGGAACCCAAACGACATCCTCAGCTAAAGGCTCTAATTGAGAAGCAGTAAGGTGCCCTTCTGCGGCAATAATCATACCAGGGCGTGGCGATGAGCATACGGTTGTAAGGTGAAGTGTCGAACTTGGGATATCGATGAACTCACACTCAAAACCATCTTCTCGGACATGACTTGCAAGAAAGTCTGCACCCTCCCGATTCGTTCTAGTTGAAACTCCAACCAAGTAGCGATCATCGAAGAATACAACATCGCCACCATCGAGTTTAGCGCCCTTTGGCATATTGATAATTTCAGCACTCAATGATAGATGTTCAGCAACCGCAACTTGCTCTCCTTCTCTGGAGGGGTGGCCCATGTTCGGAATGATTGCCTTTCCATCGACCATGACAGCAGTGTCTTCAACAAAACAACAATCTGGGTGCTCATCCAATCCCGGCAGAACAGTCACATCAGTGCCATGTGCACGAAGGGCGGCAACATATGCATCATGCGCGCCCTGTGCCACCTCTCTGTTAGGTGCTCTAGTACCAAAGAACCCCGATATAGCAGAATCGAAGTTAGAGGAAATCTTACGCACGACTGCGGCATTACGACTTCGGTCGTATGCACCAGGCATGACGCGCGGTCCGGCCTTTTCTTCATAATAGTTCGGAATCCGGATATGGAATTCCGCTTAGTGGCGCCTAGTAGTATAGGATAAAATCCCGATCAGAGCGACCGTAATCACCCCGATATACACGAATTTGTAATCTGGAGGCTTATCCCAAACCTCTGCATCGAATGGAGCCCAATCGCGATTATCACCGTAACCATCTCCATCACTATCTATCCACTCAGTCGGGTCTTGCGGAAAGGCATCGGAATTGTCTCCGAAACTATCTCCATCACTATCTATCCACTCAGATGGGTCGGTAGGAAACATGTCGGTATTGTCTCCAATACCATCGCGATCAGTATCTTTGGTTTCGTTTGCATCGTAGGGTAAATCGTCAGCATTGTCGCCAACACCATCCGAATCGGAATCAATCCATTCACTCCCATCTTCAGGAAACTCGTCAGTATTATCTCCAATTCCATCTCCGTCGCTATCAAGCCATTCTGTTGGGTCGCTAGGAAACGCATCGGAGTTGTCTCCATATCCGTCCTCGTCCGAGTCGACCCATTCCGAATCATCAGCGGGAAATTCATCTGAGTTATCCCCTACACCGTCTTCATCGCTATCCGACCATTCTTCTGGATTGAGAGGAAATACATCTTGATAATCCCCGACTCCATCATTATCATCATCCAAGTCTACTAAATCGCAAATTCCGTCGCCATCTGAGTCCATCGGAATATGAGAAGAATCGTTAGGTTCGGTTTGACAATCTAGCTCATCATTGTCAGACCACCCGTCGTTGTCATCATCGGGGTCCTGATTATCTCCTATACCATCGCCATCAAAATCGGCCCATTCATTTTCATCCAAAGGAAACGCATCTTCTGAGTCCTGCCAACCATCTCCATCATCATCGACATCGGCATTATTTCCAATACCGTCTCCATCGGTATCGTACCATTCACTCGAATCATTAGGGAAGGCATCATCATCATCATCAACACCATCATTGTCGTCATCGGGGTCGCCGTGATCTCCTATACCATCGCCGTCAGCATCCGACCATTCATTGGGGTCGTCTGGGAACAAATCGGCAGGTAAACAGACCCCGTCTCCATCAGAATCATCCCATCCAAAAGGGTCTTGATCACATTGATCGATATTGTCTCCAACTAAGTCTCCATCAGCATCAGCCCACTCATTTGGATTGTAAATGAAAACATCGACATCGTCTCTATATCCATCACCATCAGAGTCTCGAACAAACCCAGAAAGCGCCCAACCAATCGTCTGATCCGACCAACCTGGATCATTTAGAGGGGGGACATGACCTCCACCATTGATTCTCCAATGTGCTACTCGATTTCCAGAGTTACAGTTGAGAAATTCAAATTCATCCGTTTCATCAATTCCGTCGTCTCCCGAAAGGTCTCTGCTTCCTAGATAAGTCCACGTTGAGTCGCATCCAGATCTATTGGACCAATAGCCAACTGTCTCAAGAGCAGAGGGGTGTTCCCCTCCAAACGCCACAGTTCCTCCATCGTATTGAATAACTCCATCGTCGGTTGAATGCACATGCAATATATCCGGCCTTCCAGTATCGACACAATCCGAAAAATCGTTCCATGTAACGCCATTCAAGGCCACAATTGCTCGAATAGAATTACCGGCATCACAAGCCATTCGATGACTCATAAATCCTCCATTAGAGAGCCCCGTCACAACCACTCCATCAGGATCGGCTCCGTAGTTCTGCACCGCTTCATCAATCAAACTAGTAAGATAGTCGATATCATCAACATCGTAATCAAAAAGATTGCAACAAGCATCCGTAGCATTCCAATATCTCATCCCTAACCAATTCATTGTTCCGTCAGGATAAATCAGCAGATGCTCATTTTCATGGATGCTATCTATATGGTGCATATAGGCAGCATTGAATGCTCCATTGTTGCTGTAGCCATGTAACGAAATCACCAATGGTAATGGCCTGTTATAATCGTGATTTCCAGGCATTCGAAGGGTTGTTTCACGGCCCGAAGGCCCAATGCTTACGGTAGTGTGTTGATCGGTATATTCGATTGCACTGTAGCCATCGTTAGAGTTAGTTCTGTAGGAAATTATCGAATCATCCTCTAGAATCTGGGTATCATCAACCGGAAGTAAAGCGAGGAACAGAAAACCGACCAAGAAAGCGGCGACAACAGTCCGACTCACGCATCTAGCGGGGTGTAGGTGTCTAAGAAACTGCCTAAATTGAGATACACCAACACTCATTCTCTATTGAGGGCCATGTGAAGTAACAATCCAACAGGCATCAACATAACTCCAAAGAAGACAATCACTCGAGTTTGATTCAGACCAATCTCATTCTCAACCGCCTTGCGCCACATCCACCTAGTAGCGATGATATCTCCAGCAACGAAATGCGCCCAAGCGAGGACCGTTCCTGATTCGGTCCCAAGAAGCACTACCATTGTGTCCATGATTTCAGCAGGATTTCCCGTGAATAACTCAATCATGCCAGCAGGATCTACGAGTATAGTTACAAAATAAGCAATTAAGGGCCCAAGGAAAATAAGATTCCCCTCAACCCATTTTGAAGTTCTTTCAGACTTAGGTTCTAACATCATTAATAGCCAAAAAGGCCCAACCCATATCGTTGGAATTAGGAATAGTGCTGTGTAAATCGGCTCCATATTATTCACTTAATCCGGCTGCTATTTCCCCCGCCTCTTCCAATTGGTCAGCAGAATACCAATATGAGGACGCCTCCCAGACAATATTACCGTTTTT
>DALV01000003.1:1756-5623 GCA_002496905.1 Euryarchaeota archaeon UBA105 | reverse complement strand
TCGAGTAAAATCACAGAAGGGGTTGGAAGGTTTCCAAAAGCCTCGACAACAGAAAGCTCCGACGGCTCTCGTGTGTCAAAATCTAGTGCTAGGCGCGAGTGAGCGTCGATAACCACAGGCCAAGGAGAATAGTGTTCGCTTGAGTTGTTACCATAGACTTGCATTATTTTGTCTGCATCTTCGAAGTTACCATATCTGTGAATTGTAACAGGCTGCATAACGCTGTAATTGAGATTGCTATCTCTGATGCCTTCTGCCCATTCATGGCAACCTTGACACTGTGAACTAACCCAAAACAAGAGAGTTGGTGCTTGCTCTAGTTCAGAAGTCAAATCTAGCATACTACCACCATCAACATCTCTTCCCAAAGTAGGTAGGGTGAATGTGTATCTTTTTTCTTCAACATCGGGGTCTTCCAATTCTCCTTGTATTTCTTCAGCCAAACATCCTGCTGAAGCAGATAGTAGAATTAACGTTAGTAATAATCCAGCGATTTTTCTCATACCAATCCTCCGATTAAGCCTTGATTGATTCCTGCGGTTTTATTGTTCCCAATCCGCCATTGACTCCGATGACCTGTCCCGTCATCCATTCAGGTGCACCGTCGACAAGCCAAGATGCAACATCTGCAATCTCCTTTGCTTCTCCAATCCGTCCAACGGGGTGCATAGAATCACTGATTTTACGACTTGCCTCGCTTTTCAGTAGATTTTCGGACATTGGCGTATCAGTCATTGCAGGGGCAATCGCGTTTACTCTAATGCCTCGCTTTGCGTAGTCTGCAGCAGAGGCCCGAGTCAATCCTTCAACAGCTCCTTTCGCAGCAGCGATAGCAGCGTGATTAGTCATGCCATGTGAGGCCGCAACTGAAGAAAACAGAACGATTCTCCCTCCTTCTCCACGCATCATCGGAACCGCTGCAGATCTAATTGCGTTGAATGCGGTAGTGAGGTTTTGCTCAATCGTATCCCGCACTTGTTCAGCCGAGGTAGCGTGCAATGGTCTGAGTAGGATTGATCCTACAGCAACCACTACTGCGTCTAGACGACCATGTGTTTCTATGATATCCGCAACAGCCTGCTTCATCGCAACCTCATCTCTAGCATCTACGGGCAAGATTTCTACATTATCAATCTGGGAACTAAGGGCTTGAAGAGTCTCCTCAGTTCTCCCACTTCCAATAATTTTCCAGCCTTGTTTGGAAAGGTTCTGGCAAACAAAACTACCCACTCCTCCAGCAGCACCTAGCACCCATACAACCGACAATTTCCAACCTCCATAGGTCCTATCTGCTTGCCTTTGGCCTCTTCAGGTCTGGAAACCAAGTGTCTACACCATTCCAATCTGGTTCTATTCCTAAATCAGAACAAATCAATTTGGCGCCTATTCTCCCACTTTCGAATATGGTGGGTAATCCGCTTCCGGGATGGGTTCCTCCACCGACTAGGAATAAATCATCCAATTCTTCAAATCTATTCTGTGGCCTTCTCCAGAGCATTTGGTCTAAACCGTGTGCTAGATTGAAAACTGCACCTTTGTAAATATCTCTTTCACCCCAATCATCAGGAGTAACTATGGTTTCTGAAACTATGTGTTCTTTCAAATCATCATACCCTAATTTCTTCATGGTTTCAAGCACAACATCTCTGTAATCATGCTTTATTTCATCCCAATTTATTGATTTGTGAACATTGGAAACGGGAACTAAGACGTAGATAGCCGAATGCCCCGCTGGAGCCATTGATGGATCTGTTAAGCATACATTTTGAACATACAATGATGGATCATCCCACGTAATTTTATTTTCTGTCACATCTTTTAGATTCGTATGATAATCTTTTGATGCGTATATTTGGTGATGATCTAAATCATATTTCTTATCCACTCCAAGATAGAGCATGAAAGTAGAGCAAGAATAAGATTTCTCATCTAGTTTTTTGTCAGACCATCTTTTCCTTAATTTATCAGGAATAAGCCCTTTCATCCCAGTAGCGAAATCCACATTCATTACATATTTCTTGGCTGTGTAGGTATTCTTTCCTGTCTTGAGCCCTACTATTTTTTTACCATCAAAAAGACACTCTTCTACAGGTTCATTGAGACATATTTCCACACCTAGTTCTTCTGCTAATGCCCCCATTCTTTCAGTTACTGTACCTAATCCTCCTTTGGCGTGATAAATACCGTATTCTAATTCTAGGAAAGACAATATTGTGAAAAGACTGGGTGCCTGAAACGGTGACATTCCTAGGTATTTAGTTTGAAAACTCATCGCTAATTGCATTCTATCGTCATCAAAAAACTTTGATAAATCAGATGCAACACTTCTCCAGGGCCTTAGAACTTGAGCCACCCGCAGAGCTCTTTTGTTTGCTAGATTAGTCCAACTTGTCCATGGTGAATTTAAACAATTTTTTGATAATTTCAATTTTTTCCTATTATCCAAAACATATTTTCTGAACCCTTCAGCATCTTTCTTTCCACACAATTGCTCAATTTGTTTCACCATGTAATCCATGTCGGTACTAGCATTTAGAGAACCTCCTTCACCGAAGACCAATCTGTAGTTAGGATCAAGTTTTATGAGATTTAATTCTTCATGTGCATCTTTACCAATCGCTTGAAAAATCTCTTCAATTATTTCCGTGTAATGGAAAAATGTAGGACCGTTATCGTATCGATAACCATCTTTTTCTATTACTTTGGTCCTTCCTCCAACACGATCTGTTTTTTCGATTATTTTTACCTTTAATCCTGCTTTCGCAAGTAACAATGAACATGCAAGGCCACCAGGCCCTGCTCCTACAATCAAAACATCCTGGCCTGAATTTATCGATGCCTCAGGCTCGATGGAATGAGTTGCGAGTTGCATATTCAGTCCTCTTGCACGACGGTAATTACACCGAGGGTCGACATCAGCACGTTTGCCTTCTGCATGACGGTTAGGCTAAGGCGCTGGGACACAACGTTTCCGCACAATTTCTCTGCCTGCTTAATCAATTGCGAATATACTGAGACCATAATTGCTGGACTTTTTCTCGACTCTGGATGAATCATTGGAAGTAATTTGATAGCTTCTTCTTTGTGAGCATTGCACCTCTGGATGTAATCTTTCATGAATTCCTGCCAATTTGGGTTTGAAGCAAGACTTGGAGAGGACAAGTCTGAGGTAGATACTCCGAAGGATTGTAACTCGGCTGTAGGCAAGTAAACTCTACCCGATGCGAGATCTGACTGAATATCTCTCAATATGTTGACCTTCTGTAGAAAAATCCCCATCTCATCGGCGTAGTGCTCAGCCTCTTTCCCATCGTAACCATACAGGTGGAGCAAACAAAGACCCACTGAGGATGCAACGTTGTAGCAATAGCCTCGCAAATCTTCGTAGGTCTCGTAATTTGTAGGATAGAGATCATCTTCCATCCCGTCAATCAAGGAATGTAAGTGCTGAGATGGAATATTGAACTTCTCAATCGTATCCCAAAATGCTAGTAAGAACCTTTCTTTCGGAAAGTTGTCATATACCCCTTGTTGGATATTATCTCGCAAGTAAATTAGAGCGCAGAGCTTAGTGATGTGACCTTCGTGATCTAAGGTACCACGGGAGCGGTGTTTTTCGTCTAGATATTTCGACCTCTGTAAGGCTCTCAATCGAAGTGCACCCATCTGCTGAGGAGTGAATGAAGAAAAATCAGGCAACCAGTCTCCGTCAGCTACATCATCGGCCCTTCTACAAAAAGCATAGAGAGCATTGATACCGTCTCTTTTTGGCTTCGGAAGAGTTTTGAAAGCTCTCAAAAATGATGACGAAGACTCCTTTGCGATTCTTTTGCATTCGAGGTAGGACTGCTCTACGGTAGCAGTATC
>DALV01000003.1:0-1408 GCA_002496905.1 Euryarchaeota archaeon UBA105 | reverse complement strand
TTTCCATCCTCTATGATTCGTATTTAATGAAGTGTTTTCTCAATTGTCTCGTCAACTCTGGAATTATTCACTTGGCGTGGCGCGGAACCGGCTCTGGAATTGGCAAACACGCGCGAAATTCTTCCAGATAAGGGCTCATTGAACTGATGAGTTTCACATCGGGATGTGTTCGAATAACCAAACCGTCGAGATACATCAGTGCTCGGATGATAGGAAACGCCTCCTCACCGAATACTGCTCCCGCATCCTCAACGGCACAACGAACAGTTTTCATCATAATTTGAGTTAGGCTTTGCTCCCCAACAGAACGCATCTCAAAGTCGTGATATATGTCATACATTTTCGCCATATAAGCCTCTTTTTTCTTCTCATCCAAAGTATCTTCCGATAGGCCTAGCAATGCCTCGAATGCAGCATTTAAGTTGCTATTGGATAGGTGTTCGAAGAATCGGAATAAAGAACTGCTGACATGAGTTGGAGCGTGACAAATCGCTCCATTATCAATAAAGACAAACATTCCATCTTCGTCAATGATACAATTTCCAGGGTGTAAATCTCCATGGAATGTTCCGATACCGAATAGATATGCGCCATGAATACGGAATAAATCTAGCAAAGTAGACCATGAAAGCGTACCCGCATCAATACCATCCTCTAATGAATCTCCTCTGATAAATTCAGAGACCAGCACTTGCTCATTGGATAATTCTGGATAATATTTTGGGAATCTGAGTCGGTGCATTTGGAATGTATCATCGATATCCAATTGAATATTCTTCAATTCTTCTGCCCCCGCAATCTCATTGCGCAAGTCCAATTCTCTCGTGGTGTAGTCCGCAACGTGGTTTAGCAGAGCTACAGGGTTACCGACTCTGCGTAGTTTTGGCATGAACAAGAGGAAGATACGTAGCCACCTTCGCATTCGCTTTACATCTCGACGAAACGACTTCTCGTTCTGAGCCTTGATGACTTTGATTACCACACCCTCTCCGGTCTTCAAGCGCGCTCGGTGTACTTGTCCAACCGAGGCGGCAGCGATAGGGATCTTGTCTATTTCTTCGAAGGCATCAAAGAAGCCCTCAGGCGCTCTCTTCTCGAGGTTCTCAAACACCTTTTCTGATGGAATACTAGCTGCGTGCTGATACAATTGTTGCAACTGTCTACACTTTTCGACCGAAAGTAAATCGCTTCGCAGTGCAAAGATTTGAGCCAACTTAACTGCGAGTAATCCTTGGGACTGAATCCAATCTAAGTCCGCGGGCCCAGACTTCAGAATCTGTCGCATGAACCTAGCGAATGTCCAGACGCGCATCCAACTCTCGTTCGCCTCCCCCAATATCAAGTGATGTTTCAGAATACATACTCTCACCCAGTGTAAAAATCGTAAATTTGAGTTGATTATTCCTCC
>DALV01000114.1 GCA_002496905.1 Euryarchaeota archaeon UBA105 | reverse complement strand
TGCCATAGAGCATAACCTGTTCTCGCTCCTGCCGAACAAATATTCGTGTGTGAATTGTGCCCATCAACACCCCACGCTTTCAGAACTCGGTTAGCATACCCCTCGTGACCAGGCCTTCCCACGTGGTAGACGACTTTGTCTACACCTCCTGCTTTCAGAGAGGTGCGAATTTTCTCAGCAATCTCGTCTAGAGCCTGTTCCCAAGTGATTTGTTCCCAGCCTCCTTCGCCTCTAGCGCCTACTCTACGAAGAGGGTGGAGTATTCTCTCAGTGTCCTGAATTTGATTAATTGTCGCGGGTCCTTTGGCACAATTCCTGCCTCTACTTCCTGGGTGGTGTGGATTTCCTTCAAACTTTGTAACCTGACCTGTATTTTTGTCAACATAAGCTAACATACCACAAGCTGATTCACAGTTGAAACAGGTTGTTGGAACTAGGGAGTAATTCTTCTCAATTCTTACCGGCCATGCATTTGCATCTAGTTCCTTGAAATCATGCCATTCGTTAGGAGATGGAAATTTTCTCAATTCTTCCAAATTGCCATCTGAATGTTGTCTATCGAGATTTGGAATAATTCGCAATTTCTGGGCGAACTTTTCTATGAATGACTCTGCCATTATATCACCTCAGTGTAAGGTCTCCAGTTGTGGCTGAATTACTGTATTGTGAGCATGTCTAGAAACTAGTATAATCAATACACTGGCTACAGCCCAGTAAATAAATTCTGAAGAAATCAAAAATACCAAAGAGGCGACACCAAGGATGACCATCTCGATTAGCATCTTCAGAGTAAGATAGGGGTCTTTTGACCAATTTCTACCGCTGGCTTGGCCAAATAACCAAGCAGTATAGATTCCCGTTAATGTAGCTAAAGGAATGCCAGCGATTGCTAGGTAATCGAGATAATTCCTGTCGAGGTCAAAGAAAATAACTGCGCCGCTACAAACCAATACTGCTCCAAAGGCGCCCAAGATATAGGCTCCTTTTACTAGCCATGAATTCCAATTTGGCCTCAGTAATACGTAGATAAATCTCTCTGGTCTGTCAAGATCCTTAATCAAAAGAAATCCGGTTATTCCTAGAAAAATCGTACTACCAATTATCAATTGCCACCATAATTCATCGGTCATATCGATTAAACCAGCAAACATTGCTAACATAGCAACCAAATATGCTCCTGAAGCAATCGCCTTGGTTACTATGTATGCAGAAACTTCCCATCCCCAAAGTATGCCTTTCGAAGGCTGGTCATAGCTTCTCTTGGGTCGTTCCGCCTGTTCGTCTAGGCGTTCCATGACATCTCGGATAATGGCGCGATCTCGTGGATTTGCGGCTCTTGCCTTCTTTTCAAGTGCCAATTGAACGATCATCGAATTGGTATCCGAGGCACCCAACCTAGAATCGGCATACTTGGCAAAATGACCAACTCCCGCCGCTTGGTCAGTCCAGAGATATTCGCCTGAGCGTTCAGTGGCGTGAGGGTCAAGAATATCCTCACTGGTTTCGACATAGAATACGTTGGGTTTTGCCCCAGACTCTGGTTTTCGAACAATCACTTCGTGTTCACTAATGTAATTGGAAATTGATGAATTGGGGTCATCTAGGTCGCCGGAAATTATTGCTTCTACGGGACAAACAACCACACAAGAGGGTTCGTAGGAATTTTCTATTCTATGTGCGCAATAATTACACTTTGCCGCTGTCCCTTTGTTTGGGTCGATGTATAATGCATCGTAGGGGCAGGCCTGCATACAAGATTTGCAACCAATACAGCGGTCATCATCGAAATCGACGATTCCATCTTCCCTGGTGAAAAGCGCAGTCGTAGGGCAAATTGTGGTGCAAGGTGAATCCTCACAATGATTGCAACGATGAACGCTAAATTCTCGGGTTACATCTGGATAGGTTCCTTTCTCGATATACTTTACATGGGTCCTGTTTACTCCTATCGGAACATCGTGTTCTGACTTACAAGCGACGGTGCAGGCATGGCACCCTATGCACTTACGATTGTCAATAACGAAGCCGAAATTAACCACGTCATCACATCTTTGGGCTTCGCCCAATAATTCGTTGGTTGACTGTTCACCCAATAATCATGCCCACGATTGCACCGCCTGCGAGCCATGCACCGAGGGCTGAGCCTAAGTTTCCAAACGCGGTCACAAGCAGTACCTTTCCCACGCGATTTCGATAGAATAAACTGTAATTTTGTAGTGCTAGAAATTCGGTTGCATCTCCTCCAGTTGGGGCGGCTATCTTCAGTTGGGTGTATCCCGCGAACCAACCTGCTGCTAAAGTGGGATTCAAACTTGTAATCGGGCTAGCCAATGCTCCAACTAATATCGAGAGGGGATGCCCTCGGGCTAATGCGATACCTAATCCTGCTAGTATTGCATTTGCCGCAGTCCAATACCAGATTGTATCTTTCAAGGCTTCAGTTTCTCCATTCCAAAATAGGTAGCCAACCACAGATAAGAGGAAGATTGGAATTGTCCACATCACAATCTTTGGCCAAACTGGTTTAGGTGGTTCAGAAGACAATTCGCTTAGTCTTGATGTGGTTTCAAGAGCCGGTTTCTCAAGATGCTCAATTATTCCATTTATGTGGCCTGCACCGACAACAGCGAGGACCTTTCCTTTCCCTCTGACCTGTTGGATTCTACCAGCCAAAAACGCGTCTCGCTCATCAATCAAAACTTCTCCAGCACGCGGAGCAGCCTCTCTTGCTTCTTCCATCATAGTTGTTAATAAATCGGAATCCTCAACTAATTCATCGAGGTCAAATTCTTCATCATCGTCTTCCCATAGCAGTGCATTCAAAACTCTCCATTTTTCTCTTAGGCCCATTTTTCTCCAAGCCCGTCGTAAGGTGATAACCACATCTCTGTCGATAAGGGCATGGTCTATCCTATTCTCCTCAGCCACTTCGATAGCCGCGAGTAGTTCGGCTCCGGGCTTTTCTCCTGTTTCCATACCCATCCGTCTCTGTTGTGCTGCTAGAGCAGATTGTAGCAGGATCATCGAAGACCTCCCTTCACTGATTATTTTCAATAGATCGTCATTATCCAAATCGTCAGGCTGTTGCAATGATTTCAATCTTGAATCACAGAGCTCAACGGCAACCAAGTTTGGTTTCCATTCCTCTATTTGTTCTCTAACTAATTCTACCGATGCAGTACTGACGTGAGCGGTTCCAATAATTCGTAAATTATCATCGATATCGACTATATTCTTCCCCATCAAATCACCTCAATCGATTGCTCGCATAGCCGCATACAGGTCTGCGTGCTCACGCACATCGTGTACCCTGATGATATCGACTCCTTTCGATGCGGCCATTGCAGCGATTCCTAAACTTCCCGCCAACCTCTCTTCACTATCGCTCCGGCCGAGCAGGTCAGCAAACATTCGTTTCCTACTTACTCCCCACATCAATGGCATATCTTGCCTAGGGACAATTTCTTTACCTGCGCCCAATAATGATAGATTGTGCTCAAGTAATTTACCAAACCCTATTCCTGGATCTGTAACAATCATATCAGGATTTAATCCTAAATTGACTAACTTTTGAGCTGTGAGGTCAAGTCTTTCACGCACTTCTGATACTACATCACCGTAACTTGGGTTTTTTTGCATATTTTCAGGTAATCCTTGCATATGCATTATACAAATAGGACATTTATTTTCTATGATTACATCTACCATATTTGGGTCGGATAAGGAACTTACATCATTCACCAAATCTGCACCGAAATCTAGTGCGGCCTTTGCAACAGAAGCACGTCTTGTATCTATTGAAATTCCAACATCAGGAAGAGCAGTTCTAACCGCCTTAATTACCGGTAAAACACGATTCATTTCTTCATCTATGGCTACAGGTTCTGCCCCGGGTCTTGTAGACTCGCCGCCAATATCTAGCCAATCTGCACCATCCTCTACCATTTGCTTAGCGCGGGACAAAGCATCGTCAACCGAATCAACTCTTGAATCAGCATGAAATGAGTCAGGGGTTATGTTCAGAATCCCCATAATTCTTGGAAAACCATCGCTTCGGCGATTTAGAATAGGTCTCCAGTCGGCCATTTCAGACCTCCCATTAGACGCACCCTTTATGATGTGACGGAGCGGCAATCCGGCAATGGTTTTGGGCGACGAGCCTTCTAATAGGGTAGAAAATACCTCTCAACAAGGTATTGCAGCTGCTGCTAAGGAAGAACTTCCAACCAATGATGCACTGGAATTAATGGAATCAATTCTACAGCGTTTACAACCTAAAGATAGGCATGAAATTCGAGATATGATTACAAATCGTGGCTGGCTATCTGGGGTATTATTGATGATGTCTGGATTGTTCTGGTGGATAGCTGTCCAAAAAGGCTCAGAAGCCCTGAACAACGCAGACATACCCGATTCATTATTGGGTGACTTTGACTTTTCTATGTTAGCAAAAATGGTTCCTGTAGTAGTCTTCTTTGCAACCGTGGTTTGGAGCGTTGGAAGAGAAAGAGGACATGCTTCAATGTCAAATTTAGGTGGTTTACTTGTTGTAATTGCAGTATACTACATACTAGAACCGCTTGGATTCGCTCTACTTACAAACGACGTAGCTACTCAAACCGCAACATTCGCCAGCCTACGACTTCTTGCTTTGGCAATAATGATTCATTACTCTGCGAAGTTATTCATCGACGCCTGGCTACTTCAATGGGTCAGATTGCAAATGATTAACATGCCAGTCGACTTAATTCCGGATTTTAGTGAGTCATCTGACATGGGTCAGGCTGATGAAGTCGGGCCTTCTGCGTAATCACATGGCTGCTTCGAACCGAAGGGTCTCAGTTCTGAGATTAGGGCACCGAAGAGAGCGTGACAAGCGCATTACCAGCCATCTCGGTTTGACAGCTAGAGCATTTGGCGCGGATGAAGTTATTCTGGCTGGAGAAGAAGACGAATCTGCCATAGAAACTTGGAGATCAGTAAGTGAGAGATTTGGAGGCGATTTTGAATATCGATACGAAGCTAATCCAATGTCTTTCCTTCGTCGATTCGCCAAAGATGCTGGAGACGGTAAACCGGGTCAAATAGTCCACCTCACCATGTATGGGGGATCTTGGAGGGAATCTCTTTCCTCAATTGAAAGCAATCGCCCAATGGTAATTGTAGTCGGAGGGACTAAAGTTCCAGGTGAAGTATTCAGGTTAGCAAACTACAACATTTCTATTGGTAATCAACCACATTCAGAAGTGGCTGCATTGGGTGTATTCCTCGAATCTCTAATAGGTCAAATCGATGAGTCTAAACACTTTCACGGCGGAGAAATTCAGGTAGTCCCTAGTCTAGATCGAAAGAAGGTCATGAGCCTTGAAGAAGAGTGAAATCACTCTCAATGATTAATAGGCTCTTTCAGCCAGCATCGCTGATGTCGGAGAACCCTCCCGGCAGAGGATTCACTCCCGGCGCTGATGTTTCAGGTGTTAACAACCCGCCAAGTTTTCCTGATGCAGCGGATGCTCTGTTAGATTCTAACACTCCAGAGCCACTTTCTGGGGCAGATGGATTATTGTTACTAGCCGATGGTACACGCTATCGTGGGCGACTATTTGGAGCACCTAAAATCGCTGAAGGAGAATTAGTTTTCACTACTGGAATGGCTGGTTATCAAGAGAGTTTAACCGACCCCTCTTTCGCAGGACAGGTTCTAACATTTACATGGCCCTTGCTTGGAAATTACGGGGTACACGCAGGAACCTCAGAATCCGCGGGAGTTTGGCCAAGGGGTGTAGTTTGTAGACAATTGATGGAAGTCCCCGATCACAGAGATGCCATAGGGAGCGTACATGATCTTCTATTTGCTCATGAAGTTCCGGGTATCCAAGACATAGACACAAGGGAATTGACTCGCCGGGTTAGAGAGCACGGCACGGTTCTGTGTATCTTTGGTCCGGCTGAAGCTGAAAGAGAAATGCTAGTTCGACTTGATGAAATGACACCTCCTGATGCTGAGGATTTAGTGGCTGAAGTGACATGTGATGAGGCGGTAATTATCAATCCAGGTGCAGTCGATGAAGAAGGTAAATCGCTTCCTCGTCTGGCGGCTATTGATTGTGGAGTCAAGTACAATATTCTTCGAGAATTAGCTCAACGATTTGAGGTAGTTTGGTTTCCAGCGACTACAACATTCGATGAGATTTTGAAATGGGAACCGGATGCATTCTTCGCTTCGAATGGCCCAGGTGACCCAGCACATTCAGGAGCGGCAACAACCGCTAGAGATAGTTTAGCCGCCGCGGTTAGAGCTGGTTTACCGGTTATGGGTATTTGTTTAGGTCACCAGTTAATGGGGCTAGCAGCAGGTCTACGAACTTACAAACTGAGATACGGACACAGGGGGGCAAACCAACCTGTAGTAGACCTTGAAAGTGGTCGAGTGTATATTACTAGCCAGAATCATGGATTTGCGGTGGAGGATCCCGAAAAAGGGATGCTCGCACCTCATCCATCTGGTGCTTGTTCAGCCCGTTCGGGCAACGAACTGGAGGCTCCATTCAAGGTTAGATACGTCAATGCTAACGATAGAACTGTAGAAGGTCTAGACTTGATTGGCAAAAGGGCCTTTACAATCCAATATCATCCAGAAGCTTGCCCAGGTCCACATGACGCATCTCCTCTATTCGACAGATTCGCTAGTATGGTAGCGGATCATTTAGCAGGAATTCCAATCCCCACCTCAGGGGGGGATAGTTGATGCCTCGTAGAGACGATTTGAAACGAATTGTTATTTTAGGCAGTGGTCCAATCCGTATTGGTCAAGCGGCCGAATTCGATTTTTCCGGAAGTCAGGCTTGTAGAGCACTTAGGGCAGATGGATACGAAGTGATTCTGATTAATTCCAATCCGGCAACAATTCAAAATGACCCCGAAATGGCAGATCGAATTTACATCGAACCTTTGTTGCCGGAGGTTGTTAAGAGAATTTTAGAAATCGAGAAACCAGATGCTCTACTAGCAGGAATGGGTGGGCAAACAGCCCTCAATATCGCTTCTGCCCTTGCCCATGATGGTAGTTTAGATGAATTGGAAGTTGAATTAATCGGTTGTGACTTAGTGTCGATTGATGAGGCAGAAGACAGAGATTTATTCAAACAGGTGTGTGAAGAAATCGATCTTCCTGTTTGCAAAGCAATTGCTTGTGATTCGATTGAGGCAGTTATGCAGGCTGCCGATAGTCTGGGAGGTTTTCCACTTCTGATTCGACCGGCTTTCACCTTGGGTGGCCTTGGTGGGGGTACAGCTCACAATATGGGGGAATTGGTAGAGATAGCTAGTCAAGGAATACTCCATTCTGCCATAGGACAGGTACTAATCGAGGAAAGTATCCTCGGTTGGCAAGAGCATGAATACGAGGTTATGAGGGATGGTGCCGATAACGCAATCATTGTCTGCACAATGGAAAATATTGACCCTATGGGCGTCCATACCGGAGAGTCGGTTGTTGTTGCACCACAGCAGACACTCTCAGACAGAGATCATCAGATGTTACGCGATGCTGCTCTTCGCCTGATTAGACGGCTGAATATCAAAGGCGGTTGTAATGTTCAATTTGCAGTCGAACAATCGACTGGAGAATATCGAGTAATCGAGGTTAATCCAAGAGTCTCAAGGTCTTCAGCACTAGCAAGCAAGGCAACTGGATACCCAATCGCTAGAATGGCGGCATTAATCGCTGTAGGTTATACTCTGGATGAACTGCCTAACCCAATTACCGGTGAAGGGACCACTGCTGCTTTCGAACCGACATTGGATTATTGTGTAGTTAAGATTCCTAGATGGCCCTTCGACAAATTCCGAACCGCAGACCGAACTATTGGCACATCAATGAAATCAACAGGAGAGGTTATGGCAATAGGTCGCTGCTTTGAGGAGGCTTTCCTCAAGGCATGGGCCAGTCTTGAGTATGGCCAACCTCATCCTAGGCCGCTCACCATGGCCGATGCTTCCGGTGGGGAGACCATGGATGAAAGAGCGAGTGAACCATTGCCTGAAGCTCTCCTAATCGATTGGTTGAGAGTTCCTACCGATAGAAGAATGGGTGCCTTATTTGAGGCATTTAGAAGAGGTTATTCAATCGAAGACGTTAGAGATGTATCGGGAGGTATTACTCGGTGGTTCCTTCACAGATTTGAGAAAATGGCCGCGCTTGAAACAGAGATACGTGCGGCAGGAGAATTAGGAATGAGTGCATCAGAAATACCTGTTCTAGAGATGCGCCGATGGAAGGGTGCAGGCTTCACTGATTTACACATAGCAGATGCACTCGCTGGCTTCCCAGCTAGTGGATTCAAGACTTTACCTGAGGGTTCAAATGAAGACACGGTAATGGCCAGGAGGCACGAATTAGAAATTCATCCAAGATTCAGGATGGTTGATTCTTGCGCAGCAGAGTTTGCCGCTGTAACTCCATATTACTATGCTACCTATGAAGGGGGTTCGGCCCCAACTGGAATCGATCACGTTCCCGGAATCGATGAATTCACCAAGCAACGGATTGTTGTGGTGGGTAGCGGACCTATTCGAATTGGTCAGGGAATAGAATTCGATTACGGTTGTGTCCATGCCGTTGGAGCGATAAGAGAATTAGGACATGAAGCGATTATCATCAACAATAATCCCGAGACAGTTTCTACTGATTTCGATACCAGTGACCGTCTATACTTCGATCCACTGACATTGGAACACTCAGCCGAGATCTTACTACGTGAGAAGGCACATGGTATTTTACTACAATTTGGTGGCCAGACTGCAATCAATCTCGCACTTCCATTGGCCGATAGACTTCCTCACCTAGAAGGCATGGGGCTCAACTTAGCTATGCAAGGGACAACTCCGGATGCAGTCGATGAAGCTAGTGACAGGGAACGCTTCGAAGCATTCGCAGAACGGGTTGGTCTAAGGATGCCCAATGGCGCCACAGCGAGTACTTCCGAAGGGGTTAGGGAAGCGGTTCAAGAGATAGGTTATCCAGTTCTAATTCGTCCTTCTTACGTTCTCGGAGGTCGAGGTATGGAGATACTTTCCAACAAACGACAATTGGATGCATATATGGAGGAAGCATTCCTGTCACCAGATCGACCATTATTGGTTGACGAATATCTTGGCAATGCTATCGAATTAGATGTTGATGCGGTTTGTGATGGTAGTGAAGTGCTAATTGGAGCGATTATGGAACACCTTGAGGAAGCAGGGATTCACTCAGGTGATTCAACTTGCTTTATACCTCCACAAAATGTCTCAAAGAAAGTATTAGCACAAGTCGAAGATTGGACAAGAAAAATTGGTATTCAACTCGGAGTAAAGGGTTGTTTCAATATTCAATACGCCATTCGCGGAGAAATCCTGTATGTCTTGGAAGTGAACCCTCGTGGGTCGAGAACATTCCCATTCGTAGCCAAGGCAACCGGGGTTCCGCTAGCTCGTATTGCTGCCCGTCTTACTATGGGTGAAAAATTAGCAGACCTTGATTTCCCAGAACCACAGAATGAGGCAGTTTGCGTCAAAGCTCCGGTTTTCCCATTCATCAAATTACGTGGTCTTGACCCCGCTCCGGGTCCAGAGATGAAGAGTACTGGAGAAGTGATGGGAAGCCACAAGCGCGCCGCTGCGGCATATCTGAAAGCGCGCTTGGCGACTGAAATCCCAGTTCCGACAGATGGTGGAGTCTACATCACTGTCAAGAACGCCGACAAACACGATGTTATACCCTTGGCTCAAGAATTAGAGGAGATGGGTTTCACAATTTATGCTACAAGAGGGACTGCTCACGTCCTCCGAGATTCAGGAGGAATAGATGTTCAAACCTGTTATCGTATTGCTGAGGGTTTAACTCCGGACGCATTAGATCTAATGCGCCAGGGTAAGATTCAGCTAATCATCAACACACCTAGGAGTACTGGCGGAGCGGTATTGGACGGAAATATGATGCGCAGACTTGCGGTTGAACTTAACATTCCATTTGTGACAACGATGGCTGGAGCCCGCATGGAAGTTCAAGCAATTGCTGAGGCCAAAGAGGGTATGCCAGAACCAAGGCTACTGGATATAGCGGTTCTAAGATGAATTTGGCTGCAATATCCTTTTGAGGGTTAACCATCTATCGTATTCATGGATTTGCAAGGGCTTGCAACTCAGGGCACAGCTGGAGCTGCTCTTGGTGCTGCAACAGCGGGTGTGATCAAATTTCTCAAGAATTTACTGAAAATCTTCGCATTGATTCAAGTTGGGATTCTAACCGCTCTCGAACTGTCTGGTATAATTACAGTAAATTGGGATAAGCTATGGGACACTATAACTTCTCTTGGGGGTCTAATTGGGGACGCTGCTGAAAGTGCTTTAGATGCCCTAATGCAG
>DALV01000106.1:30386-30723 GCA_002496905.1 Euryarchaeota archaeon UBA105 | reverse complement strand
TGAATTGATCAATGTCGTAGCCGACGCTTTGACCAGAACTGAAAGCGAATTACGTATCCGTTCCACAGCACACATGTCTCACTTCGTAATTCCATTCCCTGGCATTACTCAGACAGATGACGGTTGGCAACTCAATAGTGAACTTGAGGATGGTAAGGTCTACGAATTCGCATTTGATGGAAATGATTCAGATGCAGAGATCCTTGAACGTGCTTCTGGCCTTACTTTCCTAGGTGATAGTATCGAACCATTCACGGAACCTCGTCCATGTGCCGTCACGGGACGAATGACGACACGACGCCAGCATTTGGCCCGGATGTATTGAGCATCATCTCTT
>DALV01000106.1:8694-30068 GCA_002496905.1 Euryarchaeota archaeon UBA105 | reverse complement strand
CTGAGGCTATAGGCCATCAAGGCTGTGCTCAGAACGATGAGGACACCATCTACTACATTGATGGACATAGTTTCCGTCCAAGAATCTGGAGATTCGTAATCAGCAATTGAAGCCAGAGTCAATTTATCCTCACAGAGCGTTTCCGAATCTGGCGAGTCACAAAGTGGCACAACCGAGCCAAAACCCGCTGTGACATTTACCATCAACAACGCAAATAGGATGGTTGTAACGGAGAAAATGACCCATGAACGCTTGCCCTCAATTACTTCAGGAACAGGAGGGAGTGGTAAATCAGGCAGAGGCATTTCAACCTCGTGCTTTGAATCTCCATTTGGTTGGACGATAGAATCACTTGGTCTTTCAGGGGCCTCGACTCCGAGATGATCGAGTGTATCTCTGCCATAGATTGTTTCAGCCATATCGTAGAGTTCTGGATTTGCTTCCAAAGCATCCGGATCAACAGTCCCATCTAGGAGTCTCTTGACATCATCTAATGGGGCCACGATGGCCCCGCGTGATGAGCCGTTCTTGAATCAAACGCCGTGATGTGGTAGGAATGTCCGTTCTCAGACTAAAGATTCACTCGCGGCGATGATTGCTTCGCGGGTAAGTCCTACCTTTTCCAACAATTCCTCACTACCACCGCTCTCACCAAAATGATCCTGGACTCCAAGCATTTTGATTTTGGTTGGATTGGTCTGTGAGAGATGTTCGGCGACTGATGAACCCAGTCCAGCAATCACTGAGTGATCTTCCACGGTAACTATGCCTGAGCATTCGATGGCTAAACGGTCGAGAAGTTCTGTATCTAGTGGCTTCAATGTGTGCATGTCTACAACTGTTGCATCGATCCCACGCGTTGAGAGCTCTTCTGCTGCACTCATTGCTTTGTGAACCATTACACCGTTAGCGATGATTGCTACATTACTACCTGAGCGTAGAACAGACCCCTTTCCAATTTCAAGAGAGTTTACTGTTTCATCATCATACATCCTTGGAGTTTTATTACGTGCTGTACGGGTGTATGATGGCGAATCATGAGTGAGTAATGCTGCTGTTAAGTGGCGGGCAGAGAGGTCGTCACAAGGATGCATGACTGTCATACCAGGGATTGTACGGTACAAAGCGAGATCTTCGATTGATTGTGCGCTTGAACCGTCGGTACCGGTGTGAATCCCACCATGACTTCCGCATATGTGGACTGTGAGACCAGGTCTAGCAATCCCATTACGCACTTGTTCGAATGCACGCTCTGAGAAGATTGCAAATGTACTTGCAAACGGCACTTTACCACAAGATGCTAGTCCAGCAGCTACTAGCATCATATTCTGTTCTGCGATGCCTAGTGATATCGTCCTCTCAGGATATTCTTCTCGGAAGAGGCAGGACTTTGTGGATTTTCCAAGATCAGCCTCAAGGACCACTACGCGTGGGTCCGAGGCTATATCGAGGAGGGCGGCACCATACCCATCTCGGCTCGCGCCTCCGGTGGAAGGTGCACTCATGCTAATTCCTCCAGTGCTTGAGATAATTCTTCATCCGTGGGTGCTTTTCCGTGGAAAGAGGGGTTATCTTCCATGAAAGAGACTCCTTTGCCTTTCACAGTATGAGCAACGATTGCATTAGGTCCCGGGGTATTTGCTGCCCAACTTAGAGCATCAACAACATGTTCCATATCATGTCCATCGATTTCTTTAACCGACCATCCGAATGAACTTATTTTACTCGCTATATCACCGATCTCCATCTGCACATCTACAAAATCATCATTCTGGATACGATTCCGATCTACGATTACATGCAAGTTCTGAATATCATGGTAACTGGCTGCCATGAAGGCTTCCCAAATTTGCCCTTCCTGAGTTTCACCATCACCAATCATAACCCAAGTATGGAAATCTTGTTCGTTTAGTCTAGCAGCAAAAGCACAGCCTAAACCGAATGATAGACCCATACCCAAACTACCAGCTGAGAAATCAACCCCATTCGTCCACTTCATATCGACGTGGCCTTGACAGACTGAACCCATCGTACGGAATCCATCTAAGTCGGACTTCGCAAGGAAGCCCATTTCGTGAAGGATTGAGTAAACCGCTGGTGATGCATGCCCTTTGCTCATAACGAAGCGATCTCGGTCTGCATTGTTTGCATCATCGGGAGAAACTGACATTTGGGTGGAATATAATCCAACTAAGAGGTCTATTGCCGAAAGAGAACCACCAGGATGTCCTGCTCCAGCTTTGTGAACCATGTCTACGATTGAGCGCCGACACCTCTTGGCGCGTTCATTCAATTCGTTGAGAGGAATCGGCTCCGCTGACACGATACGTGGTTCCGTGATGGGCTCTTGATGATTTCCGGGTTCCCTGCCCGCTGCATTATTGAGATAGATTCACAATCTGAAATCATCTCGGTATGAATAAGAGGGAGCGTAATGCAGTCAATCGCAAGTCCGGAATCCAATCTCTATTGGACAACTCGGTTAGCTAAGATGCCAATACCTCACTCGATTAGATCAAACAAACTTCTGTATTCTGCATATTCTGAATTGTCTTCAAGGGGCAGAATATCTGAATCAACTGGACTATTGTTGATGGACGAGGCGCCTCTCTCAGGCTTGACTGCTCTAGCTTCTATGGTCAAGCACTCAAAGCATTCGGATGATGTATTTTTCAACGAAAATTTGCATGTCAATACAACAAACATTTGTGTCTTAGCATGTCGATTCTGTGCCTTTCGTAAGGGGCCTCGTCACAAGGATGCGTATGAGCTCTCGGTTGAGGAATATTTGCACCGAATCGAACCATACGCAGAACATATCGACGAGGTACATTCAGTTGGTGGTTTACACCCAACTTGGACTGTGGAACATTATGCGGAACTCTATCGACAATGTAAACAGAGATTCCCCCACATCCACATCAAGTCACTAACGGCGATCGAAATCAAACACATCTCAGAACGTTCCAACTTATCCGTTGGTGAAGTAATTGAGACTCTGAAAGAAGCTGGATTAGATTCGATTCCAGGAGGTGGTGCGGAAATTCTTGTCGATTCTGTACGCGACCGAATATGTCGTGGTAAGGAATCAAGCCAAGAATATCTCGATATTCATCGCGCAGCACACATATTGGAAGTTCCAACTAATTGCACCATGCTTTTCGGAACAGTAGAATCTTCATCCGAACGAATAAAACACCTTTCTCTACTAAGAGAATTACAAGATGAAACGAATGGATTTCAATGCTTTGTTCCATATCCTTTCCTACATGACAAGACAAGACTCCCTGAGGCTCAGTTGGCTAGTTCTAATGAGATATTACGCGTAATCAGTGTATCTCGATTAATGTTGGATAATATCTCTCACATCAAGGCATATCGAATGAATATCGGTGATGCTGTTGCTCAGATGGCTCTCAGTGCAGGTGCTGACGATATCGACGGAACTGTCGGCCACGAGGAAATTATGCATTCGGCTGGTAGTAAAACACGTTTGGATTCCTGTCGCGAAGACATCTGTCGCTTGATCGAAGAAGCGGGGTTTGCGCCGGTGAAAAGAAATTCAACTTATTCAGAGTTCGAACGCGTCGCCTCTTCAGATACTGAACTAAATGTGTTACCGATTATCCAAGTCTGAGGTGTTGATTTGTCCTGGACTAGCGTTATTGGTCGTGTAGCATTCACTAATTGTGAGCCATTATTTCATGGTTTGAGTGATAATTGGACTGTGCTCCCCGCTCCTCCTGCATGGCTGACTGGACACGTTCTTCGAAGGGATTGCATCACAGCACCTATTCCTACTGCGGACTATGCTCTTCACCATAAGGAACTAATGTTACTGCCTGAATTAGGTATAGTTGGAATGGGTGCAGTAGGGTCTGTAATTCTCTTCGGCACAAGAGAATTAGATAAGATGAGGGACATCGCTTTACCCTCTGATTCATCGACTTCTAAGGTCTTGTTGAGATGGTTGTTAAACCATAGGGGCTTAGATCCTAAATGCATAGAAACAGGCCCCGATCTTATCTCAATGTTAGAACGCTGTGACGGGGCTTTACTCATCGGTGACAGAGCTCTCGCTGCAGCAGCTGAACATCCTGAATTAGTCTGTCTCGATCTCGGTGGAGAATGGACTAGAGTGACTGGTTTTCCTATGGTTTTCGGAGTATTTGCTTGCCGTAGAGATACTCCAGTAGAGAATCTGAAGATTATCCATTCGGAACTCCTGGAGAATTACTCAAAATTTAACCAAGATGACCAATATAAGGAAGCAGTAATCGCAGCGGCAGCGGAAGCTTCTGGTACTGATTTCGAGCGGTTATCGCATTATTTCGAGAATGAAGTCCGTAATACCCTCGATGACGAGTCGAAAAGGGGGCTCGCATTATTTTTGAGCGATGTTTGTGGAATGACTGTAGAACCAGTATGGGTTACGATGTGAATAGTTCACTCGGAGTAGTCCAATCTCTTACTAGCAACCCATTCTAACAGATCGAGAGCAACCTCACATGATTCCGCAACAACGACTTCATCATCGTCGACGTACTCTTCCAACACGGACAAAGCGGTCCTATCCCCAATCGCTCCAAGTGCTTCAGCAGCCTCGTGACGAACCATCACATCTTCATCAGCATCAGCCAACCTATCGATTAGATGTGGTACGGCATGTGAATCTTGCATCTGGCCCATGACATAGGCAATCTCATGTTTCAGAAGTGCTGACTTTGATGAAAAGGCAGCTGCGAGTGCTTCGACAGAATCCTTACCACCAATATTCCTCAGAGCGAAGAGTGCTCGCATACGCTGGAACATTTTTTCATCTTCATCACAAATTGTATTTCGTAATGTTGTGACCTTGCTATCCTCACTTGGAGGGGCTGGATCTACTGAATCGAATTCTGACCTCTCAGGCTTATCGTGAATCATTTACTCAACTCCGATAAATTCTATTGAATCAGTATCTAATCCAGCATCGACCATACCGATTCTCTGACCTTCTTTCAAGAATAATCGAATCGCAGCTCGGCCTTCGGGACCGTAATCAAGTGTTCTTTTATTGACGTACATTTGAACAAATTCCCTATTCGTTTCATCATCGATGCCACGGCCCCAGGATTTGGCAAATTCAAGTGCTGCTTCGGGGTTCTGAAGCGAATGCTCAATCGAACGCTTTACATCTTGCGACAATTGTTGACACAAATCTTCACCGAGATCCCTTCTCACAACATTTCCTCCGAGTGGCAGTGGTAGTCCCGTCTTTTCATTCCACCATACTCCGAGGTCAAGCACCAGATGAACTCCTTCATCTTTCCAAGTCAACTGTCCTTCATGAATAATCAATCCAACATCGTAGATTCCTTCTTTGACGGCAGGAAGAATCTCGTCAAAGGGAACTACATCCACTTCGACTTCACCCCATGCAAGTCTTAGTGCTAGATATGCTGAGGTATCTAGACCTGGGATTGCGATCTTTCTCGTCTTAGCATCGATTTCATTCATTGGGGTATTAGAAATCAACATCGGACCATATCCTTCCCCCATCGATGCCCCGCAATTCATCAAGACGTAATCATCTACAATTTGTGGGAATGAATGTATGCTGACAGCAGAGATTTCGTATTCCTTAGTTAGAGCCTTCTCATTCAATGTTTGAATATCCAAAAGCACGTGTTCGTAGGTTCTTCCTGGAGTTTTGAAAGCACCGGTTGTAAGGGCGTGAAACATGAATGCATCATCAGGATCCGGCGAATGCCCTACTCGAATATGAACTCCGTCTTGTTCCATATTGGCCGGCGACAGAACCTACTTCAAAATCGCTTTGCTCATCCAACTTGAACTGAGGTAAGTATCAAGAAGCAATATCGAACGCACCAAGTCATGCCCGACGCTTCGAAACTCTCTACAGCATCAGGCCAATTGGGTCCTGTATGCGCAGTCACTGGTAAGGCGTTGACGTTCGCTGAAGCAATAGTCCTCGATGGCGAGTACGTTTGTTTCGAAGCCTATGTCGAAAAGACAGGAGCCGGCCCAGCTACTGAAGGAAAGGAAGTTCAGGGTCTTGACCTAGATTGAAATCTCAAAATTTGTTTAGTAATCTCTAGAAGACAAAGGGTCGAGTTCATCAGCCTCCCTCTGCGTATAGTGTTCGTGTCGGAAGGTTGGAGCAGGTATGCCCTGCGGTTCTCTCGATTTTACAGGTCTCTTTCGACAGATGAATTGTGGACTCCTTCTCGATTGAGAAATCGAGAATGGATGTTCATACATTGGGGGGATAAACCAGTTGATAGACATCGAGGCTTTTCTTCAGATGAATCGCTTCTAGGATACCTGCAACAAAGGGGCCCCCATTCCTGTTTTCACAGCACTGCTTACTACCGACACCCAATGGAGCGGAAAATGATTGACAAGGATTGGAGGGGCGCGGATTTAATTTTCGACCTTGATGGGGATCACCTACCCGGAGTTTCAGATGCCGATTTCCCTGGCATGTTAGATTTGATACACGATCAAGCCTGGAGTCTTTGGAATGATTTTCTAGAACCCGAATTCAATATGAAGAGAGAGTTTTCCCAATTCACATTCTCAGGCCACAGAGGATTTCACATTCATGTCAGAGATCCCGCATTGCTAGGTATGGATTCTAATGCTCGAAGGGAGATTGTCAATTACATTCGTGGAGAAGGGTTGGAAGTCAATGCGGTATTATCTGGAAACAAAAGTGGTTGGAGAGATCGCATTGAAGTTGGAATGCAAAGCGTATTGGATAAATTGCGTATTATTTCTGAGAAAGAGTCTGGAAGCACAGCGATAATGGATGAATTTCATGGAATCTTAAATGGTAAATCCACGAAAAACAGAGGAGGAAAATCGGGAGTCAGTAAGGCCAGAATTAAATCACTGGCTGAATCAAGCACATCAACAGAGCGAATCGAGAGATTAAGAAGTGATCATTCGCTCTTGGTTTTCGGAAAAGAAACTCCTGCTTTTTGGGATCTAGTGAAAGGTGATCGATCCGTAGTCTTGGGAACTGCCGGGGAGACTGATGAGAACGTTACAGTTGATGTTAAGCGAGTCATCCGCCAACTAGGTAGCCTGCATGGTAAGTGTGGCCTTCGAGTAACTGAAATTCCATACGAACGACTCGACCCCGATGGGTCTAATCCATTCCGCCCCCTCGATGAGGCAGTAGCTCTCAAAGGGGGCGCAGATGCACGAGTTGAGCTCTTACGGGACGACATAACGGCGAGATTGGGAGAACTCGAAGTTTCTGGAGGAACCGGGGATGTTTACAGCGTTAATGATGCCATGTGTACTTTTCTTTGTTTGAAGGGTTGGGCCCGGCAATTACCTGAATGAGTAGCCCGCTGTTATATCCAATCCACAGAATGTTGAATAATGGCGGTCAGTGGACCGGAGATGAAAGGAGGCTGGCGTATGTCTGATGAAGAAGATGATACCTTTGATGATCTTCCACTTCCACCACTCCCTCCGGGGCTGTCAATTCCCCCTCCCCCGCCCCCTCTTTCACCCCTAGATATGGAAATCCCGGAGATTCCGCCTATGCCAACACCTCCTCCACCCCCTGGGATTTCTCTATCCGAAACTGAAGTATCGCATTCAACAGTATCAAATGAGCCCGAAGACGATGATTTTCAATCAGCATGGGAGCGAAGAAAGAGTGAAAATCCCGCTTTAGCTACCGAAAAACGTGACCAAATGTACGGTCACATAGATCGGATCGCTACTGGCGAGGTCGGTACTCTTCTCGACCGATTTTCAGACCGATTTGGTTCTGAATTAGATAGGGAGATAATCGTCCTTAGAAAGAAGCAACAACAGGATATGCGCGATATCAAGCCAACTGTAGAACTTATTTCGCCACCTGATGAGGAATTCGAAGAAGAAATGGTCGAAGAAGAATCGATGGACGAGGAAACAACCGATGAAGATAACTTTGCTAACTTCTTCGTTGTGGTAAATGACCTCCTAGGCGGTATGCCAGATGATTTCGTAGAATCTTTCGTGGCTTCGGACGATTTCTCACTTTTCGAGTCAGTTGGTTCGGACCCAGAGGGTACGAGTGAAGATGACCGGAGTAGTTTCTTCCAGATGATAAATCGGGTTTTAGGCGAACTTCCAGACGATATGGTAAAGGAATTCGTGCAATCCCCCGGGTTCGGAGTCTTCCAGGAAATGGGTACAATTTACGGAGAATGAAAATATGGGACTTCTAGAAAAAGCAGGAAACATCTCTTCTGAAGATGAAAAGCCTGAAACAAAGATTCCAAAGAAAGCTGTGCCAGTTGCTGCTCCTGCGCCAGTTAAGGCCGCGAAGCCGGTTAAGACCGCGAAGAAAGCGAAGCGCGCTGAAAAGAAGAAGAAGCCGGAAAAGAAAGTCCGTGAGAAGAAGCCTCGTGCACCACGAGTCAAGAAGGAATTACCTTCTGATTTTGAAGTAGCAACTCGCGGACAGCGTCTTACTCGGAGAATTGTCGACTTCCTCGTCAGTTACGGCTGGTCACTTCCGGTTCTAGGAATCACTGGTTGGGGGCTTTACTTCAATCCAACACCATTCATTATTCTAGGACTCGGACTTATTGTGTTCAATCTCTGGTTCATGCCTGCCTATGCTGGTGGCCGATCGGTTGGGAATTGGATTAGTCGCACACGTTATGTGAATACCCGCGGAGAATCGCCAATTTGGATTTACTTTACTTTGAAAGGTATGACTACACTATTCATTCTCATTGGACTTTGGGCGGTTTCAGTTGTGATGAGTAACAAGGGCTTCGGTGAAACCACAGGAAGCCAGATTTTCAGCGCTATCGGGATTCTTATGCTAATACCACCACTTCTTGACTACATCATGTACAAGCTTCGTGGAGACCTTGGACTCTGGGATACAGCATTTGGTGGTGTTTGGCTCGTCCGTACCACCAAGTCAACAGAAGCGAAGGGCTGGCTAAAGCGCCTCGAATCAATTAGTGACTTCACTGAGTCTAAGGGATGGCTTTCTGATGAAGAAAAATCATCCTAAGATCACTGTATGACGTCGTTAAGCGTCTGATTCCCGGGCAATGCTCTCTAACAGCTTTGCTTTCTATGAATGCTCACTCTTCTTCATCGCCATTCGCGTTGCGCATCATAGCGAGTTCCCTGAGGTTCTCGTGTGCAACGCCTTCCTGGATGGCTTCGAGATCTTCTTCGTCGACAATTTCGACTCCTAGAAGCGTCTCAATGACATCTTCCATTGTTACCAGTCCTACAGTCCCACCGAATTCATCTCTTACAACCATTAATTGCACCTTATTCTCTAACAATATATCGAGGGCCTTGTCAACTGAGTCATCGTAATTGCAAGTCACGATTTTTCTGGCCATGTCGATCATCTTCCCATCGAATTCATCCGCAGCCGCTCGACGAAGAATCTCACTACGCAGAACAAGTCCACGAATATTGTCGATTTCTCCATCGTATACGGGCATGCGTCCGTAAACCATTATTGGAATTCGCGCCATGACCTGGTTTACAGTTTCATTGACCTCAACACAATTCATCACTACTCTTGGAGTCATGATAGTTTGAACTTCGATATCACGTAATTTCAGAAGATTCTGTATGACAGTTTCTTCGTCTTCTTCGATGATATCTGATTCCTCGGCGATATCAGCGAGAACTGAAAGCTCATCTCGAGTTACGGTCTCAGTCTCGACCGCTGGTAACATCTTTCGTATCATTTCAACAGGTCTAACGATTATCCATGATAATATGATTAATGATTTGAGGAGGTAACCAGACGAGACTGTCAACTTACGCCAGTATAATGTCCCGATAGTTTTCGGTAGGATTTCCGAAAATAGTAACACACCTAGTGTCAATAATGCGGATGCTATACCCATAATAAAATCCAATTCATCATCGTTTGCGTAAATTTTCGCAACCTCTGCGCCCACGCCTAGTGCTCCAACAGTATGTGCTATTGTATTGAGTGTTAGAATAGCTGTAAGTGGCCTTTCGGGATCATCCTTGTAACCTATCCATAATTGACTAGTTTTAGGATGAGTTTCTGCTAAACCAACTACATGCCCACGGGAGGTGGATAGTAATACGGCTTCTAGGATGCTACAAAGAAACGAGACTCCAATTGCTAGAGTAGCGTAGGCAACTAATAGTGTCCAACTCAAGAGATAATCACCCCTAGATTCAGAATTGAATCTGGATTGAAGAAATGTATGCGGTGTGTCACAGCAATACGTGCTCCGGAGTCATTGCGAGCGACGCAGACATAAATATGTGGTTGTAGGACAGATTCGCAACCAAGAGTGGGTTTGGAGGCCATAACGTGGAGTACACGACGATATTCATGGCTTGGCCTTACGCCAATGGACCCCTGCACCTTGGTCATGTTGCAGGGAATAGTTTACCCGCCGATATTCAATACAAGTACGAGCGTGCTCGAGGCCGTCGCGTACTGATGTGCAGTGGATCAGATGAGCATGGGACTCCGATTACTGTCAGCGCTGAAGAACAAGGAGTAGCTCCTCAAGTTGTCGTCGATGAATTCCATGAGATTAACTCACGCGCGCTTGCTGGTTTAGGCTGTTCGTGGGATAATCACGTTGATTCGCGCGGGATTGAATTCGGTGGCGCTTTGTATAATCGAACTACAGACCCACGCCACAAAGAATTGGTTCAAGACATATTCATCCAATTGAATGACGCTGGATTGCTGCAGAAGAAAATCATGCAGCAATATTGCGAGATTAAATCAGGAGGAGAGGTAAGATTCCTCCCTGATAGATACGTAGTTGGTGAATGTCCGCAATGTAGCGAGGATGGCGCTCGTGGTGACCAATGTGATGCCTGTGGTGCGACATATGAGGCCAGTGAACTGAATAATCCGCGCTCTAAATCAAATCCTGACGCAGCTATAGAAGTCCGAGATACGGTACACTTGTTTTACAGGTTAGATTTGTTTCAGCAAGAGCTAGAAGAGCACGCGCAGATGCGTCAACAAACATGGAAACCGAATGTCAAGGCAATGACACAAAATTGGCTGAAAATGGGTTTACGGCCGAGAGCAGTAACTCGTGACATGGAATGGGGGATTGAGATTCCACTAGACGACCCCGAGTGGGATAGCAAGCGAGTATACGTATGGTTCGAGGCAGTGCAGGGTTACTACACATGTGCGAGAATATGGGCAGAAAGATTTGCTGGCGAGCATGTTGAGGGTGATGATGCGTGGGAGAATTGGTGGGTCGAAAAAGAGGGGCAGAGTCTCAAACATCTGTATTTCATGGGTAAAGACAACATTCCATTCCACACCATAATTTGGCCCGCGATTTTGATGGGACTAAACAAAGGTCAAGATCAATCGAAGCAACTTCATCTTGAAGATAATGTTCCTGCAAATGAATATTTGATGTTGAAAGGCGGTCAATTCAGTAAATCCAGAAAACATGGAGTATGGCTTCCCTCTTTTCTAGAAAGGTATGATCCAGATTCATTGCGCTATCATCTGACAATAAATATGCCAGAGGGGCACGATACAGATTTCCGATGGGAAGATTTTGTCGAACGTGTAAATAATGAATTGATTGGAAATTATGGGAATTTCGTACATCGGGTTATGACTCTCACTCATCGCTTAGAAAATGACGGAACAAATCCTCTGAGTATATTCACAAACGCCGGCGACCATACTGAATTTAATGGAAAGATCGATGAATGTATTCGAGAAGCGATTTCCTCAATGGAGAAACAACGCTTCAAGGAAGCTTTACGTCACGTGATGAATATATCACAAGCTGGAAACGGATACCTACAAAATGCTGCACCATGGAAATATCTTGGCGCTGATGATTCAAATGAGCGCAGTGAATCTCTGAGTGCTCTTGCAGCATGTTGGAGAGCTTGTCGTGCACTTGCAGTGTTAACAGCGCCTTTCCTACCTTTCCAAGCAGAGCGCTTATGGGAGCAACTTGGCGAAGAGGGTAAGGCCGGCGACCAACTTTGGGATATAGCGCACGATATTGAGTCTGAACTGCGATGGAACGATGCGAATCCAAAACCACTGTTCCAACGACTCGACCTTGATGAAATCCTCAAGAATGAAGGGGGTGTCGCCGAATCACAACAAGAGGAAGTGAATTACATCGAGTTCGAAGATTTCTTGAAAGTCGAAATGAAGACTGGGCGTATCCTTTCTGTTGAAGATCACCCCAATGCTGACAAACTATACGTCGTAAAAATCGAAGATGCTCCTGATTCAACTAGGACAGTATGTGCTGGGCTAAAATTGCACTATAAGCCTGAAGATTTGGTTGGGAAAAACGTAGTCTTTGTTGCTAATCTCAAACCTCGCAAGTTGCGAGGAATTATGTCCGAAGGTATGATGCTGGCAGCAGAGGATGAATCAGGAAAAGTCACTCTCCTCACCACCGATTCATCCATCGACGCTGGGTCTGAAGTTCGTTGAACTACTCAGAATCTGGTTTATCGAAGAACTCCCATTGCAACTCGGCTAGTTGTTCATTAGTCGATGCATTCGAATACGCTTCCAACGGTTGTTCATTCAATTGGAAAAATTGGTCTGAATAATTGAATGGTTGCATGATTCGCCGAGCTTGTTCCCAACGCCCTAGAAGGACCAAACTTACAGCAAATGCTTCGGCGTTTGAAAGGCGTCCTGGTTTGCCCCAAGATACCGGGTTGGCGGCTAAAACCACAGGTAATGTGCGACCATTGAGGCGTGTTCGTTTGTTGAGGTATTCTATTGATTCATCGATTTGTTTCCAAGAACAATCAAGCCCTACTAATGCCCCTCCTCGTTCAATACCTGCTCGGTCATCTGGTCCGATTAAACGACCTGCAAGCGGGTCGAGAAGGATACCCCGTTTAGGTGAACGACGGATGTCCGTATGCATTCGACAATGCCCGAAACGTTCCATTCGGCGAGATGTGCATTTTTTGGGATCGTCTTGTTCTAGATGGATCACGTGTAAGGGCACATCATCCAATTCATTCCCTCCGTGAAAGGAGGTCGTCGTAAACATCACCAATAGTCATCCCTCGAGAACCAGATGGGCTAACAGATCGAGTATTTGTTGGCTCAACTTCGACGAAGAGATCTATGCTCAATACCTTCTCAATTTTCTTGATTAGCGCATCCGTAGGCCTGTTACCATTTTCAGTTCGCTGAACGATATTCAATCGTTCGTTCATTCGCCTTGCGAATTCTCTTTGATCCCAGCCTTTTTCCTTACGAGCTTCACGAATTCTTTGGTGGAAATCTGAGGCGAGTTCTTTCTCGCCTTTGGCCATGATATCGTTCTGCTTGTTTCGACGAGGGCGGGGTTGGGATGGTTGTTTAGAGGGAGCCGTTCGAGTAGGAGGTTCGAGGCCGAGGCGATCAATACAACGAGAACAGGCCTCTACAGATGCACCAGAAGCACGTGTTCTATGGACACCAACGCGGTCTGAACCACACAATTCACAAATTCCCACAGAACGTCCGGGACAGTCCTACGACATCATATCTTCGTGGGAGAAGTGTGAAAGCAAGTAAGGTTGTACGTCGAATGATGAGCAGTTCAAGTGGAGCATCAGACCGTGGTTCTCCTGAAGACGAATTTCGAACCGAAGAATCTTCTTTGAAAGAATTACTTCAAAAATTCGAAGAGTTATCTACTACATCTCAACAATTGATGACTGAGAAGTTATTCCTTGAAAATGAATGTAATCAACTCAAGAAGCGAGTAAATAGACTCGATGAGGAAATTCGAGCTTTGAAAGAACCCCCATTCATCATTGGACACGTCCAAGATATGGTTGGTGATGAAGCGGTAGTTCGTAGTTCAAATGGTACAATCTTCCAAGTTTCGGTGAATCAACGACTTGATGTTTCAACTCTCAAACCAGGAGCGAGAGTCACATTGAATCAAGATACATTGGCAATAGTAGATGTTCTTAGTGAGGGTTGGGACCCTCTTGTATCATCAACTGAGAATCTCGAAAAACCAACGACGACTTTCGCTGAAATTGGTGGAATGGAAGAACAAGTAAAGTCACTACGCCAAGCTATCGAGCTTCCATTACAAAAACCCGAGGCGTTTACTTCTATGGGATTAGTGCCTCCCAAAGGCGTACTACTAACCGGGCCTCCAGGTACTGGGAAGACTATGTTGGCTAGGGCTGTAGCTAATTCCACTGAGGCGACATTCCTAGGTCTCGTGGGTTCCGAATTAGCCCAGAAATATATCGGAGAAGGAGGTCGAATGGTTAGAGAATTGTTTGATATGGCTCGTGAGAAATCTCCTTCAATTATTTTCATAGATGAAATTGATGCGATCGGCTCTAAGCGGTTGGATTCTTCGACCTCAGGAGATCGGGAAGTTCAGCGTACATTGATGCAATTACTAGCTGAAATGGATGGTTTTGACTCGAATGAACAAGTAAAATTGATTGCTGCTACAAACCGTCCAGAATTATTGGATAAGGCACTTTTGAGACCTGGGAGATTTGACCGAATCATCGAGGTAGGACTACCGGACCAAGAAGGAAGGCGATCGATCCTTCAAATTATGACACGATCTACACCACTTGACGAAGATGTAAATCTAAAATTATTGTCTCGTCAGACTGAAGGATTCAGTGGAGCTGAACTGAAATCTATGGTAATGGAAGCAGGAATGATTGCCATCGAGGAAGATCGAACATCACTGAGTAAACAGGATTTGAATTCAGCCCATGAAATCATTGAGAAGAATCGTAAAGATCCGATACGAAGCAATCACGAAGGTCTGTATGGATGATGGTAACGCTCATCAGCGTTTGACTTGTGCAAAATACGATGGCTGCACGTTGGATTGAGTGCGTACCTAACATCAGTGAAGGCGTCGATCAAGAAATCATCGATTCAGTGGTAGCCGCCGCCGCCTCAATTGATGGTGTTGCTGTATTAGGTTGTGAACCTGATCCTGATTACAATCGCACTGTAATTACCCTAGCAGGTGAATGGAAACCTACGGCTAATGCTGCACTATCTCTAATCCGAATGGCGGCGAATCTTATCGATATGCGCGAGCATTCTGGAAATCATCCACGCATGGGTGCAGTAGATGTTTGCCCATTCGTTCCAATCAGTCCAGATACACAAGAGGATTGTCTCCTTGCCGCGAATTTCGTCTTAGACCAATTAAACGGTGAAGTCCCTGTATTCCTCTATGGAGATGTCTCTACCAGTGAAAATAGGAGCTCATTGGCTAAACTTAGGCGTGGTCAATACGAAGGATTGGAAGCTAGATTCACTGGTGGACAATGGGATGATGAAACTACCAGAATGCCCGATTCATGGTCGGGAAAATGGGGAGAGTCTGAAGAAAGATTCGGAGCAGTTGCTGTCGGTGTAAGACCAGTTTTAGTTGCTTACAATGTCAATGTTGACGAACCGGTTCCAGTTGCCTCGAAGGCTGCAGGATCTTTGGTTCGAACAAGTGGTCGACTAATCAAAAGTGCAACCGGAGAGAAGGTTCGCGCACGGGGTATGTTAGACGCCGTACAGGGTATGGGAGTTCCATTGCCTAGTCACAATATTTGCCAAGTATCGATGAATTTGCAGAACCATGCCATTACTCCTATGCATTTGGCCTTTGAATGCGTCAAATCAATTTGTGCTGATCATGATGTGCAATTGTGTGGTAGTGAATTGGTGGGCCTTGTCCCCCTTCAAGCCATGTTAGATTCGGGTAATTGGTACTCAAGTGAATCAGAGAATGACGAGCAAATTCTTGTGCAAGCAGCTATAGAAGGTCTGGGTTTGAATTACTTAGCCGAATTTGACCCTCAAACTCGTATTATTGAATGGGCTATTACTAACCAATTAGGTGATTAAATGAACGATGGATACAATTCAGTTCTTGCTTCAATAGAGTCTTCATCTCCCACACCAGGAGGTGGTGCTGTTGCAGCACTTGCTTTGAGTCATGGTATAGCACTCGCTCGAATGGTTGCTGCATTAACAGTGGGGCGAGATAAGTGGGCTTCTGGTCATGCTTCAGCTGAATCTTTTCTTGCTGAATCACATACATGGACGGCTGATGCATTAGATATGGCCCAAGCAGATTGTGATGCATTCGATGCAGTGATGGCTGCCTATCGACTACCTAAGGGAGAAGAAAAGGAAATTGTTTTGCGAAAAGATGCGATTCGTTCAGCGAATTTTGGAGCAGCAAAATCTCCCCTCAATATCGCTAAATTTTGCTTGAAAGTAATGGATTCATTATCTCCACTAGCATCTGATGGAAATGCAAATGCAATCACAGATGCTGGCTCAGCAGCATATATGGTTCTAGCAGCTACCAATGCTGCTGCACTCAATGTCAGAATTAATCTAGGTTCGTTAGGTGATGCATCGAGCGATTTTGAATCTGAGATCAATCAAATTCTAGAAAGTGTAACTAATTCTCATGAAAAAATCATTAAAATCGTAGAAAACAGAATGTGAATCAAGGGTGATTAGATGGATTCTAGAAAATTCCAATCATTAGTCAAACAAGGCATTCCGTTGCAACTTCCACCGATGCCTTCGTTCGATTCTTCAATCGATAGAGCGCCAGTTAGGCCTGATGTACTCCGTGAACAAGAAAAACTTCTAGCGGTTGAGAATGCCTTGCGATATTTTCCTCCTGAATGGCATTCGAAACTTGCTACTGAATTCATGGATGAATTACTCCTTGAAGGGCATATCACGATGCATCGATTTCGCCCGACTTACGATATGTTCGCGCGACATATCGATGATTACCCAGGTAATTGTAAATCAGCACGAGGAATTATGTTAATGATCCAGAATAACCTCGACCCAGCAGTAGCTCAATATCCATATGATTTGATCACTTATGGTGGAACAGGTGCTGTGTTTCAGAATTGGGCCCAATATTTACTGACTATGCAATACCTCTCGAGAATGAATTCAAATCAAACATTAGCTATGTATTCGGGACATCCATTAGGATTATTTCCATCGAATGAAAATGCCCCCCGTGTCATTATTACAAATGGTATGGTGATACCGAATTATTCTACCACAATGCATTACGAGAGATTCAACGCACTAGGTGTATCGCAATATGGTCAAATGACGGCAGGTTCCTACATGTATATCGGCCCTCAAGGTATAGTCCATGGAACCACTATCACGATTCTAAACGCCGCGAGGAAATACCTCGGACATACTGACTCTGATGGTTTAGCAGGAATTCTATTTGTAACATCAGGACTTGGTGGTATGTCTGGAGCCCAGGCTAAAGCAGCGGTGATTTCTGGAGCGGTTTGCCTAATTGCGGAGACAAATAGCCATGCTGCTAAGAAAAGGCATGAACAGGGGTGGCTTTCAGAGTTGTATTCTGATATCGATACCGTACTAGAAAGGGCTAGGCAAGCCATGTCTACGGGAGAAGCGGTTTCTATAGGCTACAATGGAAATATAGTGGATTTGTTGAATGCACTGGACGAAGTCGGATTAATTCCGCATTTAGGCAGTGATCAAACAAGCTTGCACAACCCTTGGCTTGGTGGTTACATTCCTACTGGGTATACTCATGGACAGGCGCTTGAGTTGTTGAAATCCGACCCCTCGTTGTTCACTAAGGAGGTTCAGAGAACACTGCGGGAGCACGCGGATGTCGTGAATCGATTGAGTGCTAAGGGTATGAATTTCTGGGACTATGGAAATGCCTTCTTACTCGAAAGTGGAAGATCCGGTGCTGATGTATATGATGGAGAAAAACCATCCGGATTCAGATATCCCTCATATGTTGAAGACATCATGGGGCCGATTTGTTTTGATTATGGATTTGGTCCCTTCCGATGGGTTTGCACATCTGGATTATCAGAGGATTTAGCGATTAGTGATGCTATCGCAAAGAGTATTCTTGAGGAACAGTCTGAATCTGCTACAGACGATATCAAACAACAGATTCTAGACAACATTAGATGGATTGATCAGGCTAATGAACACGACCTCGTCGTTGGTAGTAAAGCTAGGATTCTCTATGCCGATGAAATAGGCCGACGAAAAATCGCTCAATCCTTTAACGAAGCGATCGCAGATGGCAGAATCACTGCACCAATCGTATTGGGTAGAGATCATCACGATGTATCTGGCACAGATAGTCCATATCGGGAAACAGCCGATATCCGTGATGGATCGATGTTTACTGCCGATATGGCAGTTCAGAATTTTGTCGGAGACTCATTTCGAGGAGCAACTTGGGTAAGCCTACACAATGGTGGTGGTGTGGGTTGGGGAGAAGTCATCAACGGAGGTTTTGGTATGTTGATAGACGGGTCTAAAAGGAGTTCTGAGAACATCGACTCAATGCTCTCTTGGGATGTGAATAATGGCATAGCAAGGCGCGCGTGGGCACGAAATCATGGCGCTATTGACTCAATTCAACGTGCTATGAATGCTGATGATAATCTCGACGTCACAGTCCCAAATCTTGTCGACTCGGACATCCTCAACGAACTTCTATGACGACCTACCCCTTGAATAGCAACAGACACAGGACGTGATTAGATGGCCGCTTCCCAGGTACTGATTGATGGGCGCACATTATCCATTGAATCGTTGATTTTGATTCGAGATGGATTGGCTACTGCCACCCTCTCTAATGAGGCAATATCAAGAATGCAGACTTCCCGTAAAGCTGTAGAAGATATTCTTGATTCAGATAAAATAGTCTATGGCATCAACACAGGATTTGGAGCAATGTCAAGTGTACAAATTGACTCTGAAAATCTTGCAAAACTACAGCTGAATCTCATACGCAGTCATGCCTGTGGCGTGGGAGAATTGATGTCACCAGAGCACGTTCTCATGATGATGGTCATTCGAGCAAATTCTCTCGCGGTTGGAAATTCTGGTATCCGAGTAGAAGTTGTACAAACTATGCTTGAATTAGTAAATGCACGCATATCTCCTACTGTGCCTAGAATCGGCTCACTCGGTGCTTCGGGTGATCTTGCTCCACTTTCACATCTAGCTTTGGGACTTGTAGGCGAGAATGATTTCTTGATAGAAGATGAAGAAGGCTGGACATTAATTGATGCTTCAGATGCCTTCGGGAGAATACAGAGTAGCCCTGTATCTCTACAAGCAAAGGAAGGCCTTTCTCTGATCAACGGAACCAGTCAGATGTGTACATTTCTCTCTGAAGCCGTATCAACACTTGAGACACTGGTATTTTCGGCTGACTGTGCGACTGCTTGTTCCGTTGAGGCGATTAAAGGGTCTCACAAGGCATTTGATTCTAGAATTCACGCAGCACGACCACACATGGGTCAGTCAATTAGTGCTGCGCGTATTTCCGCATTACTCGCCGACTCAGATATCAATCGATCACATGCTGATTGTGATCGTGTTCAAGATGCCTATTCTCTACGTTGTGCGGCACAAGTCCACGGTCCTGTAATTGAGGCCTTGCAAAGAGCACGTGAAACGCTCTACATTGAATTGAATTCGGCTACAGACAATCCTTTGGTTTTCATTGCTGAAGATGGTGCATCTGAAGTTATCAGTGGAGGGAATTTTCACGGAGAAAACCTTGCAATAATCGCAGATAATCTTGCCGTTTGCGCCCATGAGTTGGGCTCAATCTCTGAGCGCAGAACGAATCTTTTAATGAATCCGCAATGGAGTGGCCAGAAGGCTTTCCTTGCCGTGGAAGAGGGGCTAGAGAGCGGTCTGATGATTGTTCAGTATGTCTCGGCTGCTTGTGTAGCTGAATTGCATCATTTGGCTAATCCCGCCTCTACGACAAATATCTCCGTCAGTATGGAGAAAGAAGATCATGTATCGATGGGTGCCACAGCTTGTCATCGGCTTCTGACTTGCTGTGAGATGCTATCTCGTGTAATCGCAAATGAATTGATTGCGGCTGTTGGTTGCTTGCGTAATATTTCTGAAGCTCCCGGCACGGGAGTCAGTACTATATTTTCAACAATAAATGGAATGATTCCTGCACTAGAACATGACCAATCACTATCCGAAGTGTCAGATGGTCTCGCATTGGAATTAAGATTCGGTTTGCTCCACGATTTATGAGGGATTTAATGCAGGAGAGATTACATCTCCAGAATCATCCTGGAATCAATCCTCAACCATTTAGAAGCAAGGTTGTATCCATAACTGAAGATTCGATCATTCTCGATCAGAGTTTCTGTTATCCAAAAGGAGGGGGGCAACCAGGAGATATAGGGACATTGACCAGTCAAGGAATAACTGCAAATTTCAGTGAAGTTCACGCCCGGGAGTTAATTCACCATCCAGTTAATGATGTATCAATTTTCGAAATAGGGCAAGAGTTAGTCTGTACCATAGATGCAAATCGGAGAAACTCGCTAGCTATCACTCACACAGCACAACACATTGTCTCCGCTATGGCTGACGAATTGTGGGATGCGACGACCGTAGGTAACCAATTAGGCGTTGAGGAATCAAGGATCGATTTGCTTTTTGATGATAAATCGAGATTTCAACAACAAGTTATCCAAGAAAATGTAAATGAAATTTTAGGCACAAATACGCGTGTATCGGTAGCTAATTGGACTGCTGAAGAGATTCTTTCAGATGATCGTGTTAGAAACAGGTCGTTCGTTTCACGTATTCTTGAACGACTCCCTACACATGTAGAACATATGCGAGTTGTCAATATCGAAGGAATCGATATCTGCCCATGTGCTGGATCTCATGTCGATAATCTATCACAATTACCTGGAATTGAGATTACGCGAATCAAACAGAAGGGAGCTGGAAAGATCCGTCTCTACTACTCTATGTAAAATAGTAAATGCTGTTATGTTTATTCTGGTGGGCTCGGCAGGAATTGAACCTGCGATCTTCGCCATGTCAAGGCGACGTCATAACCCCTAGACCACGAGCCCAGAACAAGCCGTCCACCAACATCACCCAAATGAATGATTCTCTCCATTCAGTTCTTGGTCACCCGACGATCTTCGAGATTCGACCTTCACAACCTAGCTTGCTACATAGTCCAGATACTCTTTTCCTACCATTAGCCATAGTAGATCGAACTGGTTCAGCTATCACTACTGACGCTTTACACCTCATACAGAACCCTGTCTCGGTGTCTGTCATGCACCTCTCACCTTGTCCCATACTTTCAATCCGTCCAATATAGGTGTGAAGGATGATTTTATTGAATATTGGTAAAAACGATGCACTGCGAGGCTATTCTGGTATTTTAGCCGGATTTGATTTCCGATAACTGTGGTTATCGGCAACCAAGCAATCGATATTTGGAGAGATATGCAGCCCTTAGGAGGTGAAGTGTAGGAAATTGTAAGCA
>DALV01000106.1:1698-8262 GCA_002496905.1 Euryarchaeota archaeon UBA105 | reverse complement strand
GGCATCTGACACCAGCCATCGACATGTTCTGAATCAAGAATCAAAATATCTGCGCGCCCTCCCGTGCGAATTGATCCGGATATCTCTTCTTGTTCTGATTGAGCAAGAGTTGTCGCTGGATTACGCGTCACAGCCGCGAGTGCTTCAATAGGTGACAATCCGAGTCTATGAGTCGCTAGGCTACCGAGGAATGGAATTGAGAGACTTCGACAATTCGGATTGAAATCAGTGGCGAGAGAAAATCTCCATTCATTGGTCAAACACTGCTTCACAGGAGAATCGAGATCTTTTCCTAGGACATATGGTGTTCCTGGCAAAAACGTCTGCATTGTCTTAGCCTCGTTTGCTGCAGCTCGAGCATCATCGGAAGAATAACCGACATGATCGCCACTAACAGCACCCAATTCGGCGGCTAATGCCAATCCCTCTCCGTCAACGAACTCGTCAACATGCAAGCGTGAGGGGAGTCCTGAATTGGCTGCTGCAGTAACTACTTCCTCGGTTTGTTCGAGGTTATACCAACCAGGTTCACAAAATACATCTGCCCAACGCGCTATGCCCTGCTCAACAACTTCTGGTAATTGCTCATTGATCAATTCCTCAAGATAATCTTCAGCCTTTACGCCTTTAGGGAAATCATGAGCACCTAGCCATGTAGGGTGGATGTCGATTAGCGACTCTTCTGAAAGTTGTCCAATGGCCTTGAGTAACCTCAATTCGGAATCCAATGAAAGCCCGTAGCCACTCTTGCATTCCATAGAAGTGGTCCCAAAGGATACAGCTCTTGCAATCCGTTTACGACCAAGTTCAATCAATCGATTGAGGTCTGCATTTCTAGTAGCATCAACAGTTTTCATAATTCCACCTCCACTGTTGGCGATCTCGGTGTAGGAAAGCCCAGATTGTCGCAATGCCATTTCGTTCGCTCTATCTCCATCCCATAGTAAGTGAGTGTGTGAGTCGACAAATCCAGGGATTAACGCTCGTGAAGCGCAATCAACTACTCTGAGAGAACCATTGATATTTACAGAGCCGAATTCGGACTCAAGTGATATTGAATCCTCAATTTTTGTAATATTCCCAGACTCAATTACAATGCCTAATCCAGCCTCACTCACTAAGGATTCACGATCCCCCATATCAGCGCCGACGAGAGGTTTTGTGTGATCACCAGCAGCCATCGTAGCGATGGGGCCAGCATTCAACAGCAATAGGCGCATGATTGACCATCGTCGGTTCCCTTGATATGTAGTCTGCCGTCCATTCAACCATGACTGGGGTCATCATCGGTGTTGAGAGTACGGCACACACACTCTCATTCGGCCTAGTCAGTAAGTCTGGAGAGCCTCGTAGCTCCTATTCAGCACTCTTCCGGCCTAAAGAAGGCGGTATCCATCCACGAGAGGCTGCTGATCATCATTCAACAGCAGCTCCAAAATTAGTCGAACAACTAATGCAAACAGAAGACCTTGTACCTGCGGATATAGACGGTGTGGCCTTCAGTCAAGGCCCAGGGTTAGGCCCCTGCCTCAGAATTGGAGCAACCGTGGCAAGGGCTTTGTCTCAATTATGGAATGTACCTCTAATTGGAGTGAATCATTGTGTCGCTCACATTGAAATTGGACGTAATCAAACAGGGTGTGACGACCCAGTACTGCTTTACGTCAGCGGAGGTAATACACAGGTCATAGCAAGAGCGGGTGACCGGTATCAAGTCCTAGGGGAAACTCTTGACATCGGTATCGGAAATATGCTAGACAAATTCGCCCGAAACCAAGGAATCCCATTCCCTGGTGGCCCGAAAATCGAAATTCTCGCTTCGGAATGGCATTCAAAAAACCCCGATGCAGATGTTGACGACATACCGCTACCATACAGTGTTCAGGGCATGGATTTGAATTTCTCAGGCATCCTAAATGCAGCACAGCAACGAATCAACGAAGGACATGAATTAGGAGCAGTATGTTGGTCACTGCAAGAACACTCCTTCGCAGCATGCATAGAAGTAGCCGAACGAGCCCTCGCACATACCGGCAAAAACGAGTTACTACTGGGTGGTGGTGTGGCTTGTAACGAAAGGATTCGGGAAATGACCAACCTCATGTGCAACCAGAGAGGAAGCGTTGGAACTTGGCCCGAGAAGAGATTCTGTGTAGACAACGGTACGATGATAGCAGAGCTTGGGAGGAGAATGCTGGAGACAAGCGCAGCAACCTCATTCACTGCGAGCGGAGTCAATCCATCACTCAGAACTGATCACACAGTTGTCACTTGGGATTAACATTCGACTGCGAAGCCTTATCAAACGGGTGTCCGGCGAACAGACAGGAGGTAGATTCACCAGTGCAGAGACGTAGGAAGCCGAAGAGCCAACCGAAGAACATTTTCAATAAAGGCTCAGGCGGCAGATCCTCGAAACCCTCTCCAAAGCCTCGTCACCAAGAGGCTAGGAAAACATCTACCCCGACCAAGACTCAAAGCCCACCTCCAACACCCAAACCAACACCCTCTCCACCAAAACCAGTATCAGCTCCTGCACCTGTTCCAGCCGCAACTCCTCCAACTGTTACTGAAACTCCTGTGGTCGAAGAAACAGAAGTTGTCGAGAATGAAGTGATTCTCGAAGAGCAACTTCTAGGCACTCCTAAACGCCGTACCCGTGGGCTACAACCAGTGGAAGAAAGCGAATCGGAATCGCCCACAGAACAATTGAATCAAACCAGTTCTAAAGCAAAGGAAATCATCGAAGCTTCGAAGGCTCGAGCACATGCAAGTATCGTAGAGAAAAAGAAAACTGGGGCGGCAGTTCCTGCTAAGGCCGCTCCTCCTCCTCGGCGTCGGCGCAGGCCAAAACCGAGTTTTCAGCCTGCGAATAGAGAGAGGCGGATGGACCGGTCGCGTCACATGGAATACAAGTATGAAGTCCGAGGACTTTTGCAAGAGATTAATGTCGATGAAGAGCACCGTTCTTCCCTTCTAGGAACAATTTGGGCTAAGGGTGAGCGTCAAACATCAGCAGATGCCCGTCAATACATAAATGAAAAGGAAGCAGAGGGGATAATCGATTCAAATCAGGCGGAACGATTGTTGGCCGTAGTAGACAATTACACCATTCGACGTTGATTTGTCTCAACTCAAGCACAGAGTTCATCCCTCGCCTTCATCTCAGAGGCTTGATGGACGAGGACTCGGATTCTCACCTTCATACGGATAGAGCATCTCATCCCGACTCTGATTCACTGTCATCTACTGCTCATCCGACAACTGGTCACCCACCTGCAGGGCAGGCTCCGTACACACGTGGAATACACAACGATATGTACCGTAGCAGGTTATGGACGATGAGGCAATATGCTGGATTTTCGGATGCTGGGTCGACAAATGCAAGGTTTCGAGATTTACTGGAAAATGGGCAGTCTGGACTATCAGTGGCCTTCGACCTACCAACTCAATTAGGATTAGATTCAGATCATTTGTCTGCAGAAGGAGAAGTCGGCAAGGTAGGAGTTCCCATAGATAGTATCCACGATATGCGGACTCTCTTTGATGGAATTGATTTAGGTAGTGTATCGACATCGATGACAATTAATGCCCCAGCAACATCACTGTATGCCTTGTACGTAGCATATGCAGAGGAATGTGGAGTCGATAGGCGTGCCCTGAGAGGGACGGTGCAAAACGATATTCTGAAGGAATACATCGCACGCGGATTGTATGTTTTCCCTCCAGAACCTTCGATGAGATTGACTACGGATCTAATGAGTTGGAGTAAGGATAACACACCTAATTGGAATACAATTTCAATCAGTGGTTATCACATGCGAGAGGCTGGTTGTACGGCTGCCCAGGAACTAGCTTTCACCTTGTCAAATGGACTTCAATACACAGATTCGGCTATAGCAGCAGGACTAGAAATCGATGATTTTGCACCTCGCATGTCTTTCTTCTTTGGTTGTCATAATGACTTCTTTGAAGAGGTGGCAAAATTCCGAGCTGCTCGTGCACTTTGGCATGACTTAGTTACTAAGAAGTATAATCCATCCAATCCAAAATCTACCAAACTGAGATTTCATACTCAGACTGCTGGCGTAACTCTTACTGCTCAACAGCCATTGAATAATGCAGTTAGGGTTGCCTACCAAGCGATGGCAGCCGTAATGGGTGGAACGCAGAGCCTACACACGAATTCCTTTGATGAGGCGATTGGATTACCTACAGAAGAATCTGCAAGGTTAGCTCTGAGAACACAACAAATTCTTGCCCATGAAACTAGGATTACAGAATCAGTAGACCCACTTGCGGGATCGTATCTCGTAGAGGAATTGACACAGCGACTCTACGATGAAGCGCGCGAACTAATCATGTTGATTGATGAGCGCGGCGGAGCATTACAATGCGTAATATCTGGATTCCAACAACGTGAGATTCATGACAGTGCGTGGAATCAATTGAACTCTGTTGAATCTGGTAAAACTGAAGTTGTTGGTGTTAATCTCCACCAGTCTGCCAAGAATGAGATATCAAGCGCTCAAACACTCGATATGGGATTGGCCCAAGAGCAAATACTGAGATTATCAAAGATGAAAGAACTACGCGATGGTGAAACTGTCGAAAGGAAATTATCGAATATCCGCGAAGCTGCTAATTCAGGTCAGAATTTACTTGACCCAATGATTGATGCTTACCTCAATGAAGCAACATTAGGCGAGGTCAATTCTGTTCTTCGAGACGTATTCGGTACGTGGATTTCTCCAAGTGGTGTTTGAAATGAGTCCTAGAGTTGACCATATAGGGATTGCAACAAAGAATTTGGAAACATATACTCCATTCTGGACAGCAATTGGGTTCACTCAAGATGATGACGAGGTCAATAAGGAACAAGGTGTGAACATTCGCTTTTTTTCATCTCCTGATGATTCGTCATTACCCCGAATTGAGTTACTTGAACCACGCGGAGATAATTCCCCGATAGGGCGATTCATCGAACGAAGGGGTGAAGGGATTCAACAATTAGCGGTCGAAGTCGAAGATATTGATTCCATGATTTCGCAACTCAAAAAAATGGGGTGTAGAATGATCAATGAAGAGGCTGTGAGTGGAACTTCAGGGAGTAGAATTGCATTCGTTCATCCATCTTCGACGGGTGGAGTCCTAGTCGAACTTGTGCAACATTAGAATTGATGCGAAACAATCGTCAAAAGGAGCATGCAGGAGGCTCCTACATGCTTAGTGAAATCGGCAACAGGTTGGATGGGGGCGAACTCAGTAGTGAAGAGGCGAAAGAAGCCTCTGAAGAGATGTCACTTTCGCTCGCAGCGCTTCGTTCTGCCGGTGAAATCAGCAATGATGCTTACCTTGACGCTGGAGTAATTCAAGGCGGTATTTCTGTCCTCTCTAACATGATTGATCAGGGATGTAACAAAGAAGAATTATTGGCTCATCTGAACCAGCTACGCCAGCGAGCAGATAGAATCTGTCTTGCACATCCTGGACTAGCGGAATATTTTGATTGATATTACTCGAGTATTACTCCAGTAATACCTAAATAGCGAATCCTCCGCGGAAATTCATGCCCAAAGTCAGTTTAGACGTCCCACAAGAATTGCTGGATGACCTGAAACAACATGTTGGCGATAGTGGGAAATTCGTCAGTGTCGCCGATGCTATCCGCACCGCTTGCCGGAAAATGCTCGACCAACTCGATGCTATTGACGCCCGACATGGTCGTATTGGAGATGATTGAATGGTCTCACGTGAAGAAGCAGAAAATGCTGTAAAAACACTACTAGAGTACATCGAAGATGATATTTCAAGAGAAGGTCTTCTCGAGACTCCATCTCGTGTAATCAATTCATGGGATGAAATCTACTCAGGGTACGACCAATCTCCAGCAGACGTTCTAGATTCAACCTTCAATGGTGAAGGATACAATGGAATCGTCCTATTGAGGGACATTGAATTCCACAGTACTTGTGAACATCACCTCCAACCATTTACTGGAATTGCACATGTGGCATACATCCCTACGGAACGTATCGTTGGCATCAGTAAACTCGCAAGGATTGTCGATTTACACGCCCGGAGATTGCAAAATCAAGAACGGATTACCAAGGATGTTGCCGATGATCTTGAAGAACACCTGTCCCCACTTGGTTGTGCAGTCATCATCGAAGCTTCACACGGATGCATGCAATGCAGAGGCGTCAAGAAGCAAAATGCCATCATGACCACTTCAGCCATGCGAGGAGTTTTCTTCGACAAGGCAGAAGCGCGTTCCGAATTGATGCAATTGATTAGAGATTGAGTTGAAGATATGTCACAATTATACCCAATTGTTGAGATCTTTCACTCTGTACAGGGTGAAGGCTTCCATGCAGGTATTCCACATGTTTTCGTTCGATTTGGAAACTGCAACCTACGCTGTGAATGGTGCGATACCGATTTCCTCACCTATGAGGAACGCACCTTAGATTCGATTGTAGACGAAGTATTGTCCTACAATTGTGACCGAGTTATTTTCACTGGTGGAGAACCTGCCATGCAGGATTTGGCGACAATCGGCTC
>DALV01000106.1:0-1300 GCA_002496905.1 Euryarchaeota archaeon UBA105 | reverse complement strand
TCTCCTAAGGATCAACTGTATCCGAATTCCAAAATCAAGCAGCGCACTGGAGACGAATTGAAAGTTGTCTATTGTGGTCAGGGTTTGGAAATGTACGATGGTTTGAAGGATGGATTTGACCATCATTTCATTCAACCATGCTACATTGATTCTGATTCAGTCGAAGAGAATGGTAAATCCTTCCAGGTGGTAGAAAAACTAGTCAAACAAAGCCCAGGTTGGCGCTTGAGCCTACAGACACACAAGTGGATGGGGGTGCTCTGATGCGGGCAGTTATGGCGCTCTCAGGTGGTATGGATTCCACAGGCCTGTTGCTGAAATTACTTGCTGACGGTTACAAGGTAAGTTGCATTTCATATGATTATGGTCAGAAACACAAAATCGAATTAGAACGCGCTGAGGCAAATATCGCCTACCTGCGGAAGAATGGATATGACGTAGAACATCATCAAGGGGATTTGTCTAGTGTAATGTCGATGTTTCATTCTGCCTTGACAAGTGAAGATTTTGATATTCCTGAAGGGCATTACGAAGAGGCGCAGATGAAAGATACTGTAGTTCCAAATCGTAATGCAATCTTTGCATCAATTCTCTACGGATATGCTCTTAGTGTCGCAAATCGAGAAGATTCCGATGTTGTTATTGCTCTAGGTGTACATTCTGGCGATCATGCCATCTATCCAGATTGTAGGCCTGAATTTTATTCAGCGATTGGTGATGCATTTGCAATTGGAAATTGGGATAGTGAAAGAGTGTCGTTCTCGCTCCCTTACATCAATGGCGATAAAGAAGTGATTCTCAGAGAATCCCTAGTCGCATGTAGAACTCTGGGTCTAGACTTTGATACAGTCTTCGCTAACACAAATACCAGTTACAATCCTGATGAAAAGGGTCGTAGTAGTGGTACCAGTGGAGCTGATGTTGAACGAATACTAGCATTCCATGCAATAGGACGCGCTGACCCAGTGGAGTATATTGCGCCATGGAATATGGTGTTGACTGGTGCATTGAAAGCACAATTAAGATTTCAAGTCATGAAAGAAAATGCAACCGAACGTCCGTTCACTGGAGAATTTGACAAGCATTTCGAGGATGGAAAATACAACTGCGCTGATTGTGGTCGAACATTATTTGAATCGAACAGTAAATTCGACTCAGGGTGTGGTTGGCCTTCTTTCTCGGATGAATCAAGCGATGCTCAAATTCTACAAGTCGAGGATCTAAGTCACGGCATGAGGAGGATTGAGGTTCGATGTTCAGAGTGTGATTCGCACCTCGGACACCTCTTCCATGAATCATC
>DALV01000095.1 GCA_002496905.1 Euryarchaeota archaeon UBA105 | reverse complement strand
ACTTCTCAATTACATGTCAAAACTCTCTCCACGAGGAATGTTCGCCACTGGTGGTGGTGTTTCTGGTGCTGGACTTACTGCAGCAGCAGTTAGGGATGATTTCGGTGGTGGCGGTAGATTCGCATTAGAAGCTGGAATTTTGCCACTTTCTGACAGAGGAATGGCTGCTATTGACGAGTTCGATAAAATCAGTGAAGAAGATAGACGAACCATGCACCCAGCCATGGAACAACAGCGCTTGGATGTATCAAAGGGCGGTGTGAAGGCTACCCTCAACACTCGCTGTGCAGTTCTTGCAGCCGCCAACCCGAAAGAAGGCAGATTCACTAAGCGAGGAGCGAATGAGAGCGTCATGCACTCATTCAATGAAACAGGCTTACCACCACCTCTTGCATCGAGATTCGATATTATCTGGATGTTGCGTGACGAGGTACGAGTCGACGATGATGAGAGAATAGCTAGACATATTCTGGAGGTTAGAACTCAGGGAGTAAGTGAGACCAAGTTGGACGAAGCCATGGAGTTTGACCTTAGAGAAACAGAGGAAGGAGAGATTTTCGGGACTGGAGTTGATGGTTCTGAACATCTTACTGTAGAGTTCCTCAGAAAATACATCGCTTACGCAAAGAGAAATGTCAATCCAGACTTAAGCGACGATGCAAAGGCATTGATTCTAGAGTACTATACAAACGAGAGGCAATCTTTCGGGCGAGATCAACAGCAATACACAGAGGCAGATGTAATTCCGATCACCCCTCGAGCCTTGGAGGCCCTAATTCGCTTGACAGAGGCTCATGCTAGAATGCATCTCCGAGAAGTTGCCAGCGCGGATGATGCAAAAATGGCGCTAGCAATATTCAGACACTGGCGAGAAGAAGCCGGAATTGAAGACGAGTCAGAATTAGCATCCGGTGTATCAGTTAGTCAAAGAAATGCAGGCAATGCTGTGAGGTCGATAATCCGAGATTTGTGCAGCGATAAGGGCGTTGCAGAATTAACTGAGATTCTCAATCGTAGCGAAACGCGTGGTGTAAACGAATACCAAGTTGAGGAGGTACTTTCGAGAATGTTGCAAGGCGGAGAATTATTCGAGATATCACACGAGCGCTATTCCTTCGCCCGTTGAGCCTATGAGCGATGACTCTCCGCTGGAGAATGTGAGCACAAGCGAGCCGCATGGAGAGGTTGCCAAAGCCTCTGAGTTAGATCCGTCTCGCCTAGGCTTCATGTGTGGTCTGGAAATTCATCAGCAATTGAATACTGGAAAATTGCATTCTAGGATGCCAAGTACTCTTTATGAAATGGGAATTGAAGAGATTCCCAGCGAATGGAAGCGTGAGGGAAGGAGGCTCAGAGCGGCTGAGGGAGAAGGTGGAAAAGTCGATGTCGCTGCTCGCTTTGAAGCACGTAGAAATCGTTCATTCGTATATGTTCAGTCTCCAAATTCCGGCTTAATCGAGTTGGATGAAGCACCCCCGTTAGCTCATGATGATTCGGCGGTCAAAGCCGCCTTAACAATCAGCGCGATGATGGACGCAAAGCCTGTACCATTTCTTCAAGCAATGAGAAAAACCGTGGTCGATGGCTCGAATACAAGCGGTTTTCAGCGTACCACCTTAGTCGCTACAGATGGAAAGATAACAACTCCCTCTGGAGATGTGGGTGTCGATGTTATTTGCCTAGAGGAGGACTCTGCTAGAAAACTCGATACAAAATCCACCGATTCTGGCGAGATTGTGATTTACACACTAGATAGGCTTGGAGTTCCGTTAGTAGAGATTGCAACTGCTCCTGAAGTTCAAACTCCTGAACATGCAAAGGAAACAGCCCTTGCTCTCGGCACCTTGCTTAGGGATACACGGATGGTTCGCCGTGGTCTTGGCTCAATCCGTCAAGACTTGAACGTCAGTGTTGCCTGTGGCGATCGAGTCGAAATCAAAGGTTGTCAGGATTTGGATTGGATACCAAGAATCATCCGATTAGAGATGGCACGCCAATTGCATATGTATCGCCTAGCAAATCAATTGAGAGACGAGGCCGGTCTTCCCCCACTTCCCTCCGACCGTAGAGATGATCAAATTCCAGTTGAGAATCGAGTTGCAAAGGCGATAGAGAATAGGATTCCAATGCAACTTCATGATGTCACTTCCATTTTCGAGGGATGCACTTCAACAATGGTGGAGCGCGCCCTTGCCCAGGGCTCGCTAGTAAAGGCAACAATTCTACCTGGATTTGCAGGAAAGATAGGCACGAAAGAGATGGATGATGACGATTCTCAATTACCTAGGCTTGGAAGAGAATTAGCAAGTGCTGCAAAATTAGCAGGTGTCGCAGGTATCTTCCACTCGGATGAACTACCTGCCTATGGCATAGACCAGAATCTAGTAGATTTAGTCAAGTCAAATCTAGAATTAAATGAAAACGATGCTTTCATACTATGTGTTGCTCCAGAATGGCAAGCGGATTTAGCACTCGAATCAGTCATCAAAAGGGCCCGTCAATCCTACCATCGAATTCCTCAGGAAGTTCGAAACGTGGTAATTCGTAAGGGAGCACCAGAAGACGGAACAACAACTGCAATGAGACCGCTTCCTGGGGGCGCTCGAATGTATCCTGAAACCGATATCCCAGTAGTGAATCTCGATGAGGTGCGATGGTCTTCGATAAAGGCCGACCTTCCACTTAATCGTGCTCAAAGAATAGAGCGCCTTAGCTCATACAATATTTCAGATAACCAAGTCGAGGCATTGATTGGTGCTGAGTTAGATGACACCTTGGTAATCGCCGTCGAAGGTGAACCTAGTGGAACTCCGGGAATCCCCGCTAAAGCGATGGCATCAGCCCTTCTAGACAACACCCGTCAAGAAATTACTGAGGGAACAAAATACTCAGCAGAGACTCTTCCAATGCCAATCCTAACACTTGCAATTCACGCCTGTGAAGAAGGTGTCATCACTCGTGAAGGACTGGTGCCAATGGCGCGCAGTCTACTGAAAGAAGGACCTAAACCTACAGAAGCGGAATTCTCCGATCGCCTCAAATGGTTCAGTGAAAAAGCAGAGTCAGACGGCTATACTCCCGCGGACTCATCTGCGGTGGAAGACGCTGTCGAAGAAATTCTGGCGGACCGTGCTGACTTCGTAGCCGAAAGGGGACTCGGCGCAATTGGGCCACTAATGGGTATGGTTATGGGTAAGCTAGGTGGGGCGGCTGATGGCAAAGTTGTTAGTGAAATTTTGAAACAAAAAATCAGTGAAATTATCGATAACTAATATTTCATTTGTAACAGATTATCAACTAACTACTTAGACTGAATTTTCTTCGATAAAAATCCATGTCCAATCACATCAAAGCCGCAATGTCAATATCACTTCTAATTCTCCTTTCATCAACCCTTGCCGGTTGCACATCGGAGACCGAACCACTAGGGGAGGAAGAAATTGGAGAAATCAGTGTTGTGTTGACTTTAGATTTTGTAGATCAGGGTAATCAAACTACGAACCTAGCAGGTAGATTGACGAATGGAAGCATCACATTTGATCCAATTTTAATCGCTCCTAATGTCTCTGCATACAGGGTTATGGAAGCGCTGCAACTTAGAGAAAATTTCACCATCGATGTCACTTATTACGTTGGGATGGGTGCTTTTATTCATACAATCGATGGTGTCTCTGGAGCCGATGATTGGTCAACATATTGGGGATTTTATCATGATGGAGAGTTATCCCAAGTAGGGGCATCTGGCTACTTAATTACTTCAGACACTAACCTAAGTTGGGTTCTAACACCATCCGCTTAGTGTTCTTGAGCAATAATTTCTACGATATTTACCCAAGAAATACTATGAAGCGACCATCAGGAGCGAGCTATATGTACGATTTTCACAACTTCGCCCTTACCCCAGAGCAGGATCTGGTTGTGAACATAGTAATATTGTCTTCACTCGTTTTTGCGATTCTGAAAGGCGAAAAGAAAATTCAACACTCTAACCCCTTACTAATTCTATCATTAGTAACGGTTTTTTGTATCGCAGGAAGAATACTACTCCAACCATTACCTAATATTCAACCAGTGACCGTCACCATAATTCTGGTTGGGATATACTACCGTTCTCCATGGGCAATTGCAGTATCTGGTGTGGTTGCTCTTAGTACTAATCTGATATTCCTAGGACATGGTCCTTGGACTGTATTCCAAGTCATAGGGTGGAGTGTTGTTGGTATAGCGGGTTCAGTCTTTGCTGACAAATTATTGGTTGATGGTAAAATTGCATTGAATAGGTTAATGATTTTGTCAGTATTCTCGGCATTCGTCTTTGATTGGATAGTCTCTGCAAGTATACTGCTAAACCATGATTTCTCAACTTTTTACCCATATCTGTTGAACGGGCTTCTGTTTGATGTGTTCCACGCTCTCGGAAATGCCGCATTTGTGATTTTACTTGCCAATCCTCTTGGTGAGATTATGTCACGGCATAGAACTACCAATAGAGGCCGTCCGGTGAGTCAAGTTGTCACCAACTGATGAAATCACCATGGTCTTAGTGACCCGGGCGGACCTTAAGCTATCCAAAGGTAAGTTGGCAGCGCAGTGCGGTCACGCTGTAATGGAGTGTGCCCTCCGGGCGAAGAAAGAATCACCACGATCTCTTGATCGCTACCGAAGAGAGGGAGCGAGAAAGATAGTCTGCAAAGTACCTGATGAAGAATCATTGCGAAAGATACTGGCTCATGCAAAGAAAGCGGGTTTAGTCTGCTATCTTGTCAAAGATGCAGGACATACTGAGATTCCTCCAGGGACCGTTACTGTAGTCGGCATAGGGCCAGGGCCTAGGTCTGAGATAGACAAGATAACCGGAGACCTACAACTGGTCGGTTGAATATCCGAAACGAAAGAAGCCCCACAAAGCGAGCGCCCTGTGGGGGGTTGAGAATAATCGGCGAGGCTAGGAGACCGAAGTCCCCCAGCCCGCCTTACGTATTTCAGAATCTAAATTACTGATTCAGTGTTCAAAGTTGATCTTCGAGCATTCCACCTAGCATAGCGCCAACGCCGATTACAACGCCGTCTACTATCCAGTGGCTTGCTGCTTCAGCAATGTTTCCACCGCCAATAAGCTCGGTAGCCATCATGTCAGCACCGCCAACACCAGCACCGAGGCTTCCAGCAAGTGCGACAACTGCGAAAGCGGTCATCCAGCCCTCACATCTGCCAGCTATTACACCAATCAGTGCACCAGCACCTAGCATCATCAAGAAGCCATCCATGGTGTTTGCATCTGCTCCTTCAGCTGCATCAGGGCCCCAAAGTTCGAAGCCCCACATATCTGGTTCTGCTGCTGTGACGTCTCCGCCTTCAGCCATTAGAACTACTGCTACACAAGCACCAAGCATTTGGAAGACTAATCTCATTACGTTGCCTATCCATGCATCTGTGTCCTGTAGGTCACCAGTCATTGCACTGATCCAGGTGAACATTGGCAGAACGTGTGCTCCTGCCATAGCCGCCATTGTGACAGCGAGTAGTACACCCATCATCACAGCGTTGCCTTCACCTAGAACCAATAGTGACACCATGAAGGCGCCACCTAATTCTGCCATGTTCGTTTTCCAATCCATTTCCATATTATTTCCTCCTCGCCTTAGCGAGTGTTCTCGCGCTATTCGG
>DALV01000067.1 GCA_002496905.1 Euryarchaeota archaeon UBA105 | reverse complement strand
TCGAAGGGAGTGCTTTACGCATGCCTTGGTGGTCTGATGTTGATGCGCCTAACTCACTACTTCCTGGAATTTATGAAACTGCTCAAGTTATTCAGATGCTAGAGATTGAGCGCGGCGACTCAGTGATGTTAGTCGCTCCGCGCGGAAATTGGTGGACTGAGATTTTGATGCAATTGGGAGTATCAAGATTGAGAGTCGTAGAAATCGATGTTAGTCGGAGAGCAGAATTGCAAAGACGTTGGGGCGAGTTGCGTCTCGATATCGTCGCCGATGCTTGCGGTTGTCAAATCGAATGGTGTGGACTTGAAGAGATCTACAAAGGAACTCCAGAAGATGGGTGGGACAAGATATTGGTGACTGGGGGTTTGCCAAGGGTTCCTGTTGGATTATTGATGAGGCTCTCTTGCGATGGTATTGCAGTAGCGGCTATCGGGGAAAGTACTGGTACTGTTTTACAGACTATTACAAGGCAAGCCGAGGGGGAATTTCAAGCTCAATGGTTAGCTATTTGGAATGTAGATATGATTCAAGATGAGGTTGCTCAGTCCCTTTGCGATCTGGCACCATTTGTCGATATGCTAGAACAAGATGAGCCTAAGACAACCTCGGTAAAGGCCGCTTGGATGCATGCCAATGATGAGCCCACTCGAGATAGATTGGGGCCTGCGGCCTTGTTGGATATGATCGAAGAGGTCTGGGGCGAGGTGGAGGCCACTACCGAAAGCGAAGGTATTGGAGTAGGCTTACGTGAAGTGTTGGCTCAAGATTTGTTTAGGATGGGTAATGTTTTGCAGCGATTAGGAATTCTCCGTGTAGCCGCAGAACATCATGGAACTTCGTTCCAACTAAGTCCTTCTCCCGAGGCTGCTTGTTTCCTTGGAATGACTTTCTCGGATGATGAGGAAGATGGCTTGGCTTGGCAGCGTCTAGCGATTGAGACGAACCCGAATTATGGCGGCTCTTGGAATGAGATAGGCGAGGCTTTGCTACAAAGAGGACAGCCTGAGATGGCAATCAAATGGTTCCGAGGGGCAATTAATTCTGTAAATTATTGCGAAAGGGGCGCGGCTTGGGCGAATCTAGCGCGAGCGCACCTAGAAATGGGCCGGACTACTTCGGCATTATTCGCGGCTCAAGAGGCGGCTGCATTGATGCCTGATGAAGACGAATTGGATGAATTGCTCGAACAATTAACTGATGGTTTGGCCTGAGTTAGTATTGAAGACAGGGGGCTTATCCCAGTCCAATGGTAACCGTAGTCACAGGTGCTTCGGGATACATCGGTAGCCACGTGGTAGCTAATTTGCTCGCACGTGGCGAGAGTGTTAGGGCTACCGTTCGAGATGTTGCTGACCCAGAACGTGTGGACCATTTACGGAATCTTCCAATCGCTGAGGGAGGGGGTTTGGAAGTAGTCGAAATGGATCTATTCAGTCCCGATTCTGTTGATTCTGCAATTGCAGGGTGTAGTGACTTAATCCATACTGCGGCGACCGTTGTGGTTAGGTCAAAGGACCCACAAAGAAAAATTGTCGACCCGAGCGTTATTGGTACTCAAAACGTGATTTCGGCCGTTGAGAAATCGGGTACAATCAAGCGAATTGTGCACACCTCTTCTACGGCTGCAATCCGACCTATGGATTGGAAGGATGGTACTGTACTAACCACAGACACTTGGGCTGATGATGCAACCCTAGAAGAGAATCCGTACGGCCTAGCGAAGGTTAGTGCTGAGCGCTTGATTAGAGATTGGCATTCCTCTCTGGATGAAGAAACTCGGCCGAGATTGGTGACAATTCATCCGTGTATGGTGTTCGGCCCGCCTATGTCTCCACGGCATCTGCGGGGCTCTCTTGCGATTCTAATGGCGATTGTTCGAAGAGAGGTTCCTCTCAATCTACCGATGCAAATCAATATCGTTGACGTTAGGGATGTTGCAGAAGCTCATGTCAGAGCCTTGACCGAGGGTGAAGATACGGGGCGCTACCTGACTGTCTCTGGTGAGATGATGATGAATGATATTGCAAAATCCCTCAAAGTTGTTCATCCTGAAAGAAAGTGGGCTACTTGGGAAGCCCCTTACTGGCTAGCAATCATTGCATCATTTTTCCACCCAAAAATCGATGTGGCGTGGGCTAGGAGACATCTTCGAAAGAAACTCTACTGGGATGCGACTCCGGCAGAGGAAGAGTTGCGAATGGAATGGCGGGAACCCTTGGATTCCATTCTAGATACAACTCCACCAATCCTTGAGAATAACTGGGATTAATCCCTTGATTCTTCTTCAAGTTCTGCTTCAAGTTCTGCTTCAATAACATCTTCCGATTTATTTCGAAGCCATAGGGTTGTTGCTATAACTGCAATCAGAATAGAGGAAAATGATAATCCGACGAGTAGAATTGACGAGGATGATTTTTTCGATATTGTTGGGTTTTCACCGTTAAATTGTGGTATTTTGCTTTCATCATAAACTGGTCTTACCATGATCAAATCAAATGAGGATTCTTCGTCGTAAAAGTCTGAGGGCTGTGCTGGGTCTAAATCTGAATAACCGTCGAATCTTAATGGTACTTCGAATGTTCTTTCTTCGCTTACGTCAAGTGTTAATAGAACGTCAAAGGTGTACGGGACCCTTGGTTCCATAAATTCTGAGCCGGTTAAAATTCCTGTAATTGGCAGAGATATTGCAGTGCCTGTAACATCGAATTCTGTCCAAGCGTTCCAATGCTCGGGCTGTACGTCCAAAACAATGTAAATGGTGTCTCCAACTAGTGTGCCTTGGCCTTGTGCGTCATCATTTCCATCCGAACCGAGGTCAACATTTGGTCTAATT
>DALV01000046.1:474-14703 GCA_002496905.1 Euryarchaeota archaeon UBA105 | reverse complement strand
GAATCTCATATTGAAGATGTCAAAAGATATCTATCTGCTCAGGGAATGTTCCACACATCACAAACTCCTACTCCCTCCTTTACAAGCCACCTATCACTTGATTTATCGACCGTAGAACCTGCATTGGCTGGCCCGAAAAGACCACAGGACAGGGTCGACCTTTCAGCAATGAAAAATCATTGGAAAATCAGTCTAAATGCACCTCTAGGACATAGTGGACATGGTATTGATGAAAGCAAGAATGAATCGTCTGCCTCAGTCGGCTCTAGAGGTGTTGATTTGAAACACGGCGATATCGTAATCGCCGCAATAACCAGTTGTACAAACACAAGTAACCCAAGTGTAATGATTGCCGCTGGTTTATTGGCTCGAAAAGCTAGGGAAGCGGGATTATCAATTGCCCCTAGTGTAAAGCCAAGTTTGGCTCCGGGTTCTAGAGTTGTTACCGAGTATTTTGATGCTGCTGGACTTACCGAAGATCTAGACTCTCTTGGATTCAGCGTAGTTGGATACGGATGTACAACCTGTATAGGAAATTCCGGCCCTCTAGACTCTGATATCGAAGCAGCAATCGATGAGGCGGATTTGATTGTTGGAAGCGTTCTCTCAGGAAATCGAAATTTCGAGGGTAGAATACATCAGAAGGTCAAAGCAAATTATCTCGCAAGCCCACCTTTGGTGGTTGCTTATGCAATAGCAGGAACACTAGATATTGATTTTGAGACAGAGCCGATTGGCAATGGATCAAATGGCCCTGTAATGCTAGCCGATATTTGGCCAAGCGACGACGAGATCAAACAAACTATTGCTACTTCAATAGACCCGGAAATGTTTCGAAAGCGGTATTCAGATGTTCTGCAAGAACCACGATGGGACGCAATTAGTAGTTCGGAATCTGCCCTATATCCATGGGCAGATGATTCAACTTATGTTCGTCTTCCTTCTTTCTTTGAAGGAATCCTTCCTGAACCTGCTCCAATAGAACCTATTCATGGAGCAAAAGTTCTTCTCAAATTGGGAGATTCTGTCACTACAGACCACATTAGTCCAGCTGGCGCTTTCCCTCACCATGGGCCAGCAGGCGAATACCTGATTTCGAAGGGAGTCGAACCTCGAGACTTCAACTCATTTGGAAGTCGACGTGGTAATCATGAAGTGATGATGAGAGGAACCTTCGCCAATGTTCGCATTCGAAATCATATAGCGCCCGGAACTGAAGGAGGTTTCACCACTCATTTCCCAACGGGTGAAGTAACTTCAGTATTTGATGCCAGCATGAGGTACCAAGCAGAAGGAACTCCCCTAGTAGTATTGGCAGGTACTCAATATGGAACAGGTAGTAGCAGAGACTGGGCTGCCAAAGGTACACTTCTCCTGGGAGTGAAGGCTGTGATTGCGACCTCCTTTGAGCGAATTCATCGCTCCAATCTAGTCGGAATGGGTGTACTGCCATTGACTTTCCCAGAAGGTGAAAACGCAGATTCATTGGGTCTTGATGGGACGGAGGTCTTCGATATTCCCGCCAGCGCTGATTTAGTTCCACTTTCATCCATAAGAGTGAAAGCGACAAAGGAAAATGGGGAGGTTATTGAATTCGATGCTATCGTAAGATTAGACACTCCTGTAGAAGTCGATTATTACCGAAATGGGGGAATCCTTCAGACTGTTTTGCGTAATTTGGCAGAGACTTGAATTCAAATCTGAAAACCCAACCGGTGATAACATGACTGACGAGGCGAATATCCGCTTTTCATTTCGCTCGAACGAGCATGATGTAGAAGTTGTAATTCAAGGCCCACCGTCTTGGGTTAACCTATATCGTGAACGAATAGGCCTCGAAGGAGACATAGGATACACCCAATCAGTTCACGGCTCAAGCACAGCCTCTTCTGGAGACCCTGAAATCTCAAAAACCGCAAGAGAACTACCAGGGCCACCCCCCGATCCAAGTCGATTGCCTTCTATTGTCAGAATCGTCGGAGACCTCGACGTAGATGCCGGAGTATCGGAATTAGGAGTCCCTGAAAGAACCGAACCAAACCTTGCAGAAATAAGTTTATTTTTGGAAGAATTAGAAGAAGACCCCGAACCACTATCTGATAATATCTCAGGAGATCCAATGGCTGAATCTTGGATTCAACTTGTGATGACTTTAGTGGTTCGTGAACATGGCCATACCTCGCTTTCAGTTGGCTCAATAGAGAGTCTACTGAGTGACCGAATCAATCGTACTGGAGTCGAGCTTCAGATGTTCTTAGACAGGCTCTGGTTACTCGGTAAACTTGAGCGAATCCACGGCGGTGCTGAGACTCAATACGCTCCCAATCCGAGTTGGCTTGAAGCAAGTTAATTTCGCTAATTTTAGTCATCAACCCCATAGGGGTTGCAAAAACATGGTCCCATTAGGCATAATAATGAAATGAAATTCGGCGTAGCCATGATGTCCCTGTCTAAGAACGCCCGAAACGAATCCAAAGAAGGTCGAATAGCGATTTTCTTGGTTATGCTGATGTTAAGTTCACCAATGCTATCATTGGTTCCATCTGTATCAGCATCACACATTACCCAGTATGCAGTCCAGAGAGACCCCTCTTTCATTTCGATAGGGGATATTGACTGTGATGACGACAACGATATCGTCTCCGCTAGTTCAATGGGTCACTTCATTACGGCACTCTACAATGACGGTATGGGAGGATTTGGAGACAGGCAGGATGTCTTCATTTCAAACAACGATTCATTCCGCGCTGGATTCAGGGATACAGCGGACGGAACTAGAGTCTATGTTGCCGATGTAGATGGTGACGGAGTTAACGACGTAGTCTACTATCAACAAAACATTCGATTCGTCGGAGGGCCTATGGTTCCAGGAAATCTTACTGTACTTTGGGGAGATTGTAATGAAAGAATCAACAATTGGAATCCTTCCGAAGCCATCACAGTTAGCAACCCATATCTCACGGACATGGATGTAGAGGATATCGATGGCGATGGAGATGCAGATATTGTCATGAATGTAATTGACCCAACTTTCACAAATAACTACATCAACATATACAAGGGGCCTGATCCAACTCAAATTACAGCTCAACAAACAATTCCAGTACCATTGACCAATGGATTGTACACGAACTTAATTTTAGGACATTGGGGAGAAGATGTTCTTGGTGGTGGTGGCCTTCCTGGTGGTGGGGTTGGTGATTGTGAAGATCTCGACATCTGGTTGTTACGCTCACCACCTTACAACACTGGTGTAGGATACTCGAATGGCCACTATGACAACATGACTGTCCTTGAATACGACTGTACACTCGGGACTTATCCAAATCCATTAGATGCAACTGCAAATGGCGTACATAATTTCAAGTTGGACGCAGAACACAATTATCCTTTGTACGGAATCGATATTTCTGACACAAATGATGATGGTGAGGTAGACCTAATCGCTGCCGTTGATGGAATTACAGGAAATATATCCTATGCAACCAGAACTGGTTCTTCGTGGGATACCCAAAACTATGTTTTCCTTGGTGATTATCTTGGTGCATCGATTACCATCGCTGATGTTAATCGAGATGGAAAAATGGATTTCTTTGTTCCAACCGAGGTTACTCTGACTCGTTTACAGGATTCAAGTGCACAGAACCAAACATACCTGCTTGTAGACAACCTACGGGAAGTAAATACGGTAGAAATCATTCTTGGTGACCCTAACGGTAATGGTTACCTCTCATCGATTTCTTTCGACGTTGGTCGCCGGCCGACAATGGCAGTTCCAGGGCAACTTGCAGGCGGGGAGAACAGTGCTTACGAGATAGCCATTGGACAAAGAGACAGGTCATACCGATTCGCTAACAGCGCTATGTGGCTTGATACTCAAGGATGGGCTGGAGCTGGAGATTTCCTCTCCGTCCTCAGTCTAGACAACGAAGATGTTGGAATTACCGAGGTTAGCATCGCACCAGCGGCATATGACCCAGCGACTGGAGCAGCAATGATTGGTGAGGGTAACCGATTTGTTAACTTAACAGTGAAAAACACAGGCCTAAACCCTATTTCTGGCTCAATTGATGTCGACTTAGAAGTCAAGGAAGTTCTCGATGGAATTGACACCCTTGTCTATTCTAACGACTTCGAGGGGAACATCGATAATACCAATTGCCCATCTTGTACGATTGTCCTAAAATCATACACAGGAGAATATGGTGCTGGTTCGTCTTCATGGCACGAGGAATGGAATGCATCCACGGATTCAAACGGTTCAGCTACGGATGATTGGTGGGAAGCCGACACAAACCCGACTACCTACATGTGGGCCGGAATGGACCATAACAACCAGGACAATGAATCTGGTTATTACAACAACATGGACGAGGCATTCATTATTGAGAATGTTGACTTGACTGGTGCAGATGCGGCATATTTGGACCTAGATCTATTCTGCAGCGCCGCATTCTTTGAATTGTATCTCGCTGAGCAATACGCCGTAGTAGAACGATGGCTGTACGAAGACTCCTGTGGTATTGAGGTCTGGAGTGATGGCAATGGATGGGAACAGGTATTCTTTACCGGAGGCTGGGACAATGAGAGATACTTCCGTCTAATTGGATTAGGATATGATCCTGAATACAACACCTACAATGGAAACTTCCAATCCAACACCGTAACACCATGGACAAGTTATTCCGGTGACGATGCAATCGACCTCACTCGCTATGCAGGCGAGGTTATCGATATCCGTTTCCGCTTCCGCAGTGGTTTGATGGGAAGCGTTGGTCCAGATGGTTCATCCCAGGATACCGGACTAGATGGGTTTGCATTTGACAACATTTCAATTCGAAAAACTGATGTTATTTTCGGCACAGAAGAAGTGGTAAGTCAAACTCTGTCATTCTCTAATTTCGCGGCTGGAGCTACCGAGGAAGTATCACTTACTGCCGATTTCATTGACAACCGAACTTATTACATTAAGACTGAATTGACCAATCCTGCCGGATTCAATAACGCAGATGCGACAAATGACGAAGTCAAATTCCAAATTACTGTCAAGAACCTATTCGACCCAGGTGTTGCAGAGGAACCATGGATTAGCCTCGAGAATGGATTGAGATATGCATCGGGCGATCGCGACATAGAGGTTAAAGTTCAGAACTATGGAAACACTTTGACCGACTTCCAACTGGAAACTGTGGTCAAGAACGCTCTTCCCGATCTAATCGCCATTGAGGATTTCTCAGGATTAGAACCGATTTGGGAAGATGATGGAAACCAAAATGGAAGCCGATTAGATGATACAAACGGAGACCATCCAATGCTACCACAAAGCAGAGGAGTGTTCAATTCCCATGCATATTGGTTAGGTGACCCGGACACAGGTTATGGTGACAATTGGGACGAAACTCTAACCCTCGATCCTTTCCAAGTCGCTGCTGGTGGAACCGACTTCACTTACCTAACCTTTGATTACTTCGCAGAGGGCGATTATCTTTCAGACCAGCAAGGCAACATTCTAGCTATACGCGATGCCGCTGGACTAGAAATTGAATGGTCTAAGGGTGGAGAAATCTACCGTGGAACCGTATGGGGAAGCTGGACCGATCTTAACGAAAATGGACTAAGACCATTCCGAGATGGTAGCGGCCTTGGCGAGTGTGAAGACTTCGACAGCAATGGTCGATATGATGAGGTAGAATACATGGGAGACCATTCCGACCGTTACGAGTCAGTAGTTTGGTTTGATTCCGAAAGTCTGGTTAAGTCAGTCATAATTGATATGACTCACATTACTCTGCTAAACCAAACCTCTAACGACACCTTTGATTGGAGAACTGAGTGCACCGATCTTTCGGGATCAGAAGTCACCTTGACATGGAGATTCCAATCGAACGACGATGGAGTGAATGGAAATGCAGGACTTGCTGGATTTGCAGTCGATAACATTCGTATCGACGAATTCACTTTCGAGAATGATGGAACTTACATCAATGACATCAATGGATTGGATGCTTCTGAGCGCCAAGACGTTACAGTGGCGACTCATGACTTCACATCTGGAATCTATCGAATTGATACTACAACACTATTCAACAATACAATTGAAGGTACATCTTGGTACAATAAATCAGAGATAACCTCCGCAAATAATCATACCCAGATTATCTTCAGTATCGCAAGCGCTGACATAACCTTGATGCAACCAAATGTGCTTGATTGTGTCTCTGATATTACATACAAGTGTGTTTACACATATGATTCGGTATCTCAGCACTCATTTACAGTACCTCTATTGAATGGTGTAATCGCAGGTGAATATGAGGTGAACATGAAGGTCGTAGATATGACAACAGGTCAGACAGTCTACGAACAAGCGGCCGATAATGGGCCGTTCAATCTTGAACCTCATGCTCGAGACTTTGCTAATTGGACCGCGCCTTACAATGGCTGGTACGACGGCCACCAATACAACATCAGCTTCTATGCGATATTGACTGAAGACGGAGAATCATCAGGAAACGATAGGTTCTTCGAGATTGAATTCTTTGACACTGTTGACGTCGCGATTCTGTCCAATCCTACCGACCAGAATCGTTTGCAGAGAGTAAAGCAAGACCTAGAATCGATGGGTATGACATACACCCAATTATCAGTAAGTGATTGGGACAGATATGCAACCGAAAATTGGATGTCACATTACGAGAAGATATTGCTACCATGGCAGACCGATTACAATGTCGAGTACGGAGAATACTACGAGACCCTCGCATCCACTAGGGAATCTGATGGTCTATCGGTTACCGAAGTTCTAGAGGCATACATGGTAAATGGAGGAACTGTTCAGATTCACCTAGGACCATATCGTAACGAATACCAGCCAAACCGGCTACCTTTCGGAATGGATATCGCAATGCGAAATCAATGGAATAACACAGTCACAAACGACGATCTAGTGATTGTCGATGCTTACCACCCATTGATGACTAATGTCGATACTGCAGCCTTTGCAGGTGTTCATGGTGGTTCTTACGTCGCTTTGGCGGGACTAGATACTGCACAGGTACAATTCGACCAAATTCCACAAGTCTGTGGTGGTCGAATTAGTGATCCAACTGGGACCTTCCACACACTGATGCGAAGTGAATCATTCGATTCACAGTCGTTACTTTCGATTTGTAACCGTGGTGCAGGTGGAATGATTGTGACTACCCTGGATGTAGAGAATCCAAGCTTCTCTCAACCACTTGGTGGAACATCTATGCCACTACTATCCAACATGTTGGGCTATCATGTAACTCCTTATCCTACTGAATTCGGAATTGCAGGCGATGGATTTGACCTAACAGTGAATGGTGAAGCTCCTTCGATTGACACAGTTACAGGTGCCTACTCGACCATGTACATCAAGTCGAACTCCGAACTCGACTTCTCTTTCTTGACCTCGGATTCATCCTTGGCTGACAGCATTACCGCCGATTGGACATTACAATCGACAGACATGAATGAATCAGTTACTGGCTGGGAAGGAGAAATCATTGATTTCGGAGAGATAAGCCATATCCGCCAAAACACCGCAAGTATACCTGCTCTTGGTAGCTTCTGTGTTGGTGATTCAAGTTCCACAACAGGATGTCGAATCGGGGCAGAATGGCTATTGACATTGTATCTTCACGATGATGATGGTCATACAAGAATCACTTACATTCATCTCGTTACTGACGACACATTGGCCGATGAATTCCGACCAAATGCGGATCTACAACTTGTTGAAGATAGTGTTACAGACGAGTATGTAAGCCTTGAAGGAACCAAGACGATTGGCGGTATAGATTGGCCAATTTATCGAGTTAGATTGACCGACAGCGGCGACATCAGTCTATCCTTCGATTCTTCAGCAAGCTCTGACGATGACGCACCAGAGGGAGAGAGAGGAATTGAGATGTTTGAGTACAGAGTATTCTTCGATTATCCAGTAGATTCTTCGAATCCAACTCTAGAAGGTCACACTTTCCAAGTACCAGATGCGGCAGGTGGTGACATGTGGAATTATGTATTCCGAAACATGACTAGCGATGGAACTTTGGAGAATCAGATTAGGCTAGAATTGATTGTATACGATCGTGCTGGAAAGCAATCAGAAAAGGCGCGAATCTACTTCATCGTAGTCGGAGAAGACTTTGGAGACGACCCGCCGGTTGTCGATATTACTTCACCTCGTTCCACTGATTCTCAAAGTGATGATTTGCTCACCATTAATGGAGTTGTGACCTCGGGTGCCGAAAACGGTGTTTTGATTGAGGTGGCACTAGATCAATCGGTTCTAGATTTGACTCCATCTCCTAAGGCTACTCAGAAGGCGCTAGGAAAGTACAATTCAACAGGCCCTGCTTTACTTGGAGATGGTGATACCTTCACAATTACTCTCAACATTGCAGACCTATACTTGGAGACTACTGGAAAGCAGGTCACAGTATACTGGAGAGTTGTGGAGGGCGACCGATACGAATTGAATAATGAATTCACAATCGACTTACTCCCTCGGCCAAGTGACCCTTGCGCCCTGAATCCTTCAGCTGATGGTTGTGTGTCAGATAGTGGTGGTACAGATGTCATCATGTTCGCTGCTATCGGAGTTATCTTGGTTCTAGCAATTGTTGGCGTTACCCTTGTTGTAGTCAGATCGAGAGGTAAGTCAGATGTTGATCAAGACACTGTCCAACAGTTTGGTGGCGTAGAGCAAATGGACCCTGTCGAAGCATACGTACAACAGATGGTCGGCCAAGGCTATGACGAGGCTACTGCGAGGCAATATGCCGAGCAGTATTACGCAGCATATTATGCCCAACAAGGTAAAGGCGGCGGCAACTGAGTAAACCCTCGGAAGGGGGATGCTCAAAACGCACCTTGAAGGCCTCTTGGTGGCCGCCCTAGGACATGGACATGGGTGACACATACACTGTAGCAGACCTTTCTTTGGCGAAGGCTGGTGGGCTAAAGGTAGACTGGGCCAGAAGCAGAATGCCTGCTCTAGCGGCATTGCGGGCCAAGGCCGAGAAAGAACAACCACTGGCGGGCCAAAGAATTGCAGGGTGCCTGCACGTCACTAAGGAAACTGCTGTGTTAATCGAGACCATCGAAGCCGCAGGTGGGAAGGTTTCCTGGTCCGGTTGCAATCCTCTTTCCACACAGGATGATGTAGCAGCTTGGCTTGCATCTGAGGGCTATGATCTACATGCTTGGTATGGCCAAAATACCGAAGAGTTCTACCAATCTATCGATCGTACTCTGAAGATTAATCCAACACTAACTCTAGACGATGGTGCAGACCTGATTTATCGTGTACACAGTAAATTTCCAGAACTAGCAGAAGGTGTGATTGGAGGTACTGAAGAAACTACCACTGGTGTTCACAGACTCAGAGCCATGGGAGAAGCAGGAGAACTTCTCTATCCAGTGATTGCAGTCAACGATGCATCGACCAAGTGGGACTTCGATAACGTACATGGAACCGGACAATCAACACTCGACGGAATTATCCGAGCCACCAGTGTTCTACTCGCAGGCAAAACTTTCATTGTTGCTGGATACGGACATTGCGGCAAGGGTCTAGCCAATCGTGCCCGTGGGATGGGTGCCAATGTTATTGTCACAGAAGTCGATCCAATAGCTGCCCTAAAAGCAGTCATGGATGGATACCGCATTATGCAAATGGATGATGCGGCGAAGATTGGCGATGTATTTTGCACAGCAACAGGGATGAAAGATGTCATCATTGGTCGCCATTTTGATAATATGAAAGAAGGAGCAATTGTTTGTAACACTGGCCATTATGATTGCGAAATCAATATTGCACATCTAGAAGAAAGGGCCGAGAAGGTTTACACGATTAGAGAAGATAACGAAGCCTTCCAACTCAAAGATGGACGTACCATTCATCTGCTTGCGCGTGGAAGGCTGGTTAACCTAGCCGCAGCAGAAGGACATCCAAGCGAAGTGATGGACATGTCATTCGCCAATCAATTCCTTGCACTTTGTCGATTAGCAGCTGAGGGCGAGGGATACGATAACATCGTCTACGACATAAGTGCCGAACAAGATAGTGAATTGGCTACATTAAAACTCACAGCCGAAGGAATTAGCATTGACACTTTGACAGATGAGCAACTAGCCTATCTAGAAGATTATTCTGCAGGGACATGAGAGATAATTCAGAGTTAATCTTCTGATTCCTCATCCTCTGCCCACCAATTTTCCGTGTTTGAAAAATCCGGTAGGCTTGGTTTCCACTTTGTACCAATAATCTCTTCAGATTCAATAATTTTTGAATGCCGATCTTGGAAGGCTGTACTTCGTTTTCCAATTGTATGATTGTAGAGTTTACTACCACGAATTTCGGCTGGAACACAGACCTTTCCAGAAGTAGCCTCAACATCAATTGCCCTCTCTAGGTCAAGTGCGTGCCGATTGAGTTTTTGCAGTAATCCAGCAGCAGCCCTACTCACTCCCATAAACAGCCCTAGAATAATAACAAACACCAAAACGAAGCCAAATTGACTCCCTCCAAGCAAAGACATGGCTACAGTACCCATCAAGAATACTATCGGGGCTACAAAAGTAAACAAGAAGAAAGTGTCTGAAAGTGGTTTCCTAGTTTTCATTCGACCGATTATTTCCCATCTAGGATGCTTCGGGTTTTGAGGCCTGAATATTTCGTCCTTCTCCATTTTGGCCGCCTTGCCAACCATCTGTCTAACCCGATCCATATTCATCAGTTGCTGCCGGTCTGGTTGTTCCATTTCTGATTCGAACATTATTTCCAACAATTCGCTAGCTTCAGAATACATCCCCAGTCGTACAAGAATGGCGATTTGTTCGATAAGTGGCGTAACATCGTTCGGATCTATCTGCCTTCTTTGTTGCCACCACTCAAGCGCCTCCTCTAGCATACCTAGGTGGTCGACCAGAAGATTTCCTCCTATTGCCCATGATTCTTCGTCCTCTGGTTCTAGCCTCACTACATTTTGTAATGCGGCATAAGCACTAGCCGCCTGTGGTAGAGTCGGCATATCTTGCACACCTCTCCTTGCGGCTGGAAGAGTCATCCTTGCGGTCATTTTCCAAGCGGCCGCATGTTTTGGCTCCATGCTGGTAATTTGGCGACATAAATCGAGGGCTTCTTCCCTCTCACCAGACTCTTCAAGCTCGAGAACTTCATCCCAGAGCATATCCGCCTTGTTCGCCATAGGACTTGCTCGGGTTTAGACAAAATGAATGCTGGGGTGTCCCAAACTCAGCGCCTACCGCTACCTCTTCCTGGTCGATTACCCCTAGGGCCGCCTCGACCAGGGCCTCTGAATCCAGATCTGCGTGGCTTGCTAGCACTGCCTGGCGACCGCCCTCTTCCACGACCAGGATTTCCTCCTTGAGGTCTAGAACCACGGCGTTCATTGCCTCCGCCTCTGGATTTTGGTTTACCACCAGAACTAGGTCGATGGGCTTGACAACGGTTGCATTTATCTCTGAAGGCGAAATTAGAATTGTTACACTTAGGGCAAGTCCAATCTTCAGATTTTTGGGAATTATTTCCTCTTCGGTCGAATTTTCTTTCAAACTTACTTTCACTATCTCGAGGTCGATCTGCTTCACAGCGATTGCATTTATTTCTGAAGGCGAAGTTAGAATTGTTACACTTAGCGCAAGTCCAATCTCCAGATTTTTGAGAATTTTTTCCTCCTCGGTCGAATTTTCTTTCAAACTTACTTTCACCATCTCGAGGTCGATCTGCTTCACAGCGGTTACACTTCTTTCGGAAGGCAAAATTGGAGTTATTGCATTTTGGACAATTCCAATCTCCGCCTTTTTTGTTATCATTTCTTCCACGTCGGTCATCGCTTCGACCATCTCTTTTCGAGTATCTATCTCTTCCACGGCCACGATTATCTCGCCTTTCTCTTGGGGCGATTTCAACAGGAGAACCTATCGTGATAGAGGCTTCTATTTCGTCTGAGATTGGATGAATATGAACATAGGCCCCATCGATAGCCCCGATTACAGAATTCACCTTACCAACGGGCTTTCCACCGATTATTCGTAAAGTAGCACCCAGCCTTGGTGCACGCCCCTCAAAGGCAATGAGGAGGCCCCCTTCGTGCGACTCTCTGTCGACTGTGCCTGAGAAGCTCATGACCTCAGTCGCGTCGGCCCGAGTATATGAGTGCGGCAGATGCCGCGGCGAGCAGACCGCCGAGCCCCAATGCAGGAAGTAGAGTATTGGGGCCTTCATTAGAGGGTGGCTCCGGCTCGGATTCAACGAACAAGTGTGTATTGTCAACAATACGCTCTTTGCTTGAGCAAATTCCCGAATCATCACAGGCTTGAACTTCAACAATATGAGTTCCTTCCGCCCAGACTGAGAAATCAATCTGAGGTGTGGACCACATATTTCCGCTGACTGAAACACTACCAACCGTGGAGCCATCGATTAGAAGAGTGAAAGAGACATCCTCGCCATCAGGGTCGGAAAACTGACCGCTCATCGACCATGAATCACCGTCCCATCCTTCGGAATTGACTGTCATTATTGGAGCACTGCTCGCCTTCACAATCCCCAAATCATAAGTCGATTGCAAACTATTTACTCCATCTCCAGTCACTATTACCGCGACATATGCAGGACCAGGAATGACGCCTACTGCAGGGACCTCTTGAGTAATTTCAGAGCCTTGAAGTAAATATGGTCCAGAATAAGTTCCAGCCACGCCAAAACTGGAAGTAAATCCAATTTCAACAGATAAATCAGGCCATCCTGCGGTTGGAGAGAGAGTAATTGGATGTGGATCTGATAGATCACTATCTGTAGTTGATATTTGGAATGGTACTCCAACATTCCAAGTTCTATTTCCAGAGGATTGGCCAGCACTGTCGATTGCTTCACAAGTAACCTCTCCCGCCTCGCCTCTTGGAACATCCATCGATAACTCTCGATTTGAGTATGTGATTGCTAATCCTGCCTCTCCTCTGCAGTTAACATCTAGGCTCGACACTCCAGCCTCATCATCAAACCAATGTTGAACATCATTCCAATCCGCGATAATCTGGGCTCCTCCGCTCGAACGAGGGAACCATGCTCCATCAGTTGGGGCATTTTCAGTCCAAACAGGAGGGTCATCCACTGGGATTGGCGCAGTCGTAAAGTCAGCAAACAAATCCTCACCTACAGGCCATTGAGGCATGTTGGGATAGAAGGAGTAAGTTAGACTTCCATCTTCGTTTTCATTCAGTTCATAGGAACTAGAACCGTCACCTAAACAACTGCCTCTCAAAGGTGCAACACCAGCAAAGTCACCCATGTCAACTTGCACGTCGCGCCCTTCACATTCTTCCCACATATCTAGACGCAGTCCTTCGGTTACAGGGAATGTGATATGATACTCTGCCCCACTCATGTTTGAGGCGTTGTAAGCTAGAGTGAAGTCACTAGGATTATTGAGGCTGGATATTGTCATAGTGGCATTTAACCATAGCATCATTCTACACTCATCCTGACCACTTGATGGATCTATGTCGGTATCACAATCTCGATCGCTATCTGGGTAAACAGGCACTTCATAGCAATCACTACTTGCCCCAATTCCAGAGCATTCTCTTGATTCCGAATGCCTAGGAGGGACTAGATTCCATTCTTCGACTAGGACCTCGTCTTCAGTCCATGAGGTATTTTTCCAATCTGTCCCCTCTCCTCCTCTGTGAGGACTTCCATCGCGCATTCCCATTCTGGTAAGAGTAAATTGTACACACTCTGAAGCGACGGCTCGAACACCTTCCCTTTCATCTGTAGAGATCCATTCGTCATCACCACTTGGGTAGATTGCCGCGATGTATTCATCTAGACTCTGTCTGACATCATCTGCCAGAGTTCCATTTACCCAAGCTACAGCTTGAATTTCGGCAGAACTCCAATCACTGGCAATAGTGAAATTGAATACTGCTTTACTGTACTCAAACATATCTTCGAATGTTATTGTGCTACATTGTTCCTCTAGTGTAGGGCCATCAGGACCAAGTTGCTCGCGTCTCTCTTGAGATTGTTCAAGATCTTCATTCATACTAGACATTGGTAGCCACGAAGACATCATGGCAAACATAGTCAACAGAACTGCGATTCTAAGCACACGTTCCCGCTTCATTACAAATCCGAAAGAGACCAAGGAAATATTGCTATCGGCGGCATAATAG
>DALV01000046.1:0-148 GCA_002496905.1 Euryarchaeota archaeon UBA105 | reverse complement strand
AACTAATATTGTTAGTTTAGGGCACCCTAAAATAGATAAACTACTAATCAGTCCCGTGGTTTAGGGAGCCCTAATAATGACGCAAAGGACACTGATAGCAACCACACTAATTGGAATACTTCTCTTTTCGACTTTAGCCGGTTGTTTA
>DALV01000104.1:13557-29025 GCA_002496905.1 Euryarchaeota archaeon UBA105 | reverse complement strand
TGAATTACGTAAGTGAAGATTATATCCTCTATCCTCCGAATCTGTCAAGTGATTCCAAAGCAAATCAATGGCTAGAAAATCGAGGTATAATTATTGGTGCTAACATTACTGGATATGTTAATCCAAATGATAATTCAGAGGCCGTTTTAGTTAAACAATCATGGTTGGAGATTTTCTGGAAAAATGATAATGCATTTTTTTCCCTACCCTGTTTATTCTGCAATGGTATTCCAATATTCTTGTTCGTGACTGCGAGAAGATTCGAGAGCTTTGTACCAAAGGAGAGACGAAAGCGGTACAAATTGCAACGGGTATCACATAACTCTTGGATTACTCCTATTGAAGCGACGGAACTTCAAGCCGAAGCGAGGAGTGCATGGCTGAAGAAAAAACAAGGAAGCTTTACTGAAGAAGAATTTGAAGAACTATCTCGACTTTCTGGAGCCCTAGATTCATCTAATGATCAAACACCAATCGAAAGGAGCAGCTATACTCTACTATTGGATGGAAAAAAGGAAATGAAAATCAAAGTTAGTTCCCAAGGTGATTTACTAAACAAGATAAGCAATATTGACTCCGATTCCTTCATCATGTATCTTGAGGATTCAAAATCAAAGGGTAGGCAACTTGAGTTCAATTTCTTGGGAGATCGGGGAGGAGATGATTACTTGCAGATTAGAGAATTAATCGCGGACCAAGAAATAAGGTCTGAAGAAATTAATGCTGAGAAAAACTTTGAGAGAATATTCTCATTCATCAAGGAAGCGTTGGATAATGCCAACAACGACGAAGATTGGTGGGATGAAAGTTAGAATTCAGAATGTTGATTCCCACTCTTCTACGTCTTGAGCACGTTCCCAATCTGCGTAGTTTGTAGCACCGCGAGATGTTAGCATCTCTCGGGCAAGTAGCCAGTAAATTAGAGCCAACGAGCGACGACCCTTGTTATTGGCAGGGAGCGCAAGGTCAACGTTTCGAAGAGTATTGTTTGCATCTACAATTCCAACTATCGGAAGACCTGTTGATACAGCCTCTGACAGAGCCTGCGAATCGGCCGCTGGGTCAGTTACGAACAATACCTCAGGTTCGGTGTAAGTACGTAGTTTAGGATTGGTTAGAGTACCCGGGATAAATCGGCCAACGATTCGTTTTGCACCGATTGACTGAGCGAATTTTCGAGCTGGCCTCTGTCCATATTGGCGGGCGCTTACAACAAGGATTCTATCAGGGTCGTAGCGAGACAAGAAGTTCGCAACTGTTCTGATTCGAGCATCAGTTTGATTGATGTCAATCAAGTGAAGCCCGCTACCATCCGCTCGATCGGTATCGATGAAGCGTTGCATATCCGAGGACTTCTGATTTGTTCCGATGTGAACCGCGTGTGTCTCATAGACATCGTACGGTACTAGGGGGGACTCATTTTCACTCATGGTGTATCCTCAGTGGCGCGGCGACCTGACCTCCCCTCATAAGCGCTACGCATTGCCCCAAAGGGGCGTAGAAGTCAAAGTCACTGGTTTTCGAGTACTGACAAATCGGTACAGTCATCGTTTTGGTGGATTTCTGCAAACTGTACACATGGTTTGGTAATAGTAAGCGTCATTTCGAAATAATCATGGAAAGAAAGTTGTTCTAACGGGAGGTCGGCTCCATATCCTCGAGCATCAATTTCCACCGTCCACTTACCATTTGCCAAATCAGAGAAATCGAATCTCTCCAATGGGTAATCCTGAGTGGCCCTTACCTCCCAATATGGATTACCGCCAGATTCCTTTACACCTGGCTCCCAAACCCTTACTTCGATATATCGGAGTTCATTGCTTTCGTTTAGGTCAAGAAGAGTGGAATAAGGGAATTCAGCACGGAAGGTAATCGACATTTTGGACACCGTCTCGTCAAATACAATCGGGGTATCATTAGTGTATTGAACGGATTCAAGATCAAGGGATTCTGAGGTGAAGATAACTTCCCAAAAGAATGACTCGTCTTTATTGATAACCAACGGTTCTTCACGCATATCTTCCATGATTTCACGTTGCATAACCAAACCCATGCAACCAGCACTAATGGTGGAAAAAAACAGCATCAGCAGCAAACTGAACGCTGTCAGCCGCGTGCGCATGTATCATTCTGGGTCGCCTCTCAGTCTTCAACCGAACGGAGAGTAGAGTGAATTAGTTCTCTAATTTGCACACTCACCAGAGGATCGAATTCACATACCGGGAATAGGATCACTGAATACTAATAACAAAATCAATAATAAAAATAGGATGAAAATCAAGAATGGGATGATTACGATTGAAGCAATTATTCCCCAAGCAAATGATCTATGGCCTGAAGTAAAGCCAAGAACAATTCCAACTACATATCCCCCCACTATTACAGTCCACTGGATGAAAACCGCAGTGTCATAATTGCCAATTGCCCAGCCTATTTCAAAAAAGAAATAACCTGCAATGATCAACAAAATAGGATAAACCAACACTCCTAGGAAGAATTGAAGATTTTTGTTCATCATTCGCTTTTGCAATTCGGGAGGATTTTGACTTATTTCCGGCTGCTCTTGGAGGAAGGCTACATCTCCTGTTAGAGTTGGACTATTGTCACTACCTTCGTGGATTTCTTCTCCCCCTCCTAAATCCTCACCGATCATTCTGGGGACTCCTATTTTCTCGATATTTCTTATTTGATTTCTAATTAACTGCTACATTGATGACCAATGGGTATCTCGCAAAGTCGCCTCAATGACGACAAAAGGGTAAACTGAGCCGTGAGGCGTTGACGTGCCCTGTGAGTACCGAGAGGCACAATCACTCTTCTTCATCAGCTGCGACACGTGGCTCGTGAACTTCTCGGAAGATCACGGTTCCAACCTCTAGGTGCTCACGCAGTGCGCGTACCAAGGAGAACTTGGCGTATGCCCAGTTCTGGTCGTATGCAATTGAATCAGGTAGTGTGATGGTGACATCATCGCCATCAAACTCAACCTCGAAGTCAGAGCGACCAGTATTCATCTGTAGAAGTGTAGCAACACGCTCAGCGCGGTCCTCTACAACCTTTACGATGGTGTAGGTATAGCGCAGTGTAGTACCCGCTAGAGGGTGGTTGTAATCGACACGAGCACGTCCGGCACGTAGCATCTGCAAGACACCATTACGGCCGCCGATTTCGACCGGAGCGCCGATTCCTAGCATGTTAGGATCACTAACACTGCGGAGCAATACATTCTGTGAAATCGTTTCCACAAGAGATGCGTCGCGCTCTCCGTATGCTTCGGTAGGCTCGATGTCGAATGTGTATTCGTTGTCAGCCTCTGCTTCCACGAGGTGGGCTTCAAATCCAGCGATTAGACGACCTTCACCGACTACGGTAATCATTGGCTCGTAAGTTCGAGCTTCATCGAAGACATCATGCTCCTTGGCGATCTCTTCTCTGGTAGTCTCGATAAGATCGCCAGATTCAGCGTTGTATAGGTCGTATTCGATGTGAACGATTGCACCGTTGTCCATGGATAAGCCTCCTGAGGGCGACCCGCCGACCTATCTTCCCTTTTTGATACAAACGGTTCTCCCTTAGGGAGAATATTTCGGATTATTCCTCTTCTTCAGAGGCTACTGGGCTACTACTGAGCAAGGCTGCAAGGCCTCCCAGCATGATTAGACCCCAACCAACCCAGACGAGGTGAGAACCTCGTAAATCGTGTACTGTGACTCGGATTTCTTCCACTTGATCAATCTCACCACGCATCATTGAAGACAGGCTGATTTCCGCTTGTTGTTGGTCGAGAATGAAAATCATATCTCCACTCGGGCGAACCATCCTATCAACTTCCGAGCGGGTTGTTGCAAAATTAAAGCGAAGAATTCCAGGAGTGACTTCGTCGACTTTTTCCCCATCTTTTGTCACCTCTATTACAAATCCAGCGAATCCTTCTCCGATTTTGTAATTGTATTCAGGGTCCTCCTCATCCCACAATACAGTATCTCGGAAGGTTAGTTCGTATTCTTTGAATTCAACGGGAGTGTCTTTTTCGAGAGTTACCAAATGACTTGGATCTGCACGATCTACCAATGTGGTAGTAAGTACATGGCCCAATAGGAGGAGAATTAGTCCCAAATGTGCAAGATGGGAACCAAGTAATCTCAAACGCGCCGAATTAGATTTCGCCGTTATTCCTTTGGAACGCAATTTAGGCAATACCTTACGTCCTGTTGTGAAAACCACCTTTGCGGTTGGAGGGAGAGCGACAAATAACCAAGTTAGCATGAACATGGCAAGAGCGCCTCGTGAGATATTATCGGTGAGCATAAGTTGTGGATCGCCGGGAATAGAGAACTCATCTGCGTAATATGCGAATAGTAACGAGGCGAGTAGTGTAGTAGCCATGAATGCGTTTCCACGCTTTGCATCGATGCTCTTTCCGAGAGAGTAGATTGTAATCGCTAGAATCGCCAAGACAATTATCGACGAACCATAGAATTCGTGAGCGGCTAAACTGGTTCCATCTATCTCGGCTGTAAGCAATAACCAAGTCAACGTCAAGAAGGCAGCGGCTGAATACCAAGGAATTGCCCTCGCGACTTTCATTCGGACTGAAGTATCGTTGAACAGTTTCGTTAGAGGTGATTCCTCTTCCTCCGCTGACATCAACCATGGTGCAAGGAATAGTAACATCCCAATAATCGATTGTTGCAGAGTTGCGGCCCAAGACCAACTTGCGAACAACATCAGGAATACCCCTCCAAAGACCCAAGCCACAGGAGGCTTATCGGAATCTCCTTTGATTAGTAAATACATCAGTGCTCCACCGACAAAAGTTACTGCAGTTGAACCCATCCAAATGCCCAAGGCAATGGTTGCTATTAGCAGAACAATAGAGAGTTCGCGATTTTCAATTAGCATCGAACTCTTTGAAGAAGAATCAAGCAGTTTGTCCTGTTGTTTTACTAACCACAAGAATGCCGCAAAACAAAGTGAAATCATGATTAGAAAATATGCTGCTACTTCTAGACCGGCAGCACCGTCATCGAATAATTGTACTATTCGTATGTACGGGTCATTGTATTCTCTTGCTTCTTCATTGCCGACAAAAGAGTGTACTGAAGCCCATACTCCATTTGCCCGTGTGACTAAAGTTGCATGGATTGCAAGTGCGCCAGCGAGCATACCAAGGGCTGGTGATGCGATTATTGCAGATTCTTTTTGAGAATCGGTTCGCGCACGAGCATGAACAATCATCAACAGCGCAAACCAGGGTAGAATAGAACCTGTCTCGACAGGATCCCAAGCCCAATATCCGCCCCAGTCGAGAACTGTATATGCCCACAATCCACCTAATCCAATTCCTATGGTTCCGATTAGGAATCCTGCTCGTGCCCAGTGTAGCTGAGCCTCGTGAACCTGCCTTGCATTACTGCCTTTGATGAGTCCGGTCAGTGCTATACTTGCAACTGCTAGACAAAGTGAGTAATATGCGAAAACAAGGGGTGGATGAATTACCATTAGGTCGGTTTGGAGGAGAGGATTCAGAGTCCCTCTCCAACCGGTTGACTCTGCAAAAGGAGAGAGTATCCAAGAAATAACAATTATTGCAGCGGTACAACCGTGCATTAGTCTAATTTCAACTGAATTCGAGACGCTGCGCCCCGACATGAACCAAGTGACTGTACCCATTATTGCCGCCCAAAGCAGAAGTGGCCCGGCTCTACCTCCCCAAACAGCAGAGATCCGATATAGCAGTGGTAATTCTTCTCCACCATATCTCGAAACCAAATCTAAAGCTTGGAAATCGAATATGAATGCAGTCGTCAAGAATACCCAAGGTGCGACTTGAGCCGCTAGAGTAGTATGTCTTGCTAGAGGTTCTCCTGCTGGTAATCGTGAGAAGCACCAAATTAGGCTGGACACTACCGCCAGCAACATTAGGAGATTTCCAACAGTTGGGAGTATCGAATCACCAGCCGTAAAACTTCGCCCTTGAATAACCGAATGAAAGCATTGCAGGTATAATCCGCTTTCCGTAGAGGCTTGGTCTTCGCATAAATAGTCGCAGACAGACCGCTAACTTTCCATGAGGTCCCATATTACTCATTTCATCTGGGAAGCACTGAGCCATTATTGACATATCCTCATCGCTAAGGTCGAATAAGGCCGACTTTCCTCGCAAAATTTTGCCGTAAGGAGGGAATTCATCGCTCCAGAGTTTCTGATAACGAGACATTTTGCTCGCCGAGAGGTCATCGGCTGCTATTTGCTCGACAGCAACTTCGGCTGCGAAGGTGGCCGACTTTAGAGCAAGATGTGAGCCACCTTCGAATAATGGTGATGTGAAGCCGGCTGCATCGCCCACCAGCATCAGCCCATCATCATAGGTAAATTCGAATGGCCCTGATATTGGAATCGTACCACCGAAGGCAGGATTGCCCTTTTCCTTCCATGGAGGCGGAACTTGTTCCAGTTCTTTGAAGTGGGTTGCTTCAATGAATTCATCCAGGGCCTTCTTTGTTCGAGGCTTATCCTCTGTAACCAAGCCTACATTTGCCCTGCCATCGCACTTTGGAATCATCCAAAGGTAACCCTTTTCGGCGTACTCCGGCCAAATGTAGAAGTCGAGATAATCATCTGTTGGGACTTCCAGCATCTCGTATTGCATTCCGGCAATAACCTGACCTCGAGGATTTAGATCGAGGATTTTAGAAGCTACTCCGGCTACTCCTGAAGCATCGATGACAACCTTTGTTTGGATTGGAAATTGGTCACCATTACCATCACAAAGCCAACCTGTGAACTTACCTGACTGATCGTGTTGTTTCTCCATGGTGCGCAATTTGTGAGACAGGTGTAATTGCGCTCCTTCTGAAACTGCTTCTTCCGCAATCCAGCGCTCGAATAGATGCTTTTCCAAAACGTAGCCTTCCTCGGTGAGTTTCTTGGCAGTTCCATCTGGGAATATCACACGAATACCATGCACTCGCTTACTGATTACATGTGCAGGTAGGTCAAGTTTGAGATTATCACAGGCAATATCAGAGATACATTCACCGCAGTGAACAGGAGTTCCAATTTCTGGATGGTCCTCGATTAGAATCGTCTTGAGGCCATTTCTAGCACTGTGAAGAGCGGCGTTCCCGCCACCCGGTCCGGCGCCGATGACCAGCACATCGCACGTCGTGATGTCTTCCGCCACGATGGTTGGCGAGGTGGGATAGGCCATGAATCCGTCGGCTAAATTGTCCAAAATGTCATGACGAACATATTCAACGGTGAATCGCCACGCGCGGTTATGACTTGGCGTAGGCTATCGCGTTACATCGACGCGTTAGACAGTGCAGGAGAGCTGCGTAGAGTTAGCGAACCAATAGACTGTGTTCTAGAAGCGGGAACCATCGCTGACAAGTTGGTCAAGTCCAAAGGGCCTGCGGTTTTGTTTGAACAGCCGCGATTGGCTGATGGTTCGATTAGTGAATTTCCATTGGCAATGAATCTCTTCGGAACATACGAGCGAACCAATCGCGCTTTGGGTGTCGAAGAACCATCAGAAATTGGCAATAGGATGGTCGGTCTGATGAAACCGGACATAGGTGGGATACTTCGAGCGCCATGGACTGGAATTCCTCTCGCTTTGCAGGGAATGTCGATGGCTCCAAAGAAGGTCAGGAAAGGGGCATGCCAGCAAGTTCGCATGGCTGATCCTGATATGACAAAACTTCCGATTCCAACCACTTGGCCGGAGGATGGTGGTCCATTCATCACGCTACCATTAGTAGTTACAGCAGACCCAAATACAGGAGTCCACAATATGGGGATGTATCGAGGCCAAATCTTCGGACCTAAAGAGGTTGGATTGCATTGGCAGCGTCACAAGCATGGAGCTGACCACGCTGCCGATTCCGGCGATAACAGAATGCCTGTTGCAATCTGTATTGGCGGGCCGCCGGAATTGATTTTCTCAGCCATAGCGCCTCTTCCAGACAATTTGTCTGAATACGAATTTGCAGGCTTACTCGGAGGTAGCCGACTACGACTGACAAAATGTCTGACTAACGATCTGTATGTTCCAGCAGAAGCCGACTTCGTAATCGAAGGTTATACCATTCCTGGAGAGACTAAACTCGAAGGCCCATTTGGTGACCATTTCGGCTACTACTCATTGGCTGAGCAGTATCCCTTCATGCACGTAACCGCAATTACTCACAGAAAGAATGCAGTCCTACCAGCAACCATAGTTGGAGTTCCACCAATGGAAGATGGGTATCTAGGTGAATCGGTGGGAGATGCATTCCGTCCGGTTCTAAAATTTCAACACAGAGATGTGATTGATCTATTCCTACCATTGGAAACAGGATTCCATAATCTAGCGATTGTGGCTAGCAAACAACGCTATCCTCGACAGGCTCGTAAGACTGCATTGGGATTACTTGGCGCTGGTCAATTGATGTTCCTGAAATCGATTGTCGCTTGCGACCCAGAACATCCTGTAAAGGACCTAGATGCTCTTCTTGACGTCTTGGACTCAAAGGTAGACATCTCGGGCGATGTACAAGTTCTGAAAGGTCAAGTTGCTGACTCACTTGCACATGCCTCCCCTTACCTAAATGTCCATGACAAGGTGATGATTGATGCTTCTAGCCCAACTCATGATGATCCGATGTTTGGGCTGACAATTCCAGATGGACCCGGTGAATCATTGATTGATTCTGTAAGCCAAATTGAAGGAGTTACTCAAGTCAGAATGCTACGTCCTTCGATGATGGTTGTAACTACACATATCGAAGGCGGACCAAGGCCAGAAGAATCGGTTGAAATCGTCGATGAGGAAGGTGCTACAGCGCAGAGAGAACATATCGTAAATCTCAAAGAGGCTATCTGGTCGATAGATGGCTCTGAAAATCTGCGCTGGCTATTCATCACCGATGATGATGCAGACTTACAGGCAGAGGGATGGAGAAGGAAACTTCTGTGGCAATTCTTCTGTAGATTCGATGTGGCAAGGGACTTACATTTCGATGAAAATCGTTGTCGACTTGCTTGGGATGCAACTGCACCGATTCCAAGCAATACAGGGCCACACCCAGTTAGGCGCTGGCCAGGGGTTACTCTTCATGACCCTGAAATAGAGGCTAAGGTTGAGGCTTGGATGAAAGAGAACAATCTATGAGGTCGAATTATGGGAGTCAAAGAAATTCTCGAATTCGTCAAAGTCGAGCATACTCTCTTTTCATTACCATTCGTTCTAATAGGTTACATTCACGCTCACAATCAATTCATCGATGAACTCCCAAGCGACTCGAGTTGGATGTCTATTGACATTGTTTGGATTCTAATTGCAGCTGTCGGGGCAAGGGGTCTTGCAATGACTCTAAATCGTATCATTGATCGTGATATAGATGCTAAAAATCCACGCACTGAAAGCCGACACCTAGTAAGTGGTTCAATGTCTGTGCGAACCGCTTGGAATTTAGGTGCGGCATTCTTGATTATGCTTTTATTCAGTGCCTGGCAACTAAATGATGTCGCTTTGATGATGGCTTGGTTACCTGTATTGGCATTCGTAATTTATCCATACACTAAGCGATACACTTGGGGTTGTCACCTTTGGTTGGGGCTATGCCTTGGTTTGGCTCCAGCGGGCGCTTGGTTGGCGCTTTCGGCTGATGTCCATGGATGGGATGCAATACTAGGTTCACATTGGTACCCTACCATCTTCTTCATCAGTTTAGGAGTAGCTCTGTGGATTACTGCCTTTGATATCAATTATGCTCGCATGGATGTTGAAAGCGACCGCAAACAAGGAATTCATTCGTTCCCTGCGAGATTTTCCGAACAAGCAACTACACGAACATCGGTACAACTGACTTTACTTTGGTTTGCATGCTTTGCAATCGCCGACCCGATGGATGAAATCTATTTCCTAGCAGCCGCTGGAATTATGGCGATTGCAAATATCGCTGTCATCATTGCCAGAGAAAGACTTGCAGATTTTCAAACGACTCTGTTCCGATTTTCGATGCTAACCGGATGGGTCTTGCTAGCGGCCGCAATCATGCATGAACCAAGCGCCGTTGGAACGCAATAAGAGGTTAGGTTCAACATCAGAGTTCAATAACTCCCAAGATAAGCACGATATCCCTCAGGTGATGCCAATGTCAGATATCAGCATGTTCCATCTTCATTCGGAATATGATACAGCAGGGGATCAAGAGCAAGCTATTGACAGACTGATGGATCAAATCGAAGAAGGTCAAGAGCGCTGTGTCTTGATGGGAGTTACCGGTTCCGGCAAGACCTTCGCTATGGCAAATATCATCCAGAGATTGGGATTGCCTACGTTGATTTTGTCTCATAACAAAACCCTCGCTCGACAGTTATGGCAAGAGATGAGCGAGCTGTTTCCAGAGAATGCGGTTGAGTACTTCGTTAGTTACTACGATTACTACCAACCCGAGGCTTACCTACCTAATCGAGATTTATACATCGATAAAGAATTGCAGATGAATGAGAGAATCGAACAAGAACGATTCTCGACTGTTGCTAGTCTTGTTACTCGTCCTGATGTAATTACTGTTGGAACTGTTAGCGCAATTTATGGTTTGAATCCTCCAGAAGCATTCCAGGAATCGTATTTGCATTTGCAGGTTGGAGAAGCGCTAGAACCACAGGATGTAATACGCGCCTTGGTTGAGATGCAATATCGAAGAACAACCGGGGATATTGCTAGAGGAGATGTCAGACTTCGAGGTGAGGTCCTCGATGTATGGATGCCTAGCCGAGATGATCCAATTAGAATTCGATTCGGCTGGGATGGAATAGAAAAAATCACAGTCTGCGAAGCAGTTTCATGGGAACCGCTTGACGAATTTGAAGAAGCTTGGATTCATCCAAAGGAATTCTACATGACCAGTGAGGAAAGATTTCTGCAAGCGATTGAGGATATCGAAGAAGAATTAGATGAAAGAATCAATTTCTATGAGAGAAAGGGTCTAGATTTAGAGGCTCATAGAATAGAACAGAGAACTAAGTTCGATTTAGAGATGCTACGCGAAACCGGTTCCTGCAAGGGTGTAGAAAATTACTCGATGCACTTCGATGGCAGGCAACCGGGAGAGCGACCATACTGTTTGCTTGATTTCTACCGTTATTGTGCTGAGTCATATCACGGAGGAGGAGAAAAGTATCTCGTAATCATGGACGAGAGTCACGTTACCCTACCACAAGTAGGTGGAATGTTTGGTGGAGATTGGTCGAGAAAAGCCAATCTAGTCGAGTACGGATTCCGACTTCGCAGCGCTCATGATAATCGTCCTCTGAAACTTGCAGAGTTCCAAGAATTGATTCCTCAGATGCTCTATGTCAGCGCAACCCCCGGAGAAAGGGAGTTGCGCCATCTGGCGGAAATTTCTGGAAAAAACGTACACGAGGGGCTGCTACATGCACCGGCTGGGGGTGGAGCGGGAGAAGCAGATGTGCCAAAGAAAATTGCACGCTATCCTATGGAAGAAATTCTTGTTGACCTACCCGAAGTTGTGAGAATGGAGATTCGCCCTACTGGGTTGTTAGACCCTGATATCGAAGTAAGACCTACCAAGGGTCAGGTCGACGATCTACTTAGCGAAATCAACCAATGTGTTGAGAGAGGCGAGAGAGTATTAGTTACTGTGATGACGATCAAATTCGCTGAAGAAGTTGCAGAGTATTTACTCAAGATGAATGTAAAAGCACACTATCTTCACTCCGAAATTGATACGATAGAGAGGACTGAAATCATCAAAGCGTTAAGACTAGGTCATATCGATGTAATTGTTGGTATCAACCTTCTTAGAGAAGGTCTCGATATCCCAGAGGTTTCGCTTGTTGCAATTTTTGATGCTGAACGTGAGGGATTCCTAAGGAATGAGCGTTCATTGTTACAGACCATTGGTAGAGCGAGTCGAAACGAGAATGGAAAGGTGATTTTGTATGCCGATTCTGTATCTCCTTCGATGGAGGCGGCAATAGGGCAAACAACCGCTAGAAGACGCAGACAAGAAGCACACAACGCGGCTAATGGAATCATCCCGAAGACAATTCAAAAGGCACTACCTGTAATGGGAGCGGAAGTTGAAGATTTGATGGCTGGAGCAGCTGGAAAAGGAAAGGGCGGCGGTCGAAGATTGGTCGCTCGTAAACCAGGAAAGAAAGGCCTGGATGGAATTGTCAAGAAATACGGTCTCGGAGCTGGTGCGTGGAATTCTACAGATTCTGTTTTGGATAACATAAGCCAACCAGAATGGGTTGATGCTGCATACGAGGCATTGACTGAAGATGATGTGGAAGATACTCCAATTGATGATAGTGAGCGAAGCAAATTGATTGAACGTCTCGAGAAAGAAATGAAGCAGGCAGCGGCTAGACTTGACTTCGAACGAGCTGCCGCAATTCGAGATCGTATTTATCAGATTGAGACCGCAGAGTAATACAATCTGTATACGGAATCCTTTGGAATAGCCTTAGTTGAATTGAATACGAAAGAGCGAGCCGGAGGATTCGTGACCGCATACTCCCGCGATGACTTCTCGGCTCCTGTCGAGGATTATGACTTCGGTTCTGTCGATAGCCCACGCGATCTCATCGACCAAATGGCGCGGGCGGGAGGCTTCACTGCGACTAAACTCGCTCACGCGCGAGATATTCTTGGCGAATCAATGGCAAAAACAAATGATGATGGGGTTTTGAATTGGCTCTCATTCCCTGCTTGCCTGTGCGCTACAGGAACTCGAGGATTTTTCCTTGAGGCCGTAAAGCGAAAGTCATTCAACGTCATTATCACAACTTGTGGTACCTTGGATCATGATATCGCAAGAACTTACCAAGACTACTTTCATGGAGATTTCAATCTCGACGATATTGCTCTTGGAGAAGAGGGACTAAATCGCCTAGGTAACGTCATCGTACCAAACGAATGCTATGGAGAAATTCTCGAAAGAGTTGTACTTCCATGGCTGGATGAAATCGAAGAAGAAAGGTTAGCGGCTAATCCAGATAATCCGTGGCTAGGATTTGGATCTGTGGAACTCTGCTGGGCTATGGGAGATCGAATTGAAGACGAAACCTCTCTTCTTTACTGGATTGCAAAACATCGCATACCGATGGTTATACCTGGACTTTCGGATGGATCAATCGGAGCACAATTATTCATGCATCGGCAGAAGAATCCTAACTTCATAGTGGATTTCCTCGCTGACGAGCAAATTCTCTCCGACCTGACTTGGACTGCGGAGGAATCTCATGCATTGATGGTCGGGGGAGGAATTTCGAAGCACCACGTAATTTGGTGGAATCAATATCGAGATGGGTTAGATTCCGCAGTTGGAATTACTACCGCTCCCGAACACGATGGATCTCTATCCGGTGCTCGCCTTAAGGAAGCGATTTCTTGGGGTAAGGTTCGACCTGAGGCCCCACATGTTGTGGTGGAAGGAGACGCTAGTGTATTGCTTCCATTATTGGGCGCAGACCTATTCTCATGAATTGCCGTCCTCGGCGTATTCCGTTGACTATTCTGAGTCGCTTTGGCTTGTATAGGGCGGGATATTGCTTAAGTGGTGTCTGCGTTGCGCCGTGCTTCATGTCCGTAGAGGCAATGATGCAGAACATGATTGATGAATTGACCGACGCTATGAAAGATGCTGCAAAGCACGACAAGGGCGTGAACGCAGCTGGAACACGAGTCCGCAAGACTATGCAGACCATTAAGGCTGCAGCACAGGACGTTAGGAAGCAAGTCCAAGCAGACCGCTCCTGAACATTAGATTACGATCTATTGTTTTCATTCGCCCTGCGAATGAGCGAACAATTCCATCAACCCCACGCGCATAGCGGTTAGAGGTCTCCATCCCTCTTCTCGACCAGATGCTAGCATTGCATTATGCAATGGAACTAGATTAGGCCGAGAGATTTGCCCATCAAATTGTTGTGAGGCAGGGCTAGGGATATTTGTGAGAGATTCTACAGTATGGCTAAGCTGCAGTGCGTCAGTGTATCGCCTCCATAGCAATTTCATTTCGTCTAAGACCGCATCTGAACTCCAAGCCCGACGACCTGCCAAATCAATGACTCCACTTGGGATATCCCCGTCGGTCAATGAAATCTGTACGATTGCATCTGTAGCGTCACGAATGTGTACCCAGTGACGGGCGTCGATATCTTCTGGAGGGCTACCTTGCGAACCCCCTTTGACCCAATTTATCCAATCGGAGATAATTTCAACACCCCAACCATTTACCTGTTGAGGAACAAGGATGTCATGAATTCGAAAAATTAGTTTAGCATTTGGATTAGAAATTTTGGCTGGAATAACTGCAATATCAATTTCAGACATTGGAGGAGCATTTTCCCCTATGGCGATTATCAAATCTGAATCTTCTTTATTCTGAGTAAAGGTTGCACCTGCTCGTTCTAATCGGTCGGCAAGCGCTAGATATACTGCATCTTGCTCCCCAAGAAGGCGCACCACCTTTGTCATCAAAACCGTCGGGTAGGCGTTCCCTCATGGTTGTGATGGCTAAAAAATCAAGCCGTTGTAACCGCTGCTTGCTCTTTTGCAATGAAGTGATCCAGACAATTACGGACAATTTCCACAATCATATCTATCTCTGGACTTGTTAAACCGAAATGGGGCGTAAATCGTAGAGCATTTTGACCTCCATGAATTACACCCAATCCCTGTTCTCGGCACCATTCTTCGATTCCGCCGAATCCCACTACTGGGAATCTATCCGGATCTAATTCGGCACACAGTAACAAGCCGGTGCCCTGTACTAAGGAGATGCAATCTGGATAATCCGCTTGCAGTTCTCTTAATTTTGAGAGGAATTCATCACCAGAGTCACGAATATTCTGACGCATTCCTGGAGTTATTCGATCCAAAACTGCAACTGCAGTCTCAAGGGCACGGGGGTTGGTTGTCATGGTATTTCCATAAATTCCGACAACATACAATTCAGCAGCACGCTCACTTAGTCCTAGAACTGAGAGAGGATATTGACCCGCGTTGAGCGCTTTTGACCACGTCTCTAAATCAGGTACCTCTGCATCTTGGAAGCCATCGTAGTCGACTACAGATAGACAACCCTGACCTCTTAGACCAGCTTGGATTGAGTCGACTAGCAGTAGTGAGCCGTGTTCTTTTGTCAATCTTCGAGCTTCATCGTAGAATTCTCGAGTTATGCATTGGCCAGGACTACCTTCTCCTTGGATTGGCTCCATCGCCATCATTTCGATAAAGAAACCCTCTTCATCGGCGCGAGCAAAGGTTGCTTGTAAGTCAGAGATATCGTTAGGTTCGACAATGATTACGTTATCATCTCTAAATGTTGCTAAATTAGTTCTGTATCCGTCTTTACAGGAGTCCGAAATCGTAGCTGGACGTTGAGTACGGCCATGGAATGCCTGTCTAAGCGCTACCAATTTGATTGGCTTACCCTCATGTCG
>DALV01000104.1:12570-13182 GCA_002496905.1 Euryarchaeota archaeon UBA105 | reverse complement strand
ATGGTGACAGATTCAGAACCACTATTCAGACACACGAATCTAGAGAATGGACAGTTTCCTCTTGTGTGCCCAACCTCCTTTCGTAATGCATCGGCCAATCTTTTTTGGCTAAATGAAGCAGTCATTACGTTGGCCATAACCCAATTATTACTCATAGCTTCAATAATTTGGTCCGGGCCATGTCCAGCCCCAAGCATACCGTATCCACCGTTGTCATGAATAACTCTACCATGTGATGTGATTATCCAAGGACCTCTAGCGGCGATTGGAATGTAGGGGTTTACAGTCTCTGGTTTGTAGAAGTTGACATAATCCTCCTGGAGTTTAGTGATGAGATCTGATTCATCTAACATCATCGCTGCGACTCCAACTTCATTCCTCAAAGCAGAATGGTTCTCATGAGCTTCAGATATTGCCCTTACCAAATCTGAATCAGTGCTGACGAATTCTTGTATCACAGAATCGTCCAAACCAACCGTTCGGACATTTCCTGAATTTGCTCGTATCCCGGCGAGTAGGTCGTATGCTCCAGCCATCAATATCCCAACGAGGGCCGCCTCATCAACATTCTCAATGAATTATTCATTAAAATTCAGAATCTAAAGATTCTGG
>DALV01000104.1:0-12190 GCA_002496905.1 Euryarchaeota archaeon UBA105 | reverse complement strand
AAGTTCTGATAATCATACAAAAAATCAAACTCACTTTAATTTTCCAATTGAAATTTTAATTATGAAGTGAAATTTTAAATTGGATTATCAGTCTTAGTTAACAGATAGTATAAGTGCTAATCCGCAGAAGGCAACCTAGGGACAAGCACGGGGGATGCGCTAGCCCAACGCAAAATTGAGGGAAAAAAATGAGCGAAGAATACCGAATCCAGGAATTACTTCAGAGAGAGGTTTACGTCGGAGATACACTTGTTGGCGTGATTACCGGAGAGAGATCTCATCCGCGAGATGAATTTGTTAAATCAATGCGGCTTGAAGTCGTAGATGATGTCGCGGGCGAATATATGCGAAAGCCAGCTGAACATGCACCATTATCGAAAGAGTTGGTGCACAGCATAAGGCCCGATGGAGGTGTGAAACTCTCGAAGTCGATGAGAGAATTGCAACGCAGGTGGCGAAATACTATTCGTATCGACGAACAACTTTGGGCGCCAGATGAATTGGTCGACCGTGCTGTCATGGACAATGATGGCATCGACATCGGGAATGTTGCAGGATTTGTCAAAGTTAAACGAACATACCGTGGTGTTGTTATCAATACCCACGCTATCTTGCGACGCAAGTATAACCTGCCTGAACAACTGATTATTCCCGTCAAGCAATTGGCCAGAACTACCGCCTTCTTGGACGAATTGATTCTGCGCTGTACTCTCAAAAGATTGGTTACTTTACCCAGTTATTTACAGTTAAACGGCGATTCTGAGTAAGTATCACTGAATCTTACTTCCACTGTGGAAGTTGGAATGGTGGGCATGGCAGGATTTGAACCTGCGGCCTCCCGGTTATCAGCCGGGTGCTCCAGCCAAGCTAAGCTACACGCCCCTGAGCAAACCCGCGAGAAGCATACCCATTTTGAATATGCCCATCTGGCTTTATTCCTTGTTGAATGCCAATCGGAGAAGTCATGAAGGACTCGCTACTCGCGCAGTTCACTCATGCCGGTTGTGAGTGGTTCCTCAGGCCGAGCGATTGCAGAGGCTTTGGCCCCGTTATTGGGGATGCAACATGTCGAATTAATCACTCGAAGATTTCCCGATGGAGAGGGTTATGTTAGAGTACCATCCAAATCCATAGAATCGGTCCGTAGCGAGCCTGTTGTATTGGTATCAAACACCTATCCAGACTCAGGTGTGCTCGAAACTATCCTACTATTGGAGGCTATTGCTTCTGTAAGAGCAGGAGACCTTTCAAATTACAAGAATGAGGAGCCACAAAGTCTCCCTGATGTCGGCCCTGGCCTCTTTTTGGCGATACCATACTTTGGATACTCTCGTCAAGACAAGAGATTCTCGCCTGGTGAGGCTGTAAGTGCGCGGGTTATTGGAGAGATGCTAGCACGCTGTTGTGATGGAATCGCTATTCTCGACCTTCATGCACCCGCAATCCTCGAGGATTTATCCGTCCCTGTTGAATTTGTTAGCGCGATGCCAGAGATTGCGGCTAGATTATCAAAAGAGGTCGATCCTGATTTCATCTTGAGCCCTGACAAGGGAGCTATTGATCGGGCAACCGAAGTAGCGACAATTGGTGGATGGGATTTCAGTTATCTCGAGAAGACTAGAATCGATGCCCATACAATTGAACACACACCCAAAGATCTCGATGTAAACGGAAAGATTGTTGCGATTGTCGATGATATGATTAGTACTGGTGGTACAATTTGTAGGGCGAGTGATGCCCTTCACAGACAAGGCGCTACAGAAGTTCATGCCGCCTGTACCCATGGTTTGTTCACTGCAGGTGCGATTTCTCGTCTATCTAATCACGTAGATGGAGTGCACAGCACAGATTCTCTTCCAAACCCTAGGGCTGTAGTAAGTTCAGCTCCCGCTCTCGCTCGTGGTCTAAAGAACCTCATGGGATAATCATGGATATCTTTGAGGGTAGAATTTCTTCTTCTGGTTTCGCCAGTGGCGACAGAATTGTAGTTGGAGATTGGAAGAAATCACCACTAGGTTCCTTCACTAATGTAATGTGGGCTAAACCGGATGGCGCCCGAGTATTACTTTCTCCAAGTCAAAAACACGCAGACTATGTCTCAGCTTTGTATAATTTTGAAGAAGTACATATCGTCCCAATAGAAGTAATTAGACAATCAAAAAGTATCGAAATTGAAGCACCACCATTGAATATCAAATTACACTGGGGGATGGAATTTGGATTACCCATTCCAAGACCAAGATGGTTTATCTCAACAGTGGAACAATGGTTTGCCAAGGCATTCTTCGGAACTAGTACACATGGATTGACCTGTAATGGACTAAGGGAATGGTACTGTATCTATTCTCTTTCGAAAATCAAACATTCTTCTGCAGTATGTGAAGGAGTTGATTTGGGAAATCCCTCAAATTTTGAAATCAGCGCATGTTTTGGATTTAGTGAGCCGCCAAAGAAGCCCTCATCAGTGCGTTTGCGTTCGATAATTGAGAGCGTTGAACAATTACCGTAGGTAATCCGCTGCGTTTATATCAGCCACGCCGTGCGCCGGACTACCCCACATGAGGAGTGAATCCAATGAGTGTACACATAGCATATGAGACCCCACAAGACGTGCAAGAGCAAGTCTATGAGATGGTAAAGGCCCTAGGAAAGGACGGACGCGGCGCACTAAAGAGAGGTGCTAACGAAGTAACCAAGGCTGCCGAGCGCGGAACAGCGCAGATGGTAGTTATGGCAGAAAACGTCAACCCTGGTGAACTTTTAGCACACATCCCAATGATTTGCAAAGAAAAGGAAATCCCATTCATTTACGTAGAAGACCAAGCCTATTTGGCTGAGGCTGCTGGAATGCCAACAGGTACCCGTACAGCTGCAATAGCAGTCATGGACGTTAGCAAGGATGGCGCTGAGCGCTTCAATGAAGTCAAAGGACACTTCGAGACTCTGTCTGCCTGAAGTAACTGAATTGGAAATAACGGAGGAAGTCAGATGGCAGAAGTCGAAGCATGGCCCGCAGAGGTCGTAGAAATTGTTGGCCGCACCGGTATGACTGGTGAGGCTACACAAGTCAAGGTGCGTGTAAATGACGCACCTAACCCGCGCGACGTTGGTCGCATAATTACTCGTAACGTAGTCGGTCCGGTAAGGATCGGCGATATTCTGATGCTGAAGGATACAGGTCGTGAAGCCCGTCGCCTCAGTGCTCGATGAGGTGATTGTAATGCCAGAGCGAAGAGTCTGTAATTTCACCCACGAAGAAATCGAACCGGGCACCGGAATGATGTTCATCAAGCGCGATGGTACTGTCTTTTGGTTCAAGGATAGTAAGGCACGCAAGAATCACTTGAATCTCAAGCGTAATCCACGCCGATTAAAGTGGACTCGCCGATACGAAAAAGGCGGAATCAAGTAAATACAGCCCTTGGGCTAGAATTCCTAACCCGCTACATCAAGTAGTATGGTTTTCCGGTAGTGAATTATGGCTGAAGGTACAGTTAAGTGGTTCAACAGAATAAAGGGTTACGGATTCATAGAGCAAGAAGATGGAGAGGACCTCTTCGTCCACAAGAGTCAGGTGGAAGGAGAAATCAATGACGGTGATACCGTCGAATACGAAATTGGTGAAGGGCCAAAAGGTCCAAACGCAGTCAACGTCAAGAAAACTAACTGAATATTCAGATTGTTTGATTGGTCCAATCAGTACAAGCATTGTGTGTACACTTTGGCGGATCAAATAGAATCTTTTCACTAGGATCGATTAAATCTAGCAGAAGATTTGAACCGGCCCCCTCTTGAATGGTTACAACAGAACTAGTAGAGGCCGGAAGATAATCCTCTCCAGTGCTGGCTAGACTGAGTTTTATCGTGTGACCAGCGGAGATTTGAGCATCCAATGTGAAGAATTCCATCTTGGCGTTGATTGTCTCAATTATTGGCAACCATGTTTGCTCATCTGTGCCACCTTCGTGATAGCGCAGGTCCATGATTGCATGACCAATATGGATACATGAGCCATTCTCGTTACAGTCTTCCAGTAATGCGTAAATTTGTCCACCAACTGTTGCGGTGGATACATCGATGTGGAGTCTTGGAAGTCCAGCAATCCAAACATCTTGATCCAGAGGTTTGGTCTCATAAACAGGGCCGGTTGCACCGTTTGGTAGAATTGTAGTAGTGCCTGCAACATTCATGAGAGCACCGCCTAGGTCAAGGGCAAGGGTCGTCATTCCTTCTGGCGGGTATCGGTCCTCTAGACGCCACTGCCCTTGGTTAGTTTGAATTTCAACCCATAGACCTGGTTTCTCTCCCTTGTCTAAGAGATAGTAATCAAACCATTCTAGAAGGTCTTGCATCCAATCAAATCGAGTCATTTGAGGGTACCCCTCACGGCCTCGACCTTCTCCCGACCTGTCGAAATGGTAATCCGGACGGTCGGGATAATCATGATCCCATTGTCCAAACAGCCCCTTGGCTTCGATTCCCGCATCTTTGAGTTGATTGATTACTGGAACCGCCATGTGTGGGTCGACATTCCAGTCATGCATCCCTTGGATTAAGTAGACTGAACCTTCGTAATTAGCTAAAACTCGGTCTAGGAAATATCGTTCCTTCCAATATGTTCCCGCTGCTTCACCACCCCACATCCAAGCAGCCACGCCGGTTCCCGGACCGATGATGTAATCGGGACACATATTGCCAATATCTTCTGTATCTCCATCAATTCCATACGAGCCATATACTCCATTGTGCATAATTGGTGCTCGAGCCTCAGATGATCCGTTCTTCCACATCAACTCCATTACACCAATGAGCCCTGAGATTGGAACAATTGTCGCAAGGTGCTCATTACCGAATGTTGCCGCTTGCCAAGGGGTTGATCCATCGTATGACTTGCCGATCATGGCAACTCGTCCATTCGACCAATCCTGCGTGCCAAGCCATGTGACTGCTGCGTCAACCCCTAATTGCTCGGCATTACCCATCAAATCCATACAGTGATTTGAACGTCCTGTACCCATTACAGAAACTTGAGCAAATGCATAACCATGAGGTAAAATCTGATCAATTATCATGCTACCGAGCCATGTTCCTGGTTGTTCAACCGGACCAGTTTGAACCGAAGCTTCATCGAAATAAGGACCGAATTCTGCGATTACAGGTACTTTGACTCCTTCCGGAACGTCCGGAAGCCAAAGTCCTAGGCTGACCTTACCATTCGGAGCAGCACCTCCTTCTGAGAGAGGTAAATCAAATTCAACGAAGTGATGGCTGGAGTTCCAATCATTCTCAGTTTCCTTTAGAGTGTATGGACCAAACTCCATGACGAAGGAATATGGTTGGTCCGTGATGTATGGCCACTCACTTCGTTCCCATACCGGAACTCTCTCGTATATTCCGAGTTCTTGCTTAACCTCGTCAACGATCTCATCGAAAATTACAGATTGAAGTATGACTGCTAGGAGAATACCGACAACTGCTAATGCACCAGCGGCGAGTGCTAAGCCTCTCTTTTCTATTCCTGCTGAATCTAGTAATTCCCCGATGACCTCTCCAACTGGGGGAATCTCGCTAGAAGGAATTTCGGGAGAATCGTCTTCGAGGACTAATTCAGCCTCCAAGACCGGGGCTTTAGTCACGTGTTGACCTATATGCACATGGCCCTCTGGGCCATGGTCGTGGTCACAGCAATCCTCTCCCATCTAGGCTTGCGATAAGCAAACCCCTCTTGAGTTAGTCTATCAATCGTCTAAATTTTCCGAACGAGTTTGATTGAAAAAGGAGGGGAGGGTCGCCCGCACCATGGGAATGCAGACGACGTTCGTAATGGTAAAGCCAGATGGAGTACAAAGAGGCCTAGTTGGAAACATCATCCAACGCTTCGAAAACAAGGGATTGCGCCTTGTTGCTCTACGTCAACTAACACCTTCTCTGGAGCTTGCTGAGAGTCATTATGCAGTTCACTCCGAGCGCCCATTTTACTCCGGTCTAATCGAATTCATCACATCTGGTCCAGTAGTCGCTATGGCTTGGACTGGTGTAGATGCCATTTCGGTAGCTAGAAACATCATCGGTCCAACCAATGGGCGCGAGGCCGCTCCTGGAACCATTCGCGGAGATTTCGCAATGGATATTGGCCACAACATAATCCACGGTTCAGACGGTGAAGATACCGCTGCATTCGAATTGGGACTATGGTTCCCAGAAGGTGTCATCGAGTGGACTCGTGATGCAGAGAGTCAGATTTACGAGTGAAATTACTACTTGAAAGAGGATTGAGCATGAGGTGTTTGATATGTCCGGACGCCGCCAACCAATTGTCTCTGTTTTAGGGCATGTAGATCACGGTAAAACCTCGCTTCTAGACCACATTCGAGGGTTGGGGTCTGGCCGACAAGCCAGTGTAATGGATAGAGAGGCTGGTGGAATCACTCAACACATCGGTGCAACAGAAGTCCCAGCAAACCTCCTAAACGAATTGTGTGGACCTCTTCTTGGTGACAAGTCGTTTGATTCCCCTGGCTTACTTTTCATAGATACACCAGGACATCACTCATTCTCCACGCTTCGCTCGCGAGGTGGCGCTCTAGCAGATATTGCTATCTTAATGGTCGATGTGATGGAAGGTGTCAGACCGCAAACTATCGAATCTATACGAATCCTAAAGCAAGCAAAGACACCTTTCGTAATCGCTGCCAACAAAGTCGACCGAATCCATGGATGGGATTCGGTTCACGGACGCTCAATGGCCCAGGCATTTAGAGAACAAACAAAGGATGCTCAAGCTTTGTTTGAGCAGAGGTACTGGGATTTAGTCGGTAAGTTTGCGGAACATGGATTCAACATAGAAATGTACTCTAAAGTCAAGGATTTCACTCAAGAAATCGCCCTTGTTCCGATTTCAGCTCGTGAGGGGGAAGGTATCCAAGATCTATTAGCCGTTGTAATCGGTCTTGCCGAGAGATATTTGGAAGACAAATTAACCGATATCGAAGGTGCTGGTGAAGGCACCGTTTTAGAAATGAAAGAAGAGAGAGGTCTCGGGAAGACTCTCGATGTTATCCTCTATCGTGGTTCGGTCAAAAAAGGTGATGAAATCGTTCTCGTTACAGACGAAGGTGGAGTATCCACACACGTCCGTGGAATGTTTGCGCCGCGTGGAATGTCAGAAATGCGAGACGCGGGTAATCGATGGGACGACACAGAAGCAGCACACGCAGCTTCAGGTCTGAAAATCTCGGCTCCGGATTTAGATGGTGTTCTCGCGGGAACTACCCTTAGGGTTGTATCAAATGATGCTGAACGCCAAGAGGCCATTTCCCAAGCTGATGCAGAAGCCAACCTTTCAGTTGAATTAGACGAGGAAGGCGTTACCATCAAGGCCGATACAGTTGGTGGCCTAGAGGCTCTTGCCAAGGAGTTGCGAGCAGTTGAGGTGCCAATTCGCCACGCCAGCATCGGTAAGGTAAATCGCCGAGATGTTAGATCTGCAGAGAACTCTAACGACCCACTTCATAGAATTATTCTAGCATTCGCTACAGAAATTCTACCGGATGCAGAAGAAGAGATTGAAAACTCAGAAAATGGAGTCAAATATCTCGGTTCAGACATCATTTACCACATTCTCGAAGAGCGAGAAGAATGGGTCGAACAACGTACTCGCGAACTTGAAGAAGCTAGTCGCGAAAAAGTCGTATATCCAGGTCGAATTCTATTACTTCCAGATCACACATTCCGTGTCTCAAAACCTGCAGTAGTCGGAGTTAGAGTGTTGGCTGGAAGAATTCACGTTGGTCAACGCTTATTGAAAAATGGTGAGCGCGTTGGGCAAATCAAATCCATACGTTCCGGTCAAGAATCTATGAAGGAAGCAAAGCAAGGCGCAGAGGTCGCCGTTGCCATCGATGGAGTCACTGTTGGAAGGCAAATAGACGAGGATGATGTGCTCTTAGTGGACATACCAGAATCACATGCAAAGAAGCTGAGAAAGATGGACTTAACAAGTGCAGAATTAGAAGTGCTAGAGGAATTAACTGCGATTCATCGTAAAGATTCGCATTTCTGGGGTCTCTAAAGGGTTTGAATCACTAAGCGTTCATAGACACCCAGCGCTTAAGTATCAAAAATTTAGCAGGATGAATATTCAGGTGTCTCAGATGACAATGGCTGCAAGTGACCCTAAGTCCCGAGAACTCATCCAAACCGTATCACAGATCTCCAATGGTCTGATGGGAGAAGTGGCGAAAGTTATCATTGGAAAGCAAGAAAATCTACGAAGGGTAAGTATTGGAATTCTATCAAATGCAAACATGCTAATCGAGGATTATCCTGGTTTAGCAAAGACATTGATGGCGAACACTTTCGCGACAGCTCTAGGTTGTAAATTCAAGCGTGTTCAGTTTACTCCAGATTTGCTACCTGCAGATATCATGGGGACATACATGTACGACCAACAGGCTGGAGAGTTCAAACTCCGCCCAGGTCCACTATTCACCAACGTTCTACTCGCTGACGAAATTAACCGTGCACCTCCAAAGACCCAAGCCGCTTTGCTTGAGGCTATGGAAGAAAAGCAGGTTACCATTGAGGGTATTACCCACAAATTACCTGCGCCTTTCATCACAATGGCAACACAAAACCCAATCGAGCAAGAAGGAACATACCCACTTCCTGAAGCACAAATGGACCGATTCATGATGAAGATGTCAATGGGTTACCCAGATCGTCAGGAAGAGAAATCTATCCTTCAACGCAGAAAACTTCGCGGTAAAGATGACCACGACATAGAGACAATCACCTCCCCGAAGAAGGTTGTAGCCATGCAGAAGGCCCTCGAGACAGTACATGTTGATACTGCAATCCTTTCCTACATCGTAGAATTAGTCCACCGTACTCGTGAAGACCACCGTGTGATTACCGGTGCTTCACCACGTGCTAGCCAATCGCTATTCAAGACCGCACGCGCAAGCGCTGCGATCGATGGCCGTGACTATGTTATTCCAGACGATATCAAGGCTGTTGCACTTCAAGTTGTCAGCCACAGAATCGTGCTCAAGCCAGAATCAAAGATTCGTGGTGTAACTGGACAGCACATCATGAGGAAGATTCTCTCAGAAGTGCCAGTCCCTGTAATCCAATAATCGGCTAATCGCCGCCTGTGATTATGAACTCCTTAGGCTTCGCTTTGTCGGATGGGGTTGATGGAGTTTCTTCGACCGGCGAAGAATGTCCCTACGACTTGGTGGAGCGCTGACGACCCTTGGACGCTAAAGCCACGCTTTTCCACCATGATTTTACTAATCTTGGGGCTGATTATTTTTGGAGCAGGGGATGCTGTCCTTATCTCAGCACGACTGGGGAATACTCCATGGACGGTTTTAGCTGAGGGAATTGCAAAAAATCTAGGATGGTCGATTGGAGAGTCAACATTTTTTGTTAGTTTCATGGTCTTACTTTTATGGATTCCATTGAGAGAAAAACCTGGAATTGGAACCATTTTGAATGCAATCTTAATCGCAGCAACTATCGAGTTTTTACTGCCCATTTTACCAACACCAGAGGCGTTTTCATTACAAATTATTCAGGTCCTTGTTGGCATAGTTTTGGTCGCTATTGGAAGCGGTCTATACCTCACCGCTAACCTAGGCCCAGGTCCAAGAGACGGTACGATGACTGGTTTGACCAAAGTGACTGGAATTCCGATAGGAAGAATCCGTAGTGGGATAGAAATATTCGTTATTGCGATTGGATGGACTTTAGGAGGTAAGTTTGGTATTGGTACAATTCTATTCGCGATTCTTATCGGTCCGTGTGTCGCAATCTGTCTGAATATGACAGGTAGGCTCGGTGAGCCAAGCGATGACTGATAGGCTGAAGGGGCAAGCCGAGCCGTATGGCTGGACCCGTGGTGATTGCAGTTGTCAATCATAAAGGAGGGTGTGGTAAGACTACCACCGCAGTCAATTTAGGTGCTGCCCTTGCTATGGGTAACGAGGAATTTGGGATTGAACCTCGCAAAATTCTGATGATTGATCTTGACCCAAAAGGAAACATCGCTACTACTTTTGGAGTCGATAAAAAATCGCTCGGGGCGACTATGAATGAGTTATTCAAAGCAGGAATCGATGGCCCAGAAGTCAAAATAGAGGAATGTATCATCGGCCCGAAGCAACTTACCAAGTCTATGAAGGAAGCATTTGTTCGACAAAATCCCGAACGGAAAAGAGGTCCACCAAAGGGATTGGAAATAGATAATCTCTGGTTACTTCCAGCGGATTTAGATTTGGCTGGAATTGAAATTGATTTAGCAACAAGAATCGGGCGGGAAAATCGTTTACAGAGAGCGATTCAAGGCGCAGTAGGCCATTTTGATGTAGTAATCATCGACACTCCAGCCTCACTCGGATTGCTTACGGTGAACGCATTAGTTGCGTCGAATTGGGTACTAATTCCTGTGCAGGCTGAATTCTATGCTCTGGAAAATATGAGTCAACTGATGAATACTGTAAGTGATGTACAACAAGCCGTAAACCCAAATCTAAGGTTATTCGGAATTACACTGACTATGGTTCAGAGAAGTAAATTGTCAGGAACTGTTGCAGAACAGGCTCGCAAACATTTCGGAGACAGATTATTCGAGACTGCAATTCCTCGACTTGTAGCAATCGCCGAATCTCCTCTAGATGGAGCGCCCATCGTTATTGGTCAGAAACCGAACAAGTCGAATCCAGGAAGTTCTGCTTACTGGGAGTTAGCCCAAGAGGCAAGCAAACGTATCAATCGTATTCAGGAATCACCTTGAATCGCCCAAATTTCTTTGTATTGGGATTCTTTTAGGCACTGATAACACAATCTATGTTCTGGATCCCAGACAAGGTTTCTGATTTTCTTACAATTATTGCAAGTAAGTCTCTTCCAGTTATTGCTGATTTTCATCACGTCCATAGAATTGAGAATTATTGTTCGACTTCGATATCAATACCGGTCAGTGCTTCGATTCCCAACTCAGTTATTGAGATAGATACTTTCAGTCCCGAGCGCTTTCTCTCGACCATATCCCAATCGATTAGAGAACGAATGTGGTATGAGAATACTTGAGGAGAGACTCCAATTTCTTTTGCTAATTGTGAGCCGCTTGGCCCTGCTAAATCCATTAGGTCCGCTTGATTTAGATTCATCAGAATTGAGCGCTTAATCGAATTCTTACTGAAGTTGATATCTAAGAGGGGGCTCGAGAAGGAAGTATCCATAGCTACTGAATCAGCGAAGAATATGAGTAATCTTCCATCTCTTCGCGACCAAATTCGCCCTTCCTTTTCCAATCGATCAAGATGATATGTTGCTTGGTTATTACCTAAATCCGAAAGTCGGGTTAGAGCAGAAAGATGAATCCCTGGATTACTCTCAATATATCCGTAAAGACGGCCTCTCTGGAACTCTCCGTCTTTGGTTTTACGAACCATTCCAAACATCAGAAGAAGGCTCAACCACGCCTTGCGTGATACTGTCCATCTGACTGGTTCTACAGCGTATACTGAGCCGGCGGCAAGGATTGCCGCCGAGCCACCCACAGCAAGCTGTATTGTTGCTGGTTGCAAAATCACCTCTTGCCGGATTGGCTGATGCACTTCTGGAAGAGGTATAGGTAGAACTTCGCATCTACCATCTCCATCCAAATCTAAGGGGATGCTACTGCTATCTATGGGGGATGATTCACATAGAATCTCATCTAAATCACTCCAACCATCTTCATCGGTATCCTTGTCTAGAGTGTCACAGATTCCGTCTCCATCCAAATCATTGGGGACTGAGTCCACTAAGAGAGGATCTGAACCACAGATTTGCTCGATATGATCCCACCAGCCATCGTTGTCGTCATCCGCATCAAGATGATCACAAAGCCCCGATGAATCGGTATCCTGTGGGACATCCTGCCAGTTCAGTGGGTCGGTTCCACAGGACTCTTCATGGTAATCTGTCCAACCATCGCCATCACTATCTCCATCTTCTGCTGAGACATTGAAGCTCGACACGCTCAGCAATAATGCCAAGGCGAGCAGAAGTGGGGATAGGCGGCCCATGTTACCTTCTCACTTGTATTTGTTCAAAGATTATTAGCACAGGTGTTTCCAACTGTAGATGCATGTGTTCCATCTGGGCAGATTGCATTGGTCCATGTTACACCTGTAATATC
>DALV01000052.1:5698-6907 GCA_002496905.1 Euryarchaeota archaeon UBA105 | reverse complement strand
GACCAATATGGGATAAGCACCAATTTGCCTTCCAAATGTTATCCCTGCTCGACCAAGAATTGAGGAATCTCTATGCATCTTATCCAACACCTGTTCAGGCCTTCTAATTCGATCATCATGTGCCTCCCACCAAATTCCTTTGAGTTCGCTTCCAATTGGAAACATCTCCTCTAGGAGTGGTTTGTCTATCTCCTCTCTTACGCTGCGTTTGAATGCTTGAAATGTATCCTCGGGAATTTCTTGGAATCCTTGTCCCTCTACCTGTCTGATATTTATCCGCCGCAGCCACAATCCTTCCGAACGAAGAGAATTCAACAGGTCGCGATTCATTCTGAATGATTCATTTGATTCACCATTCAATCCCGCAATGAAATTAAGACCAGGGAGTAGTTTTGGCAAACCTCTTTCTCCTCTCTCACGGCCAAATTCATTGATGTGTCGTATAGCAATTTTGAGTTGTTCTGAATCGCAATTCAGCCAATTTGTTTCGTGTACTTTCGGGTCCGCTGATTCAAGCCCAAAGGAAAGCACCGCACCATCTGAGAGGGTCGAAATTAGTGATTTTGTAATCTCCGTTGCAGGTTCCAAATTTTCAGCAACAATAGAGGGATTTGCATTGTCAACATGGAGTATTTCTAACCTCTCATCTTGCCGTAAACCATCTAGAACTTTGGCAATTGGTTCTGGATTAGGAATGGGGTATTCTAGTTCTACCACGCCTTCTGCCTTGTAGGTGTAAATGTCTGTAGCGCCACCTATACGAACATGACGAACGCCATTATCCAGAGCGGTTGTAATTTCGGTTATGACATCCTCCTCTTCCCTCCAAATAGGAACTCCTTTCTTTGGTTCAATGCAAAACTTGCAACCTCGTTTGTAACGAACGCAGCCTTGATACAATTCTACTTCGTAGGTCAATGGCCCCGAACGACCGTCTTCAGTGAAAAGATCAGGATGATTTGTGACACATTTTCCAGACGCTCCTTTCTTCGCCCAATCGTCCCACTGTTCAGCAGTTCTGCGTTTGTGAGACCATTCACCAGTCGACAGATAGTAATCCAATGTAGCGTCTGTATCTTGCACTGCGCAGAATAATTTTGTCCGCAGTGGCATCCATCCATCGTAGCGCCAATGACGGATAGCCCAGCCACCTGCTAGCACAGGTTGTTCACTAGGAAATACCGCAAGAAAATCATCTAATTCTCTTCG
>DALV01000052.1:0-5304 GCA_002496905.1 Euryarchaeota archaeon UBA105 | reverse complement strand
TCCGAAAGTTCCCGTTGGAGTTCGTGTCTTTCAGAAGAATTAGCAAGTTTCTGTTTGTGGAAAAGTCTCCACTCGTCAATAGTCATGTAGGTGTATGGTATTGACTTAGATTCTAGAACGCCACAGATATATCGGATATGAAAACCAAGATAGTTTGGCACACCAAATGCAGCTGGTTCATCCTCATATCCATCGAGGACCAACCAGCCTTCCATTCAATCCCTCAACCTGTCGGATTACTATTCCGTCTTCACGACTTCGCTAAGATAGAGTGAGTAAAGCGATTAATTTGCATCAGCGACGGTTGCGGCGACCTCGGTCACGAGACCCTCTGCCTCCGCGACCTCCGCCATCTTTCGATTCTTGTACACTGATTTTTCTGCCGTGAATTTCACTTCCATCCAATTCCTTGATCGCCTTTTCACCGGCTTTCCGGCTAGCAAACTTGACGAAAGCAAACCCGCGTGATTTACCTGTATCTCGATCTTTGGCAATACTGCACTCTGTAATCTCTCCATGTGCTGAGAAGTGATCCCTCAATTCGTCCTCGCTGGCATTAAAGGATAGGCGGGCAATGAAGAGTTTGATGCCTGCTAGTTCGGAGGCTTCCGAACGTGCTTTGGTCAATACTTCACGCTCAGCAGCGAGTTCTTCCTTTGTGGCCTTGCCTTCTTTGACCTTATCCATGCAGTCTCTACAACGGATTGGCTTTCCAGCTGTCGGTTCGAATGGAACGGTTGTATCGGTGCCGCAGAGTGTACACTTACACTCGTGCTGTACTCTCTGCCTTCCACCCCCTCCACCGCCTTTTCCTGTAATGGCAGAGCGCATTCGCATTGCGGCCTGAGGTGCTTGATGGCTTGGACCACGACGATGGTCGGCCATTGGTGAAAGATAGGGTCTAGCCCCTTCGTGACCTAGATTACCTTCGGCGTCAGCAGACCATCTTTCCCCTGCCCTGTTCAACTCCTGTATATCTTCACCGAGAGTATGGCCATGGCCAAATCCGTTGGATAAGGCTCGATAACCTGAATAATCACACCGATTACAATCGACATTGAAGTCTTGCTTGTTATCAGAAGTTACCAATTCATTTCCGCATGCAGGGCAAATCGCCCACAGCACTCCCAATTCAGGAGAGCCTCGTGTACTTGCCTTGAGATTTGGTTCGAGTTGAGTAATTCGAGCGCGAATCAAATCCCGAGACCTCATAGCGTCGCCAGGTGAAGGGAGAAATCTGTCCACGATTTCAGTCACGAATATGTCTGCAAACAAATTCTCGGCAGAAAGATCTCGATGTCCGCCATCCTTCTCAATATGTAGGATACGAATCATGGCTACCTTTGGCATAAGTCTTGTGACTTCTGCAATTACGTCATCTCCGATTTGTGGAGAATTTGTATCAGGACGATTGACTTCTACCGATATTGTATCGCCATCTGAAATGATTGTGCCGCTGACTAGTGCTATTGCACCAGATTCTGACTCCGAAAGTCCGGAGCCTAAACTGGTGCCAGCCGGCACTTCGACCTGGTTACCTGGGGTGACAAAGTCACCAGTACTAGCACTCATCGAGGGCGGCCACCGGCCAGCCCCCTATGAACGGTCCGGCCGTGCGTAGCACGGCAAAAGCGAGGAATTAGAAGTGCCCCGGTGGCAATAAACGCCAGAATCCTGCTCTAGTCTTCCCTTGACGGCTGGAGTGATGAGAATAGACCGCTGGCAACGCGAAATCTGTTTCCCAGTATTTGTCGACATTCCACCCCACCGATTTGAATATCGCTTCAATATGCGTTGCTTCGGCGCTATGCATCAGATGTGAAACAGCCTTTGAACGAATTATTGCTTCTAAAAAAGGTCGATCTGATTTTGCTTTTTGAGCGCCCCAAGGAGGATTAGAAATTATTAATTCTGCACCACTGATATCAAGAGAATCATCAACTGTTTTACAGATTATTTCTACTGATTCAGAAACACCTGCTTGCTCAATCGACTGAAATGCCACAGAGCAGGCTTCTTCGTCCGCCTCTACCAAAACTACCTGAGACACACCCATTAGTGCTGCACCAACGCCTAAAACTCCGTTTCCCGCACCTAAATCAACAATAGATGAATCCTCAGAGAGGTCTCCAAATGCAATAATTTGTGCTAGCCAAGATGCAGCAATATCGCCCGAGGTAGAATATTGTTCCAATTCTATATTCCCACACGGATGTGGGGGTAGAGAGGAAAGCAGCATTGCAAGTTGGCGCTGGCGCACGGCTTGGGAAGGTAGTCACTCTATTGGGGTGTGCGGTCAAACCTCTTGTGCAAGTATAGTGTTGTTATCATGCAGTAGTCCGTCGGCGAGTAATTGTTCTACAAGTAAAACAGAATATCCAGCAGCACCGCGTATCGTATTGTCGGCCATTAAAGAAAATCTAAGATTTGAACCTTCTATTTCCACCTCACCTACAGCCACTGCCATCGCCGCTTTGAGGTCATGAGCAGGGTGTTCTATTTCCTCAAAGCCAACCCAGCGATGGTCGTCATCAAGTTCTCCATCAACGAATATGATTGGTCTATTGGCAGCAGAAGGAAGGTTAAGCTCTTGACTTCTAGAATATGATTCTCGCCAAGCACGAATGACTTGATGGGCACTAACCTGGCCCTCAAATTCGACTTCGATTCGTGCGTAGTGTCCATGGTCACGCATTACCCTTCCACAAGAAGCTTCAATATCGAATTCACTAGACATTATCTTTGTTAATTCGGTTACTATTGATTCTGCTTCTCCCGGTATTTCTGAGGAGATATGACGGCCTGTTCGGCCTCTGGCTAGAAGCATTCTCCCGCCTCCAGAAAGGGCTTGCTGAGTGGATATTCTAACCGATTTAATGCCAGCAATTTGTATCAATGGTGAAAGGGTAATCGCAATAGGTAAAACCATGCAATTGGAACACGAAATTAGACGGCCATCAGAACTTCCTGATTGTTTATGTAGAAGACTTAGATGTTGGATATTGACTTCCGGAACAATAAGTGGAACATCAGGTTGTAATCGGTGTATTTGGGCATGAGATATTACTAAGAAACCTGCCGCCGCTAAATCCCTCTCCACCCTCTCGGCTGGTTCATCGGGAAGTGCTGAGAAAATAATTCTAACACCTAAACTTTGAAATTCCTCGATCAATGAAGGAAGATTGTCTAATCCTGCAATTATCAAATCAGAGGGAGGAGGCCTTTCCTCATCTAAACTCCAACGGCATTCATCATAGGGAGTTCCAGCGGTTTCCGGAGAGCCGACTACAGCAACCGGCTCGAGCCAGGGGTGGAACTGAAGGCGCTGGAAGAAGCGCTGAGCGACAAGCCCAGTAGCGCCGAGAATGGCGCATCTGACCCTTCCATAGGCATCCATTGTATCGACTCATCATTACACTCTTCGTAAAGAGTACTGTTTGGAGTTCTAGTTACAATTCTACAAATTTGATTGTGAGAAGGTTAAATACCCTCGATTTCTATCTCTTGGCATGTTCAATGAAATTGTGTATATCGTCGGCGCCCTGCTTGCAGGTGCTGCTATCGGCTGGTTACTAGCCAGACAGAAAACAAATCAAGAATTAAGTCAAGCAAAATCGGAACTAAGTCGGGCAAATGCTTTGAATGAGGCAAACCAAAGTGGAGACGAAAAAAACCGAGAACTACTCAATGAAGAAAGAAAGAGAGTAAATGAATTACTTGAATCAAGGTTTGCAAATATAGCAACAGAAGTAAATCAGCGCAACACTGAGGCATTTTTACAACTTGCAGAACAGAAATTTAACTCGGATCAAAAAGAAGCTGAAAAGTCTCTTGACGCAAGGAAAATGGAGGTAGAGAATTTGATTAAACCTCTGCGTGAGGAAATGACAAAATTATCGCAAGCAAATTCGGAAATGGAAAAGGAGAGAGTTGGTGCTTACGAAGCAATCAAGCGTCAATTGAAAGAATTAGGGCAGAAAGCGGACTCTCTAGGAGATAGAACCACTGCCCTTTCGACCGCATTAACGACCTCTGGACAAGCAAGGGGCAATTGGGGAGAAATGAAACTTAGAAGGCTCTTCGAAATGGCGGGTATGTCCGAACAAGTTGATTTCTTCGAACAAGAAACTGTAGAGGGTGGTGGTCGTCCAGACTACATTGTTCGACTACCTCAGGAGGGAGTAATTCCAATCGATTCAAAGGCGACGGGTTCTCATTTCCTACAAGCGGTTGAGTTGGACCCAGGGCCAGAACAGGATGCACATCTGAAAGAACATGCAAAGGCCATGAAGAATCGAATCAAGGATCTTGGAGCAAAGGCGTATCAGGAGTCTATAGAAGGCGACTTTGACCATGTTGTAATGTTCATACCCAGTGAAGCGATGGCTGCCGCCGCTTTCACCACCGATCCGGAATTACTGGATTATGCAATGACAAAATCTGTGTTGATTGCCACCCCTGTTACAATGTTAGGATTATTGAGAACTGTCGCTCTTTATTGGCAACAACATGCTCTAGCAGAGGGTGCAAGAGAGATTTACGATGTGTCTAGGGAGATGTACAAGCGTACTACCACACTAATAGACCACATGCTAAAAGTTGGCACACATTTAGATAAGGCAGGAAAGTCGTACAATGAAGCCATGCGATCCTACGAAAGTCGCGTTTTGCCCCAAGGACGTAGACTAGACGAATTGAAGGTCTCAGAGACATTGCAAAGTAGCTTACCTGAAGCCACTGAAGTAGGCACTAGACCAGATAGGTTAGCAGAGGAGAAGTGATGACCTTACTCCTTCTCGCAAGGCCATGATCGATTGGGATTCCCACGAGTTCCATCCTGTCGTCGACATGCCAAAAGATTACACAATCCTTGATTTGTCTGGGGGCACTTGGACTCCTCCAAAGACCAAATATAGTGTAGGGAAGTACGATGAATTGAGACCTGGATTATACTCGACTGAACTCTTTTCGGGAGATCGCTTTCTCCATATTGGAATAGACATTGGTGCACCGGTAGGGACTGCCTGCATGGCATTTTTCGAGGGTGAAATTTCTCACTTTGGATACAATGCGGCCGATGGCGACTACGGCCATGTTGTAATAACCAAACATACCCTAGATGGTGTTCCAATTTGGGCTCTTTACGGCCATCTTGATTCTGCTTCAATAGAAGGTAAGTCAGTGGGTCAGAAGGTGAATGCTGGTGATGAAATATGTTGGGTGGGAGCTCACGATGAAAATGGTGGATGGGAACCGCATCTACATTTTCAATTATCATACCAAGAACCGGAAACTCACGATATG
>DALV01000080.1:12726-16564 GCA_002496905.1 Euryarchaeota archaeon UBA105 | reverse complement strand
TTTATCGACAAAGAATTTGACATCGGCTCCCGCCACGAATGCTTTCCCTGCTCCATCAAGCACTATTGTTTTGATATCCTCACGAGAGTTGAGAGAATCTAGTGCCGTACCTAACTGATTGACAACAACTTCATTGAGGGCATTCATTGCTTCTGGTCTATTGATTCTAACAGTCGCAACTTCGCCATCAACATGAGTGTCGACATAATTGAATTCCAGAGGTTCAGTCAATTCAGCAAACCAATTGGGTAAGTCGAATTCCGCTAAATCTGCGTAAGATTGAGCCATTGACACCGCTTCTGAAATCCCGATTCGATTTGCTATTTCGAAAGGTCCTAGAGCCCAGCGTAGTCCTACTTTGGCCCCACGGTCAACATCTTCCATAGAACAGATTTCTTCCTCGACAATCTGGGCTGATACTGAGAATACCTGCCCCATTAATCGCTGGCGAATAATCGCAGCCGCCTCATCACTACATTGGGTATCTTCACCAATATCCCACATTTCACCATCTTCGACCATCGTCCTAAGATTAGCAGCACCTGTATATCGTGGGCAATGCAATTGTTCGGCTAAGTAATCGGTAGAATGCAATGCGATAGGAGGTCCTGTCAAGTTCATTAGAGAAAACGGCCCCATTCCTATTCGGAATGCCTTTTCTGCAACCGCATCGATTGCCGCAGCGCTAGCGACTCCCTCTTGCAATAACAAACAGGCTTCGTTTAGCCAGGGAACAAAGAAGCGGTTTACAACGAAACCAGGTCGATCCTTACAGATGATTACGACCTTACCCATTGTTTTGCAATATTGTTCAACTGCGTCTAGGGATTGCTTCGATGTAGTTTCAGCAGGGATTATTTCGATTAGCCTATTTTTGGCTGGATGGTAAAAGAAATGCAAACCAACGAAGCGATCTGGTCTACCAGTCGCTTCGGCAAGAGCATTGACGCTCAAAGAGGAGGTGTTAGAAGCGAGAATTGTGTGTTCGTCGCATACCTCATCGAGGGTCGCGAACACAGCGGTTTTGATATCGAAGTCTTCGAAAACAGCCTCGATAACTAGGTCGGTATCTTTGGCGACATTTTCGGTTCCAACAACACCAGTGATTCTAGCTTTGATTTCCTCTGCCTCAGTCTCGCGGAAGATTCGTCTTTCAATCGCTTCATCAAGAAAATTAGCAATAATCGATTGACCGCGTCCAACCCATTGTTCTTCTCGGTCTACCATCTGTACATCGAATTGCTCCTGGGCAGATTTCTGGGCGATTCCCGAGCCCATGTTTCCAGCACCGATGATTGCTACACTTCCGATAGGTCGCATGGCTGGGCGAGAAAAGACCTACCAATGAATCCACCGATTCCGGTCCTTCGGACCGGTGGCGTTGAATCAAAAATTACACCCAATCAACTATTATGACTGTCTTGTGTGGATAGTCTATGCGACATACTCGGCGATTGCTAGCAATTGTATTACTCATCATGCTAATTTCATCAAGTCAGGTAGCTATCGCCAATAGCAACGGAAAAACGGGCTCCTCAACAAGTGGATGTACATGTCATGGTTCTAGCTCAACTATATCTCCAAGCCTAAGTGGTCTGCCTTGGGGAGCAGGAGGTTACACAGCCGGTGCAACTTATTCCCTAAATTGGGACGGTGGTCCACATATCCCAGGAGATGGAGGTTTCAACCTCGATGCAAGCGCTGGTACTTGGTCCAACCTAGGATCTCAAGTTCAGTTGGTGAACGGTGAGTTAACTCACAGTAGCGATTCTCTTCGTTCATGGTCTGCTGATTGGACTGCACCTGCTGCAGGCACTGGAAATGTAGACTTCAATCTCGCAGTTTTGTATGCAAATGGAAATGGTGCAAATAGCGGTGATGATTGGGGTACCGGAACTTGGACATTAGGCGAGGCATCCTCAAGCAGTAACACTCCTCCAGAGGCTCTGTCGGTGACTTTTGTCCCTACTGATCCAACACGTGGAACAGGCCTAGCAGTTGACTATACCTACTATGATGCAGACGGTGATTCCGAACAAGGTACTCAGATTCGTTGGAAAGTAGATGGAAACAATGTGGGGGCTCTAGATGACCAACCATCGGTATCTCAGACTTGGCTTGCCAAAGGCCAAGAGTGGACCTGTACTGTTACTGTAAAGGACGGTACAGACCAAGGAGATCCAGTAAATATTGGACCTGTTACAATAAACAATACACTTCCAATAGCGAGGAATCTGGAACTTACTCCTGAGAATCCTATTGATACAGATGAACTAGAATTGGATTACGAGTACTTCGACCTAGATGGCGAACCACAACAAGGGACTGAGATTCGCTGGTATCTCGATGGGGCTAGAATACCTGAGTTAGACGACGAGGATAGCGTCTCTCCATTGATGATTCGTAGTGGAGATCAATGGGAAGCTTCAGTCAAACCTCACGATGGTGACGAGTTTGGTGAAATCGTATACACTGGGGTTGTGGTAATCGGTTCATCGAATAACCCACCTATTGCCACAGTCTACGTATCTCCGGTTGGTAATGCTCGTACTAATGACGCATTACAGGTTAACGTAGGATGGACTGACCCAGACGGTGATACAGTTCAATCTACAGAGATTCGTTGGTTTAGAGACGGTGTCCAAGTATCTGCTTACAACGATCTAACTGCTGTTCTATCCGAATCCACTTCCAAGGGAGAAACTTGGACCACCAAAGCAAGGGTCAGTGATGGCTTGTTGTGGTCGGATTGGGTTGAAAGTGAGGATTTGATAATTCTCAATACCCCTCCTAGAGTAACCTCGATTGAGATGTTACCTTCTGGGAAATTAACCACGTCGATGAATCTCAGTGTCATTTGGGAACAAAGTGACGTCGATGGAGATTCAGAAATGAATAGCCAAATTCGTTGGTGGGTTGATGGTGAATGGGTGAGGGAATACGACGGTATGACTGAAATCCCAGCCTCTGAGACTGTCAGAGATCAGAGTTGGTCTGTGCAAGTTGTCCCTGGTGACGGAGACGACTTGGGAACCTCGATGAAAACTACATCGAGACAGATTGAGAATGGAGCTCCGGGTGACATGCAGGTCTATCTTGGAAATGGTGATGCTGGATTTACAGGAGAGGCAAGTGAAATGCCTTCTCTCCCAACATTACCTGCCACCTCCCTAGAATCGTTGGTGGTTTATGCTTCGGCTACAGACCTAGATGGGGAACCTGTCTCTTTCCATATTTCTTGGGCGCGCAATGGTTTCTCCGTGCCCGATCTTGAAGATACTCTAGCAATACCTGCAGATAGGCTAGAACCTGGCCAAACGTGGATTGCAACCGTTACAGCGAGCGACCCGTGGGGATTATCGACAATTTCAGAATTAGAAATCGAAATTGCTAATGTTCCACCCACCGCTATGATATCGACTTCTCCTGAACCACCTATTGCTGGAGCATTTATCACCCTAGATGCTTCAATGTCAACAGATTTAGATGGAGATATTATCCATCACATGTGGGATGTAAATGGAGTCAGTTTAACCGGGGAGATAGTCAATGTGCAGTTGGGAGCCGGTTCGCATTCTGTAATGCTAACCGTAGTCGATGATATGGGAGAAACTGGTACGAGTGTGTCATACATCACCTTCGGAGATGTGACTACGGTGAGTGGCCTTTCAGCGACGCTTTCGGGTAGTGAGGTGGAATTATCTTGGGAATGGACAGAAGGCGAAACTAATTTCCGAATTTATCGTTCAAGCAGTCCATTCACCTCCTCAGGACACGGTGCAAATGGAGAAGCATTAGTCACCAACCTCGAAGCGGTTGGAGAGACTACCGAGTTATC
>DALV01000080.1:9329-12342 GCA_002496905.1 Euryarchaeota archaeon UBA105 | reverse complement strand
GGTCTCGAGGTTTTGTGGCTCTTTGAGATGGATAACGCCGCTAGTGTTGATGCTTCTGAAGCCCCTAATTCCATAGATATCGAACCTACTGGTTCAATTTCTGCGATGTCCATCCCGGTGACTATAATCATGCTACTGGTTGGTCTAGCGAGTATTGGAATAACCGTGTTCGGTCGAAGGAGGGATGCCTGATGCGCGGTAGAATTCTAGCTCTTGCTACAATTACTCTAATGCTAATTGCAACGCAAGGTACTGTCGCAAATCCTGGCGGTGAAGGCGATGGAAACAGAGACTTTGTCTGTGGAGGTTCTTGTCACGGAGACCCTTCACTAAGCGCCCCTTCTACGGCAACGATTTCGATTACATCAGGAAATACTGCGTTCACAGGAACTGCCTACCAATTTGATACAACGATTGAGATAGATTTGATTTCACATTCGAGAATCCTAGGTGTCTTCCTTCTATCTTCGACTAATGGAAATGGAGACAATCCTGAAGATCATGGTTGGAATATTATTCAGGATCCATCTGGAACGACTGTAAACTATGTCGAAGTAATCGTTCCAACAAATGGTGTAGTTAGCCTAACTTGGGTACTTACAGCACCCGAACAAGTCGGCGATGGAGATCTAATCGTAGCAATTCATCATGGAGCTGGATACGAAGGCCTTGCCTATCTGGGAGTATCTGAACCTCACTCGATTTCAATCGATTCGGTACCTGCTAACCTACCGGGCTTTGCTCTCGATTGGAGTGCACCAAATTACCGAGTTACAGGAGACATATCTCCGGTTAGTGTGCTAACTCAAAATACCACAGAAATTTCTGTTGAATGGAAATTGGAAGGAGAATCAATTTCTCATCCTGCAACTGTCGAGGCAGGGATGGAAGATGAATGGTTAGTGCACTTGCCTGCGACCATGGGTGATGGAAGAATTGTTTATCGTGTAACTACCTCGAATGGCGAGTTTGATGTGGTTCAGCCTTGGCTGACTATGGGAACCATTCCGCCTGAATTCGATGGTAGTTTGATGGGTGCTAGGGCTCAAGGATTTGCGGGGGCATTCATGATAATCGCACTTATGGTAAGCCTTCAAGGACTGTTACAACCAGCCAGAAGAAAGCACGAATTAGATCAAACAGAAGAAGTGGAAGCTGCCGAGGAGAAACCAGTCGAAACAGTAGTTGAGGAGTCAACAGTGGATGAAGATGCGGCATATAGAGCACGTCTTCTGAAGTATGATGAACACCCAGGTTTACTTTGGGACCCTGTGGATGAAGAATGGGTCAACGATCCAGATTACGGAGGTGATGAGTAATGTTCTCTCAGACCTTACATCATCTGGTAGTCGGTCTAACAACAGGCATTGCAACCCTCGCTTGTCTATGCGCCATAGCCGCTTGGGTCTCAAATTACTTTGTTGGGTGGAAGGATGCTCGGTCTCATCTTGATACTGCATCTTACATTGCTGCAATCGCAGCACTTCCTCTACTTCCTATCGCAGTTCTTTCTGGCACAATGGCGATGTCTGATCCAGCTAGCGATGCAATGAGTTACAACAAATTCCTCTTTGCTGGATTAACAACCGGATTCCTTGCTTCAATGGTAATCGGTCGTTGGAGATTTGGCCCAGGGGTTTGGAATGATTCTAGACTTTCATTATTACAAGTAATTTCCGCTATTGGAGCACTCGCAAGTATCATTGTTTTGGGCTCAATTGGAGCAAAGATGACTCTTGGTGAATCAACGATGGATATCCTACCATTTTGGCCTGAGTTTGATGATTCAGTTGTGGTTAACGAATGGCTTTCTGTAGTCCTACTTTTGCTCGGACTAGCCGCAATGGTTGCGGCATTCAGATTCGGCCCTAAGACCGAACGAATTTCTGCGGATTAGTCCCGTGGCTCATCCTCATCAGGAGTGTTCGACTCTTCTTCTTCTAACTCCCCCGATTCGTCATCTGAATCGTCGTCTGCCCAATTGCAGTCATCCGATTCGGCGTGTTCCTCACACCAATCGTGTTCGCCCCAATCATCCTCATGCTCATGGTGATTAATCGGCACCCCCATCTGTCTCAACATCATATCTGAACAGGAATCCACTAGAGGCTCAAGCCCCATCAGTAACTGAGACATTGCAGCGTGGCTGATGAATGTCGTTTCCATGTTATCATTTTCATCATAGGTGACAATTTCGAACCCTTCTTCACCCTCGTGAACATCTCCTATATTCTCCCAGAATGTCGAGTATACATTGTTGTGACACCACATTTCTGCCATTTCGACTCGGATTTCTGGGGGAACTTGCATCTGAATCGGACCTCGCATATCTCGGTTTTCTTGACCGCGTCGCTGGTCCATTTCTCGCATGTCAGGGTCATCAACCCTGATTCTGTTTTCAAGCATCATGCCCCTCATCTCTTCACATGCCTCAATGTCGCCTTCACCGCCATCACAGGATATTTCTAGACTAGCCATATCTTCGCGGATATCTTCGTCCATCCTATCGTTTCTAAGTTGGTTATCTTCTTCTTCACGATCACTTACTGCGTTAGAATCGATATCATCGCCGCGCTCATTTTCATCAGATAGCCTATCCTCTCCAGCATCGCCAAGTACTCCACTTCCGAAAATTACCGAAGCGAAAAGTAGCATTCCAATGGCCACTGCAAGTTGGCTGGCTCGTTCGTTGTTATTCATCGACTCATCATCGACCATGCTGAAATTGCGTTCCTACCTAAGGTATGAACGGTTCGTTCTCTCGTTTGAGTCCAGTCTAGGACTTATTGAGTTCTTGAAAGACCTCAAAGATACGCCTAGCATGTGCATCAGGGGAGAGGTCTAATTCTGCGATTTTTTCCCTTCCAGCCTTAGCCCATTTCTTTTTCACATCGGCTTCTAGTGCCTCGTTTAGAGCCTCTTGCCAAGCCATTATATCGTCACGGGCAAGAAGTCGTCCATTGACTCCATCTTCAAGCGTATCTTGGAACCCTCCTTCATCTACAAAGAGGGC
>DALV01000080.1:7783-8900 GCA_002496905.1 Euryarchaeota archaeon UBA105 | reverse complement strand
GAAAGACGGGGTGGTGTCCATAATTTGACACTTCTGGCATCAGCGTGGTCGTGAAGGCCCTCGACTTCTTCGAAAACACCTCCACCGACTAGAACCAATCCGAAGCCGCTTCCTGCCAACATGGAGATAGTTTCCCAACCCCCTTTTACCCAGCCAGCATGACCAATCGTAGTTACCCATGGTGGATCGGGCAATTCATCAAGGTCAATCCATGCTTGGTTCTCTTCTTCAGTTGCTTCCGGAGTGAATTCCGAAAAATCTACACTCGGATGAATAAATCCAGCATCACAACCGTAAACGGCCTGAATCCTTTCGGCACTGTAACTCGAATTGCCGTTTATCCTTGAATTTGGACGTTTTAAGAAAGCTGAAATTACCCTCCTATCATCACGTCTAGCCTTGGATAGAGCAAACTTAGTGATTGATAGATTGCGCTTTGGTTTACCATCTACTCCGAGATGAAGAACATCTTCGTATAGACCACGATGAGGTTCTAGCATGTGTAGATGGAATGGGGTTTTCTTCGGTACAAGTCGAATCAATCCAAGGGAACCATCTCCGCTTACGAGGTGAACCACATCGGCACTTGCTAGGGCTTCATTTAGCCCAGCTATTCCTTTCCAAGCCTTTGTTGAATTCCTTAAGTCAGTGTTCCATACTTTAGACAATGTTCCAGATTTTTTTTGCCATGGAATCTTTGGTTTGAGTAGTGGAATTGCGTTTTCTCTGCAACACTGCTTGAGTTCTCTTGAAGATTCTAAGGTTGCCATTGTAACATCGAAATATTTCGTCAATGCTGGTAAATTTCTGATTAAATCCCGTTCAGCACCTCGCATTACTTCAAAGGTGCCTTTGGCAACTAATAGACTCGGTTTTTCCGATTGAGGCTCAGTCAATTCGATCCCTCCAAGACTCTTCTGTATACGGCGAGTACGTCCTTTGATATGACTGGCCACATGTAGGATTTTGATGCCTTCTGCCCTGCATTTCCTAGATTTTCTAATTCTTCAGCACTCAGTGAAATCAATTGGGTCATAGCATCAGCTAGTTGCACAGAGTTTCCAGCCTCGACCGAGAATCCAGCCTCCGGCTCGGTAACCAATCGACCGAGATCATT
>DALV01000080.1:1247-7367 GCA_002496905.1 Euryarchaeota archaeon UBA105 | reverse complement strand
TCAAGTAGCCAACGCTTTTCTCCCTCACTGACTAATCCCAGTCGGTGAATTGCTTGATTTTCGGCTGAATTACCAACACGTTCTGTTAACCAATCACCGAGTTCTCCTATCCCAGCTATTGCTAGGTCGAAGCCTGGGTCTGAATTTTCGGCAAGCAAGTCCCAAGCATCCATCAGAACATCCAAACCCTTCTGCTCGCTTAGTCTTCCAACAAATGTTAGCAATTTTCGGTCTCCAAGTTCACCCAAAGCACTCGGTTTCTCAGCATCCTCATCTATTGCCGAAAATCCATTTGGAATAACATCAATCTGACCTTTCACTCCCTTACTTCGGAGTAGTTTCTCAAAGTAATCAGTCAAGACGATTCTTGCGTTGCTTGAATGCAAGGTTTTCCTTCCTTGCATAGACCATCTAATCGATTTTATCGAATTTGCAATTAGTCCATGTTTGATGTAATCATTGTGATAAGTAGTTACTACCGGAACTCCTGCATTGCGAGCCAATTTTAGTGATTTTCTAATCAATATGGGTAGTGTATCATGTAGGTGAACGATATCGAAATCATCCATTGTTAATCCATCTAGAGACACTACTGGATCGACCCCAGCAAGTACTCTGCTGGGAGATAGACGAACGACGTTGATACCTCCCCTCTGGAATTGTTTTTCCTCGTGTTCTGGAACATCTGCACACCAAACGGTTACCTCATGGCCTAACTTAGATAATTCGCGACCTAACATTTCCACATGTTGGTCTCCACCGCCAACATGTGGCCAGAACCAAACATGGACGATTAGCACGCGCAGAGGCGCACCCTCAGCCGAGGCCATTGCACCTCTCCCAGTTCCTGTTCTGATAAACGGCGCGGAACTCCTGACACTATGAAAATCAGACAATTATCTTCATTCTCAACCCGCTTAGGTCATATTCTCCAACGATTCCCTCCGGTCAATGAAGAGGGTCCTCCTCGCAACTACTGAGCCCGAGGGAGAGGAGTCATACGGGCACCTGATGATTGCTGACGCGCTAAATCGAGCAAGGGTGCCCTTCTGGACAAAGGCTGGAACAGTTAGGAGTTCTTCTGAATTAGATGCGGCCTTGGAAATAGGTGGGATTGACTTAGTGCACTTTGTCGACCCTCAGTCCGCCTCTTTCGCAAGAATAAATCGATCATATGCTGCAGTTGGGTCATTGTTTATCGATAGCCCAAACCTATCATCTCGCATGGTCGACGACTTAGATTTACTAGATTTGGTGCTAGTGGAATCCGAAGTATTGTCTTCCTCCCTGAAATCTGAAACTTGGGAAATCGGGACTTGCCTCGATGTTGACGCATTTTCTCCAGAATCAAATCCAAAATCAAGGGATTTGTTAGCATCTATCGATGATGATTCGAAAATGCTGGTATGTGTTGGAACAGATTCTGATTTTCAAGTTCTAGTTGCAGAACTGGATAAAGAGATAATTTCTGATTGCAATTTTGTTATGATGCATTATAATGAAATGGAGCAATTATTGGATGAAACTGACCGAATAATCGCCCTATTGCAACATTCTGAAGTCTTGATGATTGCAGAGGGTAATCCATACCATCCTAATCTCGAGCTTCATGCTTCTGCATCAGGTTGTCCAAGTTTGAACTGTATTTCGGAAGATCCACGTCAATGGATGGAACAATTTATGCAAATTCATAGAGATTGGATTAGGGCAGGTAAAGTGCCGAGATTCCCTGATGAAAACACCATTGAAAATATACGAAAAACCAATGGGTTGAGAGCCTATGGGAATAGTTTAGCAGAAGTATATTCTCGATTCTAAATATACAACTCATTAAAAGGCAATCACGAGACGCTGGCATGTGCTATCCGTAGAGGAACTAAGAAAAGGCTTTGGTTCTGGTAGGAGGCGTCTAGAGGTCCTCAAGGGCATCAATTTGAAAGTCGAAAAAGGAGAGTTAGTCAGCCTAATGGGCCCTAGTGGATGCGGAAAGAGCACACTCCTGAACATCATAGGTGGCTTACTTGAAGCGGACTCTGGAAATATCACCCTGGAGAACTTCGACTATGGAACTAAATCACCAAACAAAGTAGTAGATGTCAGACGTAATGGAGTAGGATGGATTTTCCAAGATTTCCATTTAGTCGAGCGATTGAGTGCCTTGGACAATGTTGCTTTCAGTCTGGAACTTTCTGGTATGTCAGCCAAAGAAGCAGAAGATAGGGCTTGGACAGCATTGGAAAGAGTCGGTCTTGGAGATAGAATGGAATTCATCCCTGACCAACTATCCGGTGGCCAACAACAAAGGGTAGCAGTTGCCAGAGCGATATCTGGTTCAAGACCACTAATTCTTGCTGATGAGCCAACAGGAAATCTCGACGTAAAGAGTGGAGAAGAAATTCTAGATTTATTCCAAGACTTGTGTAAGAACGATGGAATCTCTGTCCTTATGGTAACCCACGATCCAGTATTAGCCTCCAGGGCAGACAGAATGTTGCTCCTCAAGGATGGAGTTACTGCAGCCTCGGACATACGTTCTGCTTGGGGTATTGAGGAGGGTGTATGATGGAAATACAGTCGCTCTTCTCGGAAGTAATTCCTACAATGATTTTTGCGTGGGTATTCTTGCTGGTTTTCTTAGGATTTATGAACCTAAATGCGAAAATTCGTAAATGGCTATTGAAGATAGCCAAAAATGCTTCAGAACCTTCTTTGGCTGTTGCTAATGATTTTGGGTCATCGGCCGCTGGTGGCAACAGAAAAGAAAAAGTCTCAGTTGGTCAGAAATTTGAGAAATTTTATCTAGGATTCAAAACTACTTGGCTAGCGGCTCCTAACAATATTTCCATGGCCATCAAAAGCGCCTGGCGAGCGAGAGAGAGAGGTCTTGCAATTTTCGCAGGCGTTTTCCTTTCCTCTCTTGTAATCACCACCGTTCTAGCCTATGCAGTGGGTTTGAATCAGGGCTTTTTCCAGTTCTCACTTGAAGGCGAGGTATTCGATGCAAAACTGGATTTTCAGAAAGATCCAGGTGGTAGCTGGGATGGAAGGACGAATGATTCGGTGTTGTGGGAATCATTTTGCGACGATCTTACTGATATGGAGGAGTTTTCTGATTGCGCCATAGTCTATGGTAGACAAGGGATTAGAATAAGCGGATTCTTTGACGATAGTTTTGCAGTCCCCCAACCTCTGAATGTTGTTTCCGCCACAGGAACGTCTGCAGATTGGGGCAATGTGAGTTGGGATTATCCCGAAGCATTCGAGAATGGCCCACCCATCAATGATGGAAGAACAATCAGATTCTATGGCTCAGGGGTTTGGGACGGAGAATTAGCAGACCGTCACGCCAAATCTTTGATTTTTGGAGAATGGCCGAATAGTGCCGCCGATGCCGAGGCTAATAGATCGGTTATTCTTCCCTCAAAAATTGCCAGTGCTGCTGGTGCTGAAGTTAATGAAACAATTTCTAGCCTTACTTTCTCATACATCAACGGGACATATACATTCGATCAAGCGGAGAAGGTGTTTGAAGAATGTCAGGGTACAATCGATAGTAATTTAGAAGTTGGAAGAATCTATTGTTTGGAGAGTTTCACTGTCACTAATCTGACCATAGTAGGAATCTATGAGGAAGGAGACTTTGCGAATCCAACCCTATTATTCCATCCAGTGATGGTCACAGATTCCGTTCTTAGCGATGAACAAAAATTGACATTAATGCAAAAGGACCATGCTTATTTGGGGCTAGCAGTCGATAGGAATCAACTTCCAACAACATCCACCCGAGACGCTACTAATTGGCTTAGCAATTTGAAGGGAGATTTGGAAAATGTCAATGGAGATTTGACACTAATTGATCCAGCAACAAACGAATCTTTTGTAGTGAAAGATGCAACTCTTCCTAGATTTTTTGCAGTTGGCGCTTGTTCAGATGTAATTTCAGATGAAGTTTTGAGAGATGTTTCTACAGGAGAGGTCGAAGTTTCCTGTGGGGACGAGGGTGCTTTTGCTCTTATCGCCGTCGAATACAATGATCTAATCACAGGAACAATCACATTCTTGAATATATTCTTGGGTATTATCCAAGTGTTTGACTACATTTTGGTCATTCCAATTGTAGCGCTTTCTTTCGTAGTTCTGGCCTATGGTCTTGTTCTTTCTCTTGAACAACGAAGAAGGGAAGTTTCAATCCAAAGAGTAATCGGAGGAACAGAGCAAACCCTAGGAAGAATGATGGTTATCGAAGTATTTGCAATAGGTACAATTGCTTGGGCACTTGGATTCATTTTAGCCACTGCATCGGTGGAAATTGTACTCAGGGCTGTTGGTTTTCTCAGGTTTACTGATGCTGGAGATTTGGATGTGAATCCAATACTAAGTGGAGGCTCAACTTTCGTTGTTGGTTTACTTACTATCGGAGTTGCATATTGGCGTGGTAGAGTTACCACTCAGAAATTCCTCAGTATGGAAATTGATGAAGGTGTTAGGAAGGTCAACAAAGAGCGAGAACCATATTATCTACTACATTGGCTTACCTTTGCAGTTGGTTCACTCGCATTACTTGAAAGCTGGATCCAATCAAATGGAGGATTCTGGATATGGGGAAGTTCAGGAATCATAACCAATTTCATTGTCAATGCAGTTGTATTGTTATTGGGTCCATTCTTCCTGTGGATTGGTGGTGCTCTTGTTCTATCTCAAATAGGAGCGACTGGCCCTCAAATTCTCAATAGGCTATTCGGATGGTCACCGGCGATTTCAGATATTCGCAGAGGACTAAGTGGTTCGGGTTCAAGTCAGTCCGTTAGCAGATTGTCTCTAATCTTACTCCTAACGTTATCGATAGTCACTCTGGCCGCAGTTCAGGGCCATACCGGAACTCTGGTTGATGAAAGGACGACAAACGCTCAGAATGGTGCAGATCTAAAGATACAATTCGACACTGCTTTAACCGAACAAGAGGCTCGAAACCGAGTCATGCAATCTATTGAATTGATCAATGATAATGATATTTCAGATATTTCTTCCATGACATCTGTTGGTACTATTTTCACCGAGACAAAGGACACAGGAGTACCACTCCTGACTTGGGTTATCTTCGATGGACATGAAGATACTTTGATTTGGGACAAACAAGCTATACCCGGAGATAACATTGCTTCTCTCGCTGATACCTTGAGTAGCAGTGGTTACACCGCGGGCAATCTTGCAGAAGACTCTCTTGACAATCCAATATCAGGGTCATCAATCACGCTAATTTACAGGAGTTATGAATTGAATGAATTTGGAATTCCCATAGAAACAGGAAGTAGTGAAGCTACAGTAAGTTTTGCTGGGAGGCATCAGTGGGTTCCTGGATATTCTGCAGCCGAGACGAACTCAGTCATTGTAATTGGAGAGGGCACTTATCGTCAACTAGTTGGAGATTCGACTGCAAACTCCTACCGTTCCTCGACTTGGATGTTCGAACTTTGCGATCAAACAAAAGCAAGTTGCAAGGATGCACTTGAGACATTAGGAGCAGACCTGAAGAGTAGGCAGGGAGTTGTCTCAGCCTCTGATTGGTCCACAGCACACGAACAGAATGAGAGAAATGGAGGTCTAATTTTCGGAACCCCTGGATTACTAAGTATGATGTTCGTAGTCGCGGCTTTGGCCTCAATTTCGTCCGCCTTCGTTTTCCTTTCGCTTGTTTTGAGTCAGAGAAAGAGAGAATTGGCTATTCTGCAGGCGATTGGAGCCAGTCCAAATCAGGTAGTTCGATTAGTATTGTTCGAAATCATGTCTATCCTGCTAGTTAGCATGATATTAGGGGTGACTCTAGGTCTCGCCGTTGCACAATCTTTCAACGGATTCTTCGGAGTATTCGGATTTATTTTCCAGCTATTCTTAGGTCAAAGCGCTCCGATAGATAGAGACCTTGCTTGGCCTTGGTTTGAAATTGTTTTAGTTAATGGATTGGTCTTTATGGCGGTAGTAGGTTCTCTGCTATTCACTACTCGAAGAGCATTAGATTCGGATTTGGCTACCGTATTGAAGGGGGAGTGAAATAATGGATTCAGAACAAGAAATACTCCGCGCCAACTCGCTTTACCATATCTACGAATCCAATGCCGAAGA
>DALV01000080.1:0-933 GCA_002496905.1 Euryarchaeota archaeon UBA105 | reverse complement strand
GAAGACGGAAATGTAGTCGCACTCAGAGGTCTCAGTATGACCATGTACGAAGGAGAAGCAGTTGCGGTAGTTGGACCGTCAGGTTCTGGAAAGTCAACATTGCTAAAGTGCCTTGGAGGTCTGATGAAACCCTCTGCTGGTTCAGTTGAATTAGGTGGTAAGAGAATGACTAGACTTACCGGCCCTGACTTGGTCAAGTTAAGGCAAGAAACAGTATCATTTATTTTCCAAGATTCCAACCTCTTGCCTCACCTTAATGCAATCGATAATGTAGCTCAGCCTCTTCTTCATCAAGGTGTTTTAGCGAGGCCAGCTAGGAAGAAGGCATTGGCCTTATTGGAAAGATTAGGTATGGCTGAGAGAGCTTACGGAATGCCCGAAGAACTCTCTGGTGGAGAACAACAAAGGGTCGCTATCTCGCGTGCCTTGATTACCAATCCTAAACTGATTCTGGCAGACGAACCTACAGGTGCACTCGACCCAATTACAAGTCGAGAGGTTCTAGATTTATTCAGACAATTGCATGAGGAAGAGGACGTCGCCTTCCTTCTTGTCACACACAATAGAGAGGTTGCTTCCTTCTGTGAGCGCTCGCTTGAACTGCGCGAAGGTCGCTTCATTGCACAACACGGAACCGATGTCGACATTGGTGACTTGTCGGATTCGAGAGAACTAATCGTAGATGATTCGGGAACGATCTCTCTACCCCCTGATATTTTGCTGAAGATAGGTGGCCCTGGCCGATTCGATATCAAAGAAATAGAAAGGGACTTAATGAATTTCGAAAGAGTCGATGATGAGAAGGTCGAAGTTACCACAGAAAACAAATTCATACTTTCGCCAACATGTCCTGCTTGCAAGCATGAATATGGAGAAAGCGAAGAACAGCAATGTCCTTCCTGTGGTTCTAGCAGGCCTATGGTTCAAGCTTGA
>DALV01000089.1:9093-15175 GCA_002496905.1 Euryarchaeota archaeon UBA105 | reverse complement strand
ATCATCTCAGAGGGAGAAGGCCTTGGTCACTGGAGCATCAAGTGGAATAGGTCTAGAAATAGCCAAAGTCTTGGGTTCACAGGGCTGTGACCTAGTGATTACCGCTAGAAGAAAAGCAGAATTGGAATCTCTCGCAAAAGAGTTGACTGAAAGACATTCAATAGATGTACAAGTAGTTGTATCAGACCTCTCTGATCAGGTAGGTGTGGAGAATTTGATTAGAGAAACTGGAGTGATTGACATACTTGTCAATAATGCTGGTTTCGGATTTCATGGTGAGCATCTGAGCCTCAACCAAGAGGGGCAACTGAATATGATTGACCTCAACATCAGAGCCCTGACTCACTTAGCACGTCATTATGGAGCAGAGATGAAGAAAAAAGGGTCAGGGAGGATACTGAACGTTGCTTCGATTGCAGGGTATCAACCTGGGCCAAAAATGGCGGTTTATTGTGCAACCAAGGCCTACGTTCTCTCGTACACGCGCGCGTTGCATTCTGAATTGAAGAAAAGTGGTGTATCGGTAACCGCTCTCTGCCCGGGCTTTGTTGAGACCGGTTTCCAAGAGGTTGCTGGATTGGAATTAGGCGCCCTTGAATTATCTGGGGCTGTTCCTGCGGAAAAGGTAGCAAAGACTGCAGTCAAGGCCATGCGCAAAGGCAGAAGAGAAGTTATCCCTGGTTTATTGAACAAGCCAATTCCTTATGCAAACAGGTTGATTCCAATAAGGCTAAACTTGGCTGTTGTAAAGAGACTCATGTCGTAATTATCTCTGACATCTTGGACAGTAAAATGTCGAACGACCAGATTGAACGATACGTCGAATTGTACCTCCACAACTTTCCTGCTTGCAGGTTTCTCCCTCTCTGTTGAAAACCATGAATTGTTGTGGGAAGTATCCTAAATCACCCGAACCATCTACGCCTCGGAAATCGGAAATCGTTGAACCACCAGCTTCTATGGCTTCGAAAATTACCTCATTGGTAAATTTGTGAATTCTCTCAACTGCGACAACAATGCGTTGACTTTTACCGGCTACTTCAGCTGCTGTTTTTGTAGGAGAAATTCCTGACCGGTGGAGAATCTCACTAACGTATATGTTACCCAATCCTGCAATAACTCGCTGATCGAGTAGAACTGTCTTAATCGGGCTACGGCGACCATGCAAACCCGATTTTATCGATTCTAAAGTGAAATCGTTAGTGAGTGGTTCCGGCCCTAATCCTGAGAGGAGTTTATGTTCCCTTTCAGAAGAGGTTGACATCAAATCCATGATGCCAAATCTACGATGGTCTGAGTAAGTCGAAGTTAGTGCTCCATCGTCAAACTCGACGTAGACATGATCGTGTTTTCCATCGCCTGGTGAATCGATTGTCCAAACACCTGTCATACCGAGATGACTTAGCCAAGTATTTCCATTATCTAGGCGGATTAAAAGGTATTTTGAGGCGCGTCCAATCTCCACTACCTTAGCGCCTGTGAGCGCTTCTTCAAGATTCGATGGGAATGGAAATCGTAGGTCAGGGCGGCGTAAATCGACAAAGCTAATTCGTCGTCCTACCCAATGAGGAATGAGCCCACGACGGACCGTTTCTACCTCAGGCATCTCCGGCATATACGCTGCAGTGTGTCTGAGAAAATGATGTTATCCATTGTTAGATTATACGTCCAAAGCATTGAAGGTTCGATTCACTGACGAATTGGTATGAATGAGGACTCCAGTGGGCCACAAATTTCTGGACAGCCTACGACAATTAACATAAACGCAGGCCCTCAAGTTTCAGGCGGCATGCCTGTCCAAACAAACGCTGTTGCAGGGTTAGTATTAGCCATTTTAGGAATAGTTACTGTACTTTCTGCTGCAGCAAGTAGTTGTGGAATGATAGGCTGTTGTGGGTTGATTTTCACAATTCCAGCTATGTTCTTAGTGAGCTCCGATAAGAAGAAGATTGACGGTGTTTCATACCATCCCGAAGCCGGTATGATTAATGCCTCAAATGTGGTTAATATCATCAGTCTTGTAGTTGCAATTCTTGGTATTGTAATATGGGCATTATTGTTCGGTGGCATGGCGCTTTTGGGCGCTTGAAATCGTAAAAACGAGGTGAATGATGATGGATGAAGAGTCTCAATCTGAAGAAACTCCTAAGCTCGAAGGACCTGAAGTATTGTATGTCCAAGGGGTAAGTAATCCAGCAGCGGTAGGCCAATATCCTCCTACACAAGCTATTGCTGCACTAATTTTAGGAATATTAGGATTAATGGGATTTAGTTGCTGCACCGCAATACCTGGTTTGATACTTGCAAAATCCGCTATGGAAGTAGCCGAACAACATCCCGGACATCCAGATGCAGGTATGGCAAAGGCGGCGAATGTTATTTCTTGGGTTTCAATTATACTTACTATTGGGGTTTTATTGCTCTATGCCGTAATTATTGTGTTCGCAATCGCTCTTTCAGCACCTCAGGCGTAAAAAATGCCTGATTATATTTTAACACAGTGAAACACAGCGTGCTGTTCCTCGAATACCGAGATGTCAATTACCTCTCGTAAGTCTAAATGTTGACAATCTTCTATGATGCTCTTTGTGTGTTCAAATCTAGCATCATCTCCACCTTCCATCCACCGCTCGCTTGCTGCTTTCAGAGATAGGAGAGCGGTTCCACCTTCTTTGAGAAATGCCGAAGTCATCCTGACGAATGTCTCCACTTGATCTCCTATGCTAAGGTCTTGATGCAACCAATCCGCCTTACCTCTAATGTATGGTGCGACAGCAAGTGGATTACGTGCATCGGCTAAGACCGGAACTAGTCCTTGGCGACGTTCGGCCAACTTGACCAAATCACGCATCATCCTAGGGGAAATATCCACTGCGACCACCTGTCCACCGTGATGATTTCCAGCACCACAGACATTGTCATGGATATGACTTACAGTGCCGCCAGAAGAAGCACCAAGATAGAGACAAGTAGAGCCGAATTCTGGCAATAGTGCGGATGCATCTCGCTTTGTCTTGAGAATACTGGCGGCTATCTTGGATCGATTAGGATTCCAAAGACGCCATTCATTTCTGCCGTCTCTTTTCCGCCTCTCTCCTCTTACGGAGACCCCTTTGACTGCGTTACGTGACCAAAGGCTTCTACCTTCTCGACGAATGCCCCAAGCGAGCTTGATGGGTTTTGGCAAATCTATCACTTCCGCTTGGGTGGCTTGGGGAACTTGGCCTTGATCGCCTGGGTCTCTTTGTGAATCCCAGCAACGGTCTCTTCATCCCAAGGCTCTCCACCAAAGTGATCGCACCTAACAGCGATTGAGGCTTTTCCAGCGAGGAATCTTGCAATCTTTCCACGCACCCATCGAGGCGAACGAGAAATCTGAGGCATACTGAAGAGAATTGCTCCATGCTTTGGTGGCGATGCTCCACGCCTATGTGCAGCCATCGCCGCGTGTGCACCTAGTACCTGTAAGGAGCCTGATGGCATTCTAGCCAACCTCTCTCTGCCCCCCGCTAAAGTTACCATTCTAGCAGCTCCTAGCGGCCCGATTAAGGCTGCAAGACTGGGTATATGTTGCTCGGCCAAATCACGAATAGCATTCTCGTGTGCTGCTAGTCGTTCGGTCAACTCAACTACGCCCCTGGCATGATCTCGCAATGCTTGCCATTCGATATCTGAGGGTGAATGAGCAGGTGATTCCACTCCCAGTGTGGTTGCAGCATCTTCGATTGAGTTTGATTGGGCTACCGCAGGTGGAATATCATCTCGTTGAGCATCAAGATCTACTTCAGAGAGGAAAAGACCTGCCCATTCCACACATCGTGCCTCATTGGTAGTCCAAGACGCACGAAGTTCCGCCGCTGAAGATACTAGCATATCCAACCGACGGTCCGTATCGCCAGCGGCATCCGCAACTCCTCTCTTAGCCAGAATTGGAGTTGCTCTTTCAAACAATTTTGATTCTTCATCATCGAGTTCCGGCCAATCTTCATCCGACATCGCACCAAGTGCATCTATTACCGCTTCGGGAAATCTATCGGTCAGGGTGCGAGCTTCTGGACTCAAACGCCCACGTTGCAAGTCCCAAAGGCGGTCAGCAATGGCTCCAGCCGAGCGCTTACTTGACCAAACTACCTCGTCATGGATGACTCCATCGTCATCGACAACGCGGGCTAGCCGCCAGTCGTAATGCAATTTCATGACTATTGCGAGAAGTCCATTCCGCTTGAATCCCGCGCTATTCAGAAAATTCACGGGAAGCGGTCAATAACCGAATTACAGCGCCTGAAAGGCATGGACTTACGACTTGCTGCATTAGTGGGGATTGGTGGTGCTATAGGAGCTGTATCTCGCTACGCCTTGCAACAGTGGCTACCTGCTGATAGCTTGCCTTGGGGAACAATTACCGCAAACCTCGTTGGATCTTTACTTCTAGGCATATTATTGGGTGCGGTAGCCGCTGGTGCAACTATTGGAGATGATGTCGTGTTATTGTTTGGAACCGGTGTATTGGGGGCCTTTACTACAATGTCAGCATTTGCTGTTGATTCAATTCGATTAGCAGAATCTAATGCATCATCTACTCTGATAATGATAACAACAACCATACTAGGTAGTATTGCATTGGCTTGGCTTGGTTGGCGCTTTTCGACATCCATTATTGCGTAAAAAATAGGAATAATCAATTACGAATGTTGAAGTACATATCCAAGTAGCGCTAGTAGGTCACTTAGACACAGCAAAGGGAGGATTACGAGTGTTCTGTCCAGAATGTGGTACTCTAGGATTCATGTCACCAGACGGTAATATCCGTTGTACTGATTACAAATGCGGTTACGAAGGACCTCTTAGTGGGTCGGATGGAAAGGGTGCGGAATTTACCGACCCAATGACTGGAGAAATCATCGATTTATCCAAAACGACCGCTTCTTCATCTGCAAAGGACCTCAAACACCTTACAGAAGTTGTCGAAGAAGAAGTCGCCAGAGGAACCCTTTGGGTTGGTGATTATCGTTGTCCAGAGTGCGATGGAGATCGAATTTTTGTCGTGCTAATGCAAACTCGGTCAAGCGATGAACCCGAGACAAAAATATGCACCTGTGAGGGTTGTGGGCACAAATTCCGTGAGTATCAATGATTACTCTTGCGACCCACTACGTGGGTCGTATTCAGTTAATATAGTCTGGAATCTCATTAGCGAACCATGAAGAACCCCCCGTTGGAGGGGACTTAGGTAGGTGTTGGGATGCTTAGAGTCACTGCCAAACAGCAACTGATGCGAGAAATTGTCGATTTGCTATCGGTTCTTACCGAAGAAGCCAAACTGAGTTGGGGTGAAAATGGCTTGAGCACGACCGTCGTTGACGGCTCCCATGTAGCATTGCTATCGGTTACGGTAGCAGATGCTTGTTTCGAGACATACGAAGTCGAGCCGGTAGAGATTGGTCTGGAACTTGGAAAGCTTCGCGACCTTCTTACTTTGGCAGGACCAAATGACTTGGTTGAGTTGGACTATGATGGTGCAACAGGAGCGATCAATGTCCGAGTAGGGGAGGTTCATCGAATTCTCCGCGGACTGGATACAGGCTCGATTAACGAACCCCGTCAACCCGATTTGGAGTTTGAATGCAAAGCAACTTTGAGTGCAGACAGGTTATCTAGAGCCCTTCGCGCTGCAAAGTTTGTTGGAGAGTTAGTCGATTTAAGCCTCGATAAGAACCAGATGACCGTATCGGTTACTGTAGAAGCTGGCGAAGGAGTAAATGTTCGCTTCGATGCAGGTGAAATGTCGGAGTTAGTCGCTCCAAAGCCAACCGCATCGACCTATTCTCTCCAATTCCTTGACCCGCTCAGCCGCAAGTTGGCTAGCGGTCTAACCGAGGAAGTTACTGTTGAGTTCCAAGACCGTTATCCTTTGCGACTTTCATGGAATTCAAATGAAGGCGGCGCGTCTTGGACTTACTTCCTAGCGCCACGCGTCAGCAATGACCCATGATGACATTCGACGCTGTCATATTGTGAGTGTGGTTGAAAGCGAGAGCGGTTTCGGCCAATTCATGAGTGAGCCCTCGGTATGTGTAATCAT
>DALV01000089.1:3566-8706 GCA_002496905.1 Euryarchaeota archaeon UBA105 | reverse complement strand
ACTAGAAATCATTGTAGTTGGACCTAGTAACGACCCTGGAAAGTCAGTCGCAGAAAGTAAGGGTATACGATTTGTCGATGATTCCGGTTCTAGAACAAGGGCTGATGCTTGTAATATTGCAATTGAAGCCTCATCTTCAGATTTGGTTCTATTTACAGATGATGATGTAATCGTACCGGAGGATTGGGTGGCGAAATTAGTTCGATGGTTTGAGAGAGATGATGTTGCAGGAGTTGGTGGACCTAATTTCGCTCCTGTTGAAGAATCAACTCTTTGGCAACGTGTAATCGATGTCACGTTCTGCTCAACAATCTTTACCGCGGGTACAAATTACGGAAAGGTAGGGGATTCGGAATTATCACAAGTAACTCAACTACCTGGGGTTAATTCTGCATATAGGCGCTCAGTTTTGGAAGAAGTAGGAGGATTTGATCAGGGTGCAATCGGAGCAGAAGATGTAATGCTCGACCACCGAATTAGAATGGCTGGTCATAAATTGTGGACCGATAGAACTGCGATAATGTGGCACCGGCGAAGAAACCTTTCCCGCGTGAAGAAACAAATCGGTAATTATGGACTTGTTAGAACTCTAGCCAGTAACCAATATCCAGAACTACATGCATTTACTCATTCAATGGTTGCAGCATTCCCTCCGATAGTTATTGCAGCATTTGCATTATTTTTCTGGGGTGCTGTGAATGGCGGATTGGCGTGGCCGGATTTCTGGGACATCAGTTTAGATCGAGTTCCTATGGGAACTGAGAGAATTGCAGTTCACGCACTTCCAACCTTGATGGTTTTGTACAATCTGCTTGCTTGGTACGGTTCAGCTAAGGGCAATTCACCAAGTAAATCTGCTTGGACTATTTTTCTCTCTTCAATCGTCACCTATACCCTTCATTGGAATTATGGAATCGGTGTACTGCGCGGTAAATGGAGAATATTTCGCGGCCGACCAGGGTTACAAATCGATGACCGTTCACGTGATTGATAGCATTCAATTTGTAAAACAGGCCTTAATATCCTAGATTATTGTCCTCTTTTCATGGCATTCCAGTGCAACATCGATGCTCAGGGTAAAGCCGTTAGGCTTCGATTGGGCATAATGGGGGTGTTATCCTCACTCGGTTTAGCAGCGGCATGCTTGCTAATCAGCGCCCCAGATTTAGCTTGGGTAGTACCTGCTGGAGCATTCGTAGGTGGAGCATTCGCTATTTTCGAAGGCCGCACTGGTTGGTGCGTAGTCAGAGCGCTTGGGTTTAGGACTCCAATCTGAATTTATCTCCATAGTCCCAGAGTATCTCTGAGACCCATTTCGAGATCTTCATGAATGAATTGATAGCCCTCTGATGTTAGTCTAGTAGGCAACACCCTTTGACTTTCAAGAGTTAATTTCTCGCCCATTTCACCAAAGAGAATCTTGACCATGAATCTAGGTAACGGAGCAAAGGCAGGTCTTCTCAATACTCTACCGAGAGTTTTCGCGAATTTTTTCTGCTCAATTGGATTTGGAGCAGACAAGTTGTAAACTCCTTTGGAATCATTATTCATCATTAGATGATTGATCGCATATATTTCATCATCAAGTGATATCCAAGACATCCATTGCTTTCCGTTTCCAATTGGACCGCCAGCCCCCATCTTGAAGGGAAATAGCATCTTTCCTAGAGCTCCTGCTGTTGCGGTTAGAACTATGCCAGTTCGAAGAAATACCGTTCTTACTCCTGATTCTTCGACAGTGGAAGCAGCATCTTCCCATTCTCTACAAATATCAGGAAGGAAGCCTTCTCCTGGTGTGCTATCTTCTGTTAACTGCTCATCTCCTCTGTCGCCATACCAGCCAACAGCGCTGGCCAACATCATACATTCTGGTTTACTTTCCAAGGTAGAAATTGCATCTACAAGTAATTTTGTACTATTTACTCGACTATCTCTAATCATTTGTTTTCTGCGCTTATTCCATCGCTTGTCGCCTATTCCAACGCCACCGAGATGAATTATTACATCGAATCCCTCGAGAATACTTGCATCGAGTTCTCCCTTTTCAGGATACCATTCTAGTTCCTGTGCTCCAACTGTTGCGGGTCGGCGTACTAATCTCCAAACTTCGTGACCACCAGTGTCTAGGAATGCGACAAGCTGAGTTCCTATACATCCAGAAGATCCAGCAATCAGAACTTTCTTTCTCCCTTGGTTTGCGAATTTACCGTGTTGCTGTAAATCACGTTGAAGACGGAGTTCTCTAGCCTTGAACATTCGAGTGATTCTACTTCTAACCAACGCCCCTCCTAATATTCTATCAGCCAGATTACCGAGTGGACCAAATGGAACTTGGTAGCTTACTTCATCAGTTACGGTCGTTACCCCATTTTCTTCGGCCAAATTGTGGTCATGATGCCAACGCCAAAATGGTCCTTTGACCATTTTGTCGGCAAAGTGATTTGGTGGATCGTATGCAGTGTGTTCAGCAACCCAAGTCATCTTAATTGGCCCCATTGGGAAACGGAAGATTCTCTGTGAGCCTACTTCTAGGGTCTCATCTGCTCTGACTTCTTCGGCAACTTCCCACGGAGGCATTAATCTGCGAAAAGAGCCTTCGTGCTCAAACCAATCGAATGTAGTTTCAATATTCGATTCGACAACTGTATTATGCTCGTATTTGTACACCTAATACCGCCTCACTTTGGAATTGGAGCGTCTTCTGCCCATCGAGCAAGATATCTCTCTAGGTGCAATTTTTTCCTCGTGTTTTGTGAAGACATGTAACGTACTTTACCGAAAATTGGTCTCTCTGGACCCCATGCTCGGTCATGCCTCCCCAACACCCAGAAAATTCCCGTGTAGGAATTAGGATCTCTACCATCCAGAGCCCATCTATCATTGATATTTATCATCCATTCAGCGGCTGTTTGGGGATTTGGAGCCCACTCTAGAATTCTCTTACCCCATAGCATTCTGAGATAATTATCGATGTGACCACTACGGACCAACTGCCTTTGGGCAGCGTTCCAAATTTCATCACCAGTTTCTGCATTCTCAATTTGTTCGAATGTATATTTCTCTCGAGGATCGGAAGAATGCAAATCTAGAGATGTCTTTGCCCACTCTGGAATTGATTCGATTGAGTCATGGTCTTCTCTAATGTGGGCGAAATTAAATCCAAGTTCACGCCAAGTGATAATTTGGTCCAGGAAGGCTTCGTGAGCTTCTGGGACACCCCACCAACCACTTCTTGTTCCTCTTCCGGTATCCTCGATTGAGATTTTACTCGGGTCCCATCTAGAACGCTCCAAAACTGCCTTGACAACCTCGACAGAAGATATGTGGCCAAAATGAAGCCAAGGTGATAGCCCGCTGCTTGCAGAATCATCAGGGTTATTTCTACCTGTATCGTATCTGTCTAATCCTTTTTTGAGGAACCTTTCGAGTCTTGCAATTGCTTCGAATCTACCACCACGTTTCGAGCTGACTGGAGGCACATCGTGATCGATATCTAAGGGAGCGCAAGCTTCCTTGCCGATATCTCCTCCTTGCGCTAACCTCCACAACCATTCGTATGGAGTAATTGGGCTCCCCGCTTTGGAAAATAAATCCTCGAGGTATGAATTTGAAAGACGTAAATCAGTTTGGATATTTTCCATAGGGTCAAATGCCGGAAGTGTGGCTAAAGCATTCATTAGGTTTCGTTGCATGTGTTTTCGGAAGGAATATGCAGATGGAAAGGCACGATCTGCCCAGCCGATAGGTAATATTCCATTGGAATCTACTGCGTCCAATCGCACTCTGCAAAACTTCGATGCCTGGCGCATGACATCTCTTGGCAAGTAGGTTGGGAAATCGTCGATAACTACAGCACAGGATTTTTTTGATAGCCTTTTCAATAGTCCATTTCCGGATTGTTTATGAGTTTCTACCCATGGAACGTAAGTTACTCGATTAGAAGCAAAAATGGCATTGTTATCGATAATTCCCTGGGCAAAAAAAGTTAGAATCCTATCATTGGACCAAGCATGTCGAATGGAAACTGGTTCAACAACCAACAACGGCTTTCCTAATTCCGTGGCGAGAGTGATCGAGTGTTCAAGTGCAGAATTGTGATGATACCTTCTGGAGGCTGTCATCCAGTAGAGAACAAATTCCCCATTTTGGTTAACCCCACAGGTGTTCAGTCGAGTTATTCGGCCTGTAGAATTTGGAGCATTGGTCGATATGGAGACTGACAGAGCCGACCAAAAGGTCTCGTCTCGAAGAATTCCTCTGTCGGTCATATCAAAATTTGAGTTACGTGCGATATATAACTGAGTGTTTTCAAAATCGGCTCGATAAAAACAGTCTTTGATAAGGCAATGCAGTAACGTGGCAATTGAATGACGATACAAATTGACGATATCCGACCTCTTACAACCGAGTCCGATTCCTTCCTCCCAACTGAATCTGGAAACTTCAGGATTAGGGTGTTTGTCGGCCCAGATGGAAAAGAACACACAACATTGTACACGGGAGATATTTCTAATCCCGAAAACACACCGCTCGTTAGGATTCATTCCGAATGTCTTACTGGAGACGCGTTCGGTTCCCTAAAATGTGATTGTGGACCTCAGCTAGAGTCCGCTATGCGCAGGATTCAGGAAGAAGGATGTGGAGCAATTGTTTACCTCCGCCAGGAAGGCAGAGGCATTGGCCTTTACTCGAAAATACAGGCTTACGCATTGCAAGATCAGGGACATGATACCCTGGATGCGAATCTTCTCCTAGGCTTGCCAGCCGACGGTCGAACCTACGATGTCGCCGCAGAGATGTTGAAGGATTTAGGAGTCGGCACTATTCGATTGATGACAAACAATCCCTTGAAGATAAATGGACTAATTGAGAATGGAATTGACGTCGAACAACGGCTTGAGCATGTAGCTGGAATATCTAATTTCAATAGTCAATACCTTGCCACTAAAGGCGCTAGAATGGGCCACCTTCTAGACTTAGATTAGGTTAAAACAAACTTGTGAGGGGAACAAAACATGCAGTCACTAGTGGGTACAACCGCACCAGACTTCTCCGCGCTGACCAGCGAAGGTGAAGAGTTTAATCTCGGCGACTTAGATGGACGCTGGAAAGTACTATTCTTTTACGCCGAAGATGGTTC
>DALV01000089.1:0-3175 GCA_002496905.1 Euryarchaeota archaeon UBA105 | reverse complement strand
GGAATTAGTCAAAACACCGTTGACGAACACAAGGAATTCAAAGAAGAATTAGGGCTTCCTTTCGTCCTGCTTTCAGACCCAGAAAGAAAGATTGCTGAGAGCTACGGAGTTCCAGTCCATCTTGGAAGATTCCCTTCTAAGTCATCCTTCGTTATTGGCCCAGATAACAAAATTCACTATGTTTACGATTGGCTATTTAGACCTCGTCAACATGTTGCTAAGATTCTTCGCTCTCTAAGTAGCGTAACGAGTTGATTTGATGAGTTGGGAACGACTACTGATGGATGCTGGCCTCTCAGAGAGAGAGGTGAATACCGTGATGGTATTGTCCAGTACACCGAACATGAAGGCGAGTGAAATTGCCAAAAAAATAGGTACAACTAGACTGGATGCATACAATTCCTTGGAGAGGTTACAAAGAATTGGAATTGTCACCTCAACCGCAGATCGTCCCATGAGGTTTTCTAGCCCTTCGATAAACGAGGTAGTATCTCATTTAATTGAAATCAATAAGGAACAACTTAGCCGAATGGAAGAAAGTTATGGAAATTTGATTTCAGGAAAAGAAACTTCTGCTTTTGAGCAGGAGAGAGTATCCGATGAACCAAAATTCGCAGTACTCAAAGAAAGAGTTCACATCCTAAAGAGAGTAGAAAAAATGGCCGAAGATGCAGAGGAAAGTCTCACATTAGTTCTGGGTAAATTTGGCATATTACAACTATGCAGAAACCCCGCACTTGCAGAAGTTAACACTGCTGCTGAAAGAGGTATTGTAATCCGTGTTCTGGCCCAATTGGATAGGCGAACAACAAGATTCTACGGGGAATTGAACGACCTTATTGAGATAAAACACTCAGATGACCTAGATGCGCAAGGTGCAGTGGTAGATTCATCAGAAGTCATACAATATCTGACTATGGAAGAAAATCCGGTTGGAAGAGGAAAAGAAGATGCTGCATTATTTGTAGAGTCAGAAACCTTCGCTGAGTCTCAATTGAATTTAATCGATGCAATTTGGGAAGAGGCAATTCCTTTCGAGACCGCTTCAAAGAGATTCACCGAACAGAAAATTGTCGACCCTCTCAAATTAACTCTCGACAGTATGTCATTCCTTGAGAGAATTCGTGAAGTATTAGAAATTAAAGACAATCTTCCAGAAACCGATACACCATTCAATCCTGATGCCTTCATGGCCTCTGGATTAGAAGTTAGTGAGGCAAGAAGGGAGCTAGAAACCGGAGGAGTTCAAAGCCTAAGTGCGTTCGGAATTGACTTGACTTCGCTGCTTCGACAGGTCGGAAATCGCATAGGTCAAGAATTAGCCTTTAGCTTGAAGGATATCGACGGAAATATCGAATTCCTGAATGAGATGATGGACTGGTGGGAATATGCAGGACTTGGGAAACTAAGTTACGATTTAGATCCAGATTTTCACATCAAAGTAGAGCTTTCAAACAATTCATCAGATTCTGAAAGCCTGCCGCTCTGGTCACTCGATGATGGAATTATCGAAGGAGCCTTGACCGAGAGATATACTACTGAAAGTGGTGTCTTAGTTCGTCGAGTGGAATCTGAAGATGAAGAAGAATTCTGCAGATATAATTTGATTATATCACAGTGATTTACCACGGTTTGGTTTGACCTTTCCACAGTTTCTACCTAGTCGATAGGAAGTGGTTTTCGGACGCCAGAAAAGCATTGAAAACAAACCTAGAATTATCCCTCCAAAAACCAATCCAGGCCATCCTGTTTGGATATACCCCTCACTTGCGTTGAAGTAGGCCCAAACAAATGATGGAATGATTCCAACAATCATAGCGATTACTATTTCCTCTTTTAGTAGTCTCGCAGTATCTCGATTAGCTGGTAATCTCTGAGGATTGCTCTCGAAATCTGAATCATCTTCTCTCTTTACCAATCGAGCAAACTTTGTTTCGGTTGAACCTTTCGCCAATAGCCTTGTAGCGGGTTTACCTGCAGACCATTGTTTTGCAATCTGGAAAGTCCAGTCATCCATCAAATGAGGCCTGCCATCCAGTGGTTTATTCCAGTAATCTCCTTTGCAACAATCAGAAAGTTTCTCAAGTTCTTCATTGCCAAAAATTGCTCCTTGATCAAAAGCTAATTGCCATTCCGACTCACTTGCCAAACTCGCTTCTTTTGATTGGATTATTTTTTCAGCTTCTTCGATTAGAATCGGATGTTTGGTAATTGAGTATCGATAACTTATCTCAGCCATGTGTTTTGGTCCGATTCCTCCAAACAAGATCGAGCGATTATCACTTCCAATCTCGGTTCTCCCCGGAGCAACGGAGACCCATTCGATGGACATACTCAATCCTCTGCTTCAATTTCTCCAGTTTGAATTGCCCATTGTGAAGCGTATACACTATCGTTTTCGAGTAATTCTTGATGGGAACCGCGTTCTACAATCGCTCCATCAACCATAGAAATAATCTCGTCGGCGTTTCTTATTGTTGCCAATCGGTGAGCAACACCAATGGTGATTCTCTTCTTACCATTGGAACCATTTCCTCCGCCGAATAATGACTGTTGAATCCTCTTCTCTGTCTCTGCATCTAGAGCAGCGCTGGCCTCGTCTAAAATCAATACATCTGGATTCATTAGCAAAGCTCGAGAAAGGCTAATTCTAGCACGCTGACCTCCTGAAAGTCTGACTCCTCTATCGCCTACCATTGTGTCCATTCCATTCTCCATTTCTACGACAAATTCCCAAGCACCAGCCGTTTCTAATGCCAGCTTTACGTCATCATCGCTAGCCTCGCGAGCGTAGGCGACATTGTCTCTAATTGTTCCAAAGAATAAGAATGGGTCTTGACTGACAAAACCAATTCGTGAGCGAACCGAATGAATTGTGAATTCTGATATGTCTTGACCATTGATTCTAACCTGACCTAATTGAGGTTGGTAGAATTTTTCAACTAATTTCAAAATTGTTGACTTTCCAGCTCCTGTGTGGCCCATGATTCCTAGAAATTCTCCTGATTTAACTCTAAAAGATACATCGTTTAACACGTTGACCGATGTACTTGGATATGCAAAAGTTACAGAATCGAATGAAACTGTTGTTATTGGTTCATCCAAGTCTTTAGCATCATCTGAATCTGATATTGAGGGTTCAAGATCTATAATTGCAAATACTCTGCGTGAAGCG
>DALV01000088.1:4744-8190 GCA_002496905.1 Euryarchaeota archaeon UBA105 | reverse complement strand
AAGGTTGCTGGATAAACCAACGCTTGTCCTATTCTCAAACCCATTGATGATTCTGCAGCATCCAACTTATCGTGCTGTCTGAGGACCTCTGAAACTTGCTTTTCTACCGTGTAGAGTGGGTTGAGAGCAGTCATCGGTTCTTGGAAAATCATCGAAATCTTATTGCCTCTAATTGAGCGCATGAATTTCTCATGCCTACTTCTTGGAGCGTCTAGAATTCGTCTCGAAACGAAGCAGATTGAAAATGCAATCAGCATTACAGCAGAGATCTGCAATCCTTGTATTGGCTCCAAGAATGTCCAGAATAAAGAGAAAATTAATCCCAAAGTGAAAAACGAGCTGAAATACTTCAAAACCGAAAGTGTTCTTTCCGTTCCTTGTGGAGTTCTTTGAATTAATTCATCACCATCAAAGGTGATGCTGCCATCATCAACATCACAGGTCGCCAAACCAATGGTGACCAAAGAAGTGACCGATTTACCACACCCGGATTCGCCCACTACTCCCATTATTTCTCCTTCATTTACAGATAATGAAACCGAATGTAGTGCCTCAACAGGACCATCAAGAGTGTCGAAGTGAACTCTAAGTCCTTGAATATCCAATAGCTTCGACATACATTCACCTCCTATTCTTTGGATCGACTACATCTCGTAATCCATCACCGAGTAAATTGAATCCTAGTGTTGTGTAAGCGATGGCAAGACCAGGGAATAATACCAACCAGTAATCTTGAGGGAAATGGGCTCTACCATCGGAGACTAGTTTACCCCATTCAGCTGCACCAGGTTCAGCTCCTAAACCAATAAACGATAGCCCTGATGCTGAAAGGATTGTACCTCCGATATCTAAAGTGAAGGCTACCAATAATGGAGCCCAAGCATTAGGTAAGATGTGTCTAAACATTATTCGGCCTGAAGGTGCTCCTACGCTTTTTGCGGCCTCGACAAATGTCATCTCTTTGACATACAATACTTGCCCACGAATCAATCTCGCATAGCCTGGCCATCCAGTAAATACCAGAGCAATTTGGATTTTCCACAGTCGGTCAAAATTATCGATAATTACAATCTCATTTTCTGCGTTTCCAGACCAGGAAAATAGAACAATTGATGCTACAAAAATCACAACAGTCCTAAATGAAAGATATCTGTATGGATTTTTCCAATCAAATACATTTAGAGCGCGATTGGAAAAACCATCGGTTGTAAAATTATCAATTAATCGTTTATCTAAAGTCAGCAATCCAGCTATTGTGAAAATTGCAATAAAACTCAGTAAAAGCCTCCAAAATCTAGTATCACTTAACTCAAAGATACCATGCCAAAAATGGTATGCATCAAAGAGAATAATCAAAAATAACACACCACTACCAATTCCCAAGATTAAGAGTGGATTTAATCTGGAAAACGATGTACCTTCTGAATCCGGCATGAATACCTCAATTATGTTGGATCTGGCATAAAATGCAAGAGCAATAATCGGAACTAAAAATGCTAAGGCAAGAGGAATTGTGAAATTGTCTACAGCTTGCAAAGCAGCGACGAAAGCAAGTGCTAATATTAATCCCGGAACTGCAAAGAAGATATCAGTAATCCTCATTATAACCTCGTCAACTCTACCTCCAAAATATCCACTGATACTGCCGATGATTGTGCCAATAATCACCGTTAGAGTCGCAACTGTGAATCCTATGGTTAGGGAAACTCTAGATCCATATAGGATCTTACTGAATAGATCTTGACCTTCATCATTGGTTCCGAAAATACATACATCATAACCATCTGGCAACCACCAGTGGTGCATAGCATCATTTTCGAATTTGTAAACCAGTTTAATTTGAGTCACTGAATTGTTTTCAATCAACTCATCTGAAATCCAGAAATAACTATTGTTTGATGACTCAAGAGTAACTAAATCGCTTGCAAGTGTAACTCCATTCCGATTCTGCAATTCAATGAACTCTGTAACAACTAAAATGTCGTAGTAGAACAAGTTGTTATCTGCAACCCTAGTTGGACTAAGTGCATTAGTCCCATTAGCATCCCAGCGCCTTAACTCAGTAAGGGAAACTTTCTGATAACGGGTGTCACATTCCTCTGAAAAAGGGGCCGCTTTCCTCGGTTCGTAATCGATATGCCAGACATCTCTAGTATCCTGCAAATTCCTTCCAGGATGTTCGACAGCGATATCGTCAGCAAAGATGGATACTACCGAAATCGAGATGACCATCAATAAGCCGATGACAGCGAGTAAAGATCTGCGATAAATTTTCCATCCGCGTTTGAAATCGTATCTGGCTTGTGCAGCGCTCTCCTTAATTCGGCGTAGGCTTTCAGCCCTGTCCTCAGCGCCATCCTCCCAACTCATTCTAGCCTCACCCTTGGATCAACAACACCATACAGAAGATCTACAATTAGATTCGACATTAAGAAAATAATTGCAGTAATTAGAGTCACTCCCATCAGAACAGAATAATCTAGATTGATAATTGCATCAACCGCAACGTTACCCATTCCATAGAATGCAAAAATCGATTCCGTAAGTACTGCACCGCCTATTGCACCGCCTATCGAGAACCCAAGAATTGTCAAAATCGGAACCAATGCATTTCTACAAGCATGAACAATAATCACTCGAGATTCGGACAAGCCTTTTGCTCTGGCAGTTCGCACATAGTCCTCATTCATTACCTCCAACAAACTTGCCCGCATGTAGCGTAACAAAGATCCAGCACTTGCAATACCTAGAGTGAATGAAGGCAATACTAAGTGAACTAGGGTGTCATTGAATAATTTAGAATTAGATGCATAATCGGGATGAACATTTGCTAATGCTTCATCTGTAACGAACCAGCTATCAACAAGATGGAATCCGGTACCTCCTGATGGATACCAAGATGGGTAACATGCAATCCCTGTAATCGCTGTATCACATAGATTAGAGGTTCTATCTGGATAAGTTAGTGCAGCATCATGTCTCCCATAAATGGGCAAACATCCACCTTCAGTGCCAAATATAGGGTCACAAATTCCACCCACTTCGGGGCCTGTTCCAAAGATTAACTGTAGCATCATTGCCAACCAAAAAATCGGCAGAGAGACAAAGGCGATTGCTAAGAAACGAGAGATGTGATCGAATACTTGATCCTGCCAAACAGCACTAAGGATACCAAGTGTAATCCCGATAGGGTAACCCATCAATAATGCAAAAAGAGCCATCTCCAAGGTCACTGGTGCGGCGTCTCGGACTACATCTGAAGTTGGTCTGTTGTATGTGGTTGATTCACCCCAGTCGCCAGCGAGTAAATTTTCAATGTACAATTTGAATTGGACTATGACCGGTTCGTTCAAACCTAATCTTTCTCTTTGTAACTCTAGCATTGTCTTACCTGTAACAGGATCGACTAGACCGCATCTTTCTCCACACAAAATAGCCGCTGGGTC
>DALV01000088.1:1749-4426 GCA_002496905.1 Euryarchaeota archaeon UBA105 | reverse complement strand
GCTGGAATAATTTGAGCGATTGCAAATGTGAATACTGTAACTCCAATCATTACAGGAATCAGTAATAGAATCCGTCGAACGATGAATTCGCCGGTCTTCATATAATTCCACAACCGCCAATTCTCTACGATAGGAAATGGTCAATCACTCTTGTGATGGATTCTTCCTCTCTTTCTCTCAATGCTAAGCGCCTGTGAATTAGTAGAATATTTTCCCCGCGCCGGGAACAAGCCCGACGCGGGGGTTTTCGTAAAATCAGATAGAAATCTGGTTTTCAGTTATCAGCACTCGCCAACGTATGATCCGGAGACCTTCGCCAACTTGTCCCAGTTGAAGAAATAGTCTCCACCGATCGCGTCGTATGCTGGTGGGCACATGTGGTCGGAGCCGACTCCTACACCAGCGTATTGACCCAGAAGAGCCATTGTTGGTGAAGTTACCCAAAGGTCGTATGCATCAGCATACAATTGCTCTCGAGCATCTGAATCTTGTTCCTTCCTAGCATTTAGCAGAATTTCATCAAGTGCGGTGTTGTTGAAGTATCCGTGGTAGGCGTCTCCACCAATGTCAGCACTTCCTGCGAATGGTGACCAGTAGTTATCTGGGTCCAAGTAGTCAGGTCCCCAGCCGATTACCCAAAGGTCCCACTTACCGTAGATGTAGTTGTCAATAACGGTAGCCCATGGCTGGTCAGCGTTGTCATTTGCAATTCCAATTGACTCAAGTGCTGGCCCCCAGAGTTGTGCTACAGCAATCCTCTGATCGTTGCCAGTGTTTGTCAATATTCTGAGTTGGTTTGGTAGTCTGCACTCAGTACCATCACGGTCTGCCTCTGCAACAACTGTTGGTGCTTCGGTTAGAGTAAGTGAAGCACAGTCGTATTGACGGATGAATCCTGCATCATCGAGGACTTGTTCCGCGTATGCAAGATCATAGGTGAACACTTCGTATTGTGTGTCATCATATGGGAACCCGGTTGGGATTGGACCATAGATTGGTATCAATTCACCCGAGTAGGATTCTGTGTGTATGGTATCATAGTCCAGGGTGTAACTTAGTGCCTGCCTAACAGCTGACTGACTCAGTACGTTACAATCGTTGGTTCCATCTCCATCACAGTCGTGATTCTTGATGTAGTCTGCCTCTCCGTCAGCCATATCTGCCTTTGGCTTGAAGTTGTAAGGCACATTCACAACGCTGTATGTCTGGCGGTAAGTGCAACGGAAGCCGTCCTTACCTTCTGCACTTGGCAGGTCTGTCATGTTGTTGCAGAATTCAGTCTTCTGAGCAGATGGGATGTATGCTCGGTCGACTTCACCATCTTGTAGAGCAAGGACACGGGTCTGGGTCTCTTCAACTAGGTCAACAACAACTCTGTTTAGGTTGAAGTCAGAGTTTTCCCAGTACATCCAGTTTGGCTCCATTACCAAGCGAGTACCACGAGCCCACTGAGACACCATGTACGCGTTTGTTCCAGCGCCTACTTGTGCTTCATCCATGAATTCGTGACAGTAGTCATCGGATGACTCATCAACATCGGTTGTGTTAACATCATCTTCAACAATTACTCTGTTTGCCTCACAAAGTTCTGAGTTGATTACAGATCCTACTGTGTAAGCGATTGTCGCTACGAAAGCAGCTGAAGGATCGAAGATTTTCACAGAGAAACTGTAGTCATCGATTACTGTCAGACTATCGCCACCCCAATCGTCGTGGTTGCCATCTGCATCGTTACAGTCGAAGGATTGAGTTAGAATCCAGTTGACTCCAGAGGATGGTGCACCCATTCCGATCACACGACACCAGGAGTATACTGCATCGGTCGAGGTCATGTGGTCTCCATTGCTGAAGTATACATCGTCGCGTAGAGTGAAAGTGTAGGTTAGACCATCGTCACTTACTGTGTATCCGGTCGCCAATCGTGGTACAATAATTGAACCACCATCACCGTCTCCCTCGTATCGGTATAGAGTATCGTAGACGTTAGAAATGACATCACCAGATGCGGAATCATAAGCATCTGCAGGATCGTGAGTGTCTGCCTCACCAATCGTCATGTCTGTCATTTCACACGGGTTGTTAGTACCTAATTCACGACACTTTCGTGACACAGATAGGTTGTACCATGCATCGGAGAAGGCCATGTCTCCAGAGGCATATGCGGACATAATATCAGCCTGAGCCATACCATATTCACAAGAGCCGTCGTCTTCGTCGGCTTCGGAATTATAGTTAGTCGCGGCTTCGTCCATACAACCCATCACGGTTACTTCTACTTCCTCGTCATCATCATCTCCGCCGAGACACCCGGCAAGAGCTGACGCAATCATCAGCGTACACATCAATAATGCTCTCAATTTAGAGTCCATTGTAAAAATGGAGTCTATGGTTCATATATAGTATATCCCTCTATTGCTCATCAAATCGAAGTTTTGACAACTCGGTGTTGAAAATAACACCGACTGTATGATAATTTACCTCTGTAAAATTATTAATCGGAATCCGGAAATTTTCTTGGAAAAAATACCTAAAGAAGGAAATCGGGGGTGTTTACTGGTGGACGTGCCGAGATTTGAACTCGGGGCCTCTTCCATGCCAAGGAAGCGCGCTTCCAAGCTGCGCCACACGCCCAGTGAGATTACGACATGCGACGGCCATTTAAGGAGAACTGAACAGG
>DALV01000088.1:0-1375 GCA_002496905.1 Euryarchaeota archaeon UBA105 | reverse complement strand
CCAGAGGGTATCATGGAGGAGTTATCATCTAGATTATCTCGTGATGATGCACCTTTTCTTCGACATCTACCAAAGCAACTTTCCTTGCAGTGGGCTGATGCCTCGGATAATCGCTTAGGTTACACTCGGTTTGAATTTGATCACCACGAACTGTTTCGCAGGCGTAGGCTGAGGGGCTCACCGGGTCCGATTACCATTGCCCTACATCCAAGATTAAGAGATGATGAGAAACTATACCTACACACTCTAGTTCATGAATTACTCCATGCTGCTGGGTTAGTAGACCATGGAAACCGCCATAGTGAACTTGTCAATGAAATAGCACCGGCCCCAAAGTTGTCTGAATCACCTGTTTTGAGAAGCATGCGAGAAGAAGTTCTAGCAGAACTGCCTGAACAGTCGTGGATTTGCGGGGAATGTGGCCACACATGGCAGAGAAGAAGAGTCTCTTTACCTCAAAGATGTCCAAAATGTGCCCGCCCATTTAGTAGCCGATAATCTGTTTGATGGGAGATATTTCCGGCAAAATCACCATGAACTTCTAGTAGGTAAGACCAGCCAATGGAATTCCCTCCAACACCAGATGATATCTCTAATTTGGTTGACGATTTCATCGCTGAGTCTTTTCCAACACTGATGGCGATTATTGCTATCGCGGCCTACTCTGGGTTCGTCTTTATGTTCTACAGGCTTCTAGCGAGAAGAGATATCCTGAATCTGGACTTAACCAAATATGACCAGACAATGGGTGGAAAGATTCGTGCCTTCTTTAGGACCGCTGCGTGGTTAATCCAATACGCTCTAGCGATTCCTATTCTCATCGGCTTCTGGACCGTTGTTATGGCAGTGATTCTAACTCTCTTAGCTGATGGAGATGATCATGCAAGGAATGCGTTGATCGCTACATCGGTAGTAGGTTCTGTGCGAATTCTGTCTTATTGGACTGAGGAGTTGTCTCGAGATGTTGCAAAGATGTTGCCATTTGCAGTTCTTGGTGTATTCTTAGTAAGTTCAATTTCTGTAGAGTTTAGTGAATTCGAAGAATTGGTCGAAAATCGAAATCAATTGGCTCAATCTTACATAAACAGCCTCATTCTCTTATCTATCTTAGAGACTGTTTTACGAATCTATCATGGTCTGAGAGAATTAATCGGTGGACAACATAGAGTGAATAAGAAATTGAAGAAAATGGCCAAGGAAACCGGTCGCTCAAAGTCTGATATTCGTGAAGATATGTTGGATGATGGAATACTAAATCATAGCACTGGTGAAGACGTCAACGAGTAGCGTTGATTTCCTATCTGAGTAGAATCTTACTCTAGATGACAGGGTGCAGGTTTCACAAAGGGGGAGTGCCGCGCATGGCATGGGTGCG
>DALV01000056.1 GCA_002496905.1 Euryarchaeota archaeon UBA105 | reverse complement strand
CCGGCCTCTGTGACCACGTAATCAGCGCAAGATAATGCAAGCGAATCTCCAATGATTGAGGAATTTCCGTGGGCGATATTTGCAAATGGTCCGCCGTGGATGAAGGCAGGATCGCCTTCTAGAGTTTGAACTAAATTAGGTAACAAAGCATTCCTCAGAAGAAGTGCCATTGCACCAGCGCAACCCAAATCTTCAGCAGTCACTAGACTGCCATCTGTTGATACACCGATTGCAATTCTACCCAACCTTGCGCGAAGGTCAGCGTAGTCCTTTGAAAGAACTAGAATCGCCATTACTTCACTCGCTGCGGTAATATCGAACCTCTCTGTTCGGACGATTCCATTGGCCTTTCCTCCAAGTCCGACTGTTACCTCACGTAGACTTCGGTCATTCATATCTATAACACGTGGCCATAGGATTCGGTTTAGATCCAAATCCAAATTATTTCCTCGGTGAAGGTGATTGTCAAGCATAGCAGAACATAGGTTGTGAGCCATTGTTACGGCGTGTAGGTCTCCAGTAAAGTGCAGGTTAATTTCCTCCATTGGCAATACCTGAGAGAATCCACCACCTGCTGCTCCACCCTTGATTCCAAAGACAGGACCCATCGAAGGTTCACGAATTACGCAAGTTGCATTATGGCCGCGTCGATTGAGACCCTGATTGAGTCCAATCGTGGTTACGGTCTTACCCTCACCGAAAGGAGTCGGATTGACACTGGTTACCAAAATTAGGAATCCTTGCTTTCCCTCTCCTGCCTGTTTTAGCCTATCCCAAGATATCTTGGCTATCGAAGAGCCTTGTAAAATCAAGTCACTGCGCTCCAATCCTAGCTTGTCCGCCACTTCTTGAATTGGGCGAGTTGTGGCCTTTCGGGCGATGTCAAGGTCGCTGTCCATCGCTAAGTCGGCCTATGAGCGTCACTTGAAACCTTCATTTTGGAGAATTCAGAGGAGCCCATAGTGAACGGTCCGGCTTACTGGGGTATCGCGGGATATCCAATATCCCATTCATTGACTCCTAGATTGTTTGAGATAGTAGGAGCGGAACTTGAGCTAAAAGCCCAATCTGTATATCTTGAAGCGGATTCTATGGATGAATTTGAGGCTAATTTGGAAAACCTCCAAGGAGACATTTGGTTGAGTTGTACCGCTCCTTTGAAACACTCACCTCAGGCAAGACTGGCAGTCTCTGGGCCTGAAGGTGTTAATGCAATTAATCAGTTGAAGCGAACAAACGGAGTTTGGTCCGGAACCAGCACCGATGGTGTGGGGTTTGTTGCTGCTTGTCGGCACATTGGTGTTGAACCGAATGGAAGCATATTGCGAATGCGTGGTGGTGGCTCTGCGGCTCGTGCAATCGCCGCTGCTTGGGCCGAAGAAGGAGGCTCGATTATTCTCGTCGAAGGTCGAAGAGCATTAGTGGGGGGCCCTTGGGATTCTGCAATCATTTCAGAGGGTGAGGCTGACCTAGGGATTGACCTTGATGCGGCGGCAGGAGGAGGTGAATCAGCCGATTTACCTGCCAAGCAGCAAGTCTCGATATCTTATGGCGAAGATGCAACCGTAGAAGACTTCGCAGTAATTATGGTCGCAGCCCAGCATCTTGAGGCTTGGAGGCGACTGTTTGCACCTGATCAAGAGTCTAAATTGCCAACATTAGATTCGCTTTTGAGATGCCTATTCCAATAGAATACCAAGGCCCCGAGACCTAACCACCAATAGATTACAGGACCAGGGCCTGCTTTCATTTGAGCGTCGAATTTAATGTATGATTCATATCCGTCTTCGCCAACTTCAGGAGGGTTGTCGATGATTTGTTGTCGATCCTCCTCGGCTAACAAACCAAGATCATATCCTTGTGAACTATAATCAAAATTAAGGGAAAAAAACTCTACACCAAAACCCGAATTAGATGAATAATGTGCAAATTGGTTAACTGAAACTTCATCATTATTTGCAGAATCGAAACCGCCTGTTGAAGATTCTCCTTCGTCATTTAATCCAAAATCCGAAATTGCAGACATAGGGACTTGAATTAGTATAGATAACCCAAGGATTACCCATGCTGCAAAGGAAACCTTGTTCCAAATCTTACTTGAATTTCTAACGGCTTCAAACATACACAATCCAAAGACGATTATGATTAAGCTGACTACTATCCGAACTGTGTCTAGACTCGAAGATTTCTCATCATTTGCTGAACTCTCAGAATCAGAATCTTGTTGCTGATTCGTAGCCGTATTAGAGTCCGTAATCGTATCCCTATTTCTCCAATATTGTAAAAGTGGGGTTGCATTTTCTAAGGACACTGAAATTGACTCTTGTGATGAGTCGATGGAATATTCAATCACAATACTAGGTTCTCTTTCGATACCTTCCGTATATGTCCCTCTACCGTGGATTTCGAACCACGCAGAGGTCCAAAGACCCATACTTAGGAAGACGAATAAGACGGCAATTACCAGCGCCTTCTTACTCTGGAGGTGACCAATCATCAATCACTCATTCCGTCTTTGTGATAATGCAGAAGCACCCAACAGAGCCAATGTTGAGAGTACACCAACACCCGGAACAAAGATTCCCGATTCTGATTCTTCGTCCCCTACTAGTCCATCTATGTCCCTAGCATCATGTTGAGAGGGGGGTGCAAGGTCGCCCAAGTTTTCTAGATTGGATGCTGCAGCTTGAGCCGCTCGAGCATCGTCACCAACAAGGTACTCTATTCCAAATTGCACATTATGATCTCCAACTCCATCGATTTCTGGACCTACGATCATGTATCCGTCCTGCATCCAAGCAGCACCGACAACCATTGATTCAGATGAGTCCCAAATAGTGGTTAGGCACGCATTTTCCATGTCAATGGCGGGGTTCTCAACATTATCGCTAAGTAATTCCCCGAGTGTTTCCATGAATGTAGACATAGTAGACCCTAGGTCTGAGTTTGCCCATGCCTCAATCATGGCCTCTGGACCATCAAGTTCTGTTCCATATTCATCCGAACCGTCCGGACAATCTTCTTCTCCATCATTTACCCAGTATGCCGGAATTTCAGTCCCATCGTCGCACACAAAAATGTCATCAGCGGATGAATCATCGTCTTGAATATCGTCTTCGACCTCTTCCGCAATAGATTCGATTTCCTCCGCAAGTTCCTGAGAAGCCGCCTCAAAAGCAGAACTATCGGTAAAAGAAGAACTCATTGAGATTGCAAACATACCCAATAGACCTGGAGAAAAGGGAGGGATAACTTGTCTACATTGTACTTCAACATCTTCGCCTGTTCCTAAGTCCGCGTCCATTTGTGGATTTAGGCCATTACATGCAGGCGTTCTGTCCCCAGTAAAGAAACCTGTATCGAAATTCTCGTAGAAAGCCCCAGCGGAAGTAACTGTGTCGCTTATTGATAGATCTAGAACGTCTGCAGATAGCCCGATTTCATCGGTGGGTATTCCCGACAGCGATAAATCATAATTTGCGGAGACTGAATAATCTCCGCTTACCATACCACAAACATCCCAACAACCGTTGAATTCTGAGCCATCAATAGAGAAATTAGAAAGTATATCGATTGGTTCAAGAGTACGCCACTCAGAGGTAATTGAATCAATGGAAATACCAGATGATACTCCAAATTCGACATCCGCATCATATGATTCTCCTCCTCCTCTTAGATCAAGTTCTAAGCCTAATTCGGATTCTTGACTGGCAGACCCTGTGACAGTCATATCAGCACCTACATGTTCGAGATTTGAGGTGAGGTATTCTGTGTATTCTACATCGAAGATGGCTAGTGTATTTTGAGAAGCACGATATGAGATGTCGATTGAAGAATTTCCATCCTCCCAGAAAGTAATGATTCCTTGGTCGTTGCGTGCTCCATGTCTAAGGGTGATTTCTGTGTGGCGAACAATTACTGTGTGTAGGTCTCCATCACCATCTCGGATAGTCGATATATCATCATCCTCCCATTGTTCGATGAAAATAAATGAATTACCGCTAATCAGACTTAGTGCCTCAAGGTCAAATTTAGCTATCATTGCAGCCTGTTCTAAATCCTCGAAAACCTGCAGTGGGCTAACTCCAGTCATAGTTTCTTGGTCGTCATCTAGGTTAGCCCAATCATAGGTAATGCCCCAAATTATCGAATCCGAAGGTCCGGTAGCTGTAGCCACTGGTACTGTTGAAGATAAGAAAAATAAGCAAATCAAGGTGGTCAACAATCGCTCTCGCATGGAGGTCGATTAGAGAGTTGGACACTTAAGCAATTCTCCGGCGGGTCAAAGGGGAATATTTCCGTGCTTTTTCGGCGGAACCCACTCACGCTTAGTCTTCAATGGCCTGAGTGCTTGAATCAATTTGAGTCGTGTTTGCTCGGGCTCTACTACATCATCTAGCCAGCCGTTACGAGCAGCAACATAGGGGTCACCGAACTTTCTGCGATACTCTTCAACAAGTTCTGAGTGTGTCGAATCTCGATCTTCTGCTTCGGCTAATTCGGCCCTGTGAATTATGTTCACTGCACCCTCTGCACCCATTACAGCGAGTTCACCTATTGGCCATGCAATATTGTAGTCTGAGCGGAGATGTTTGCAAGACATTGCGAGGTAAGCACCACCGTAGGCCTTGCGGGTTACAACGGTTAGTTTGGGAACGGTTGCCTCAGCGTAGGCATAGAGTAACTTGGCCCCATGTCGAATGATTCCACCCCACTCCTGAACGGTTCCCGGAAGGAAACCTGGCACATCGACAAAAGTCACAACGGGGATGTTGAAAATATCACATGTACGAATGAATCGGGCTGCCTTTACTGAAGCATCGATATCTAAGCAGCCCGCCAAAACTTTCGGCTGATTGGCAACGATTCCGACCGATTGACCGTCTAAT
>DALV01000068.1:927-3333 GCA_002496905.1 Euryarchaeota archaeon UBA105 | reverse complement strand
ACAATGTCGAGTTGTTCTGCCCATTCTTCTACAGAGGTTTTGCAGACTGGATCCTTGTCGGCGGAGACACCGAATGCAGCACCATCTTCCCACGACTCTAGTGGGTCAACAGGTGACTCTTCTTCGCTCATCGTGCATCCCTCGGGGTCTACCCTGTCCAGCGCACCTTCTTGAAGGTGCGTTATGAGTAATTCAGTGGAACTATTGCTGTTCTCGACGCCTGAGGTACTCAGCGCCGTAGTAATTCCATTGTTCCATAGTCCAACCAGGAGGGAGGCCTTCAGGCGGTAAAGGAGGCCCCATTCCAGGAGGCGGGGGTGGAGCCACTAATGGACTCGGTTCAGGCTCCTCATACCCCGAATAGTCGTATTCATCCTCATAATCATAGACCTCGGCGCTGACTACTTCTCTGCGCCCTCTTTGCAATACAATGGCTAGGCCAATTACTAGCGCGATTGAGAGCATAATTCCGATTACCATTAGTCCTGTACTCAGAACTGTGAATGTTGATTTGTTTTGATTATCCCCCTCGTCTGGGTCATCGGGTGTTATTTCAACAGGTTCTGTGGCATAGGCCTTGTATTGTTCAGTTGTTGAGCGGTCGAATCCTTGTGAGTCTACAGCATTAACTGAAAGGGTTACGTAATCCCCTATCATGAGGCCTTCCCCATTATTTGCCAATACAATAAAGGGACCCATATTATAGGACGTACCAAAGTCATTACAAATTCCAGTGATGCTGTTACAAACACTCCAAATTACTTTAATTTCTGATAGTTCAAGATCTCCTACATTTTCGATAGTTACGCTAGGGTTCAATCCAAAACTTGTGGAAGAAATATTGACACTTAAATCGCCGAATCCCGATGAATCAGCCCATAGAAGTGGCAGATCATTGACTACGCTAACTGTGATTATGGCGGCACTGGAAGCTCCATGTCTGTCTTCAGCAGTAACCGTCACCATCTCTTCTCCTGCATCTTCCCAACTCATTGTAGCAAGGCCAGAAATTGGATTATACTGAACGGCGCCGGGAACAAAGGTCGTCACTGTAATCCAAATATCCTCTTCGGAATCATCGACATCCGAGACCATGTCTAACACATTGAAGGTCAGTCTGTCACCAGTTTGAAGGACTGGATTGGAATATTCGCCTAAGTCAATGTTTGGAGCGTCATTCACATTGTTGATATGGAAAATAATCACTGTATCTGATTCTTTGATACCATCGGATGCTCTAACTGTGATTTCTGCTGTACCAAAACTATCGTCATCCAGAGCAGCAACATTGAGAGTCTGGTCGTAAATTTCGGCTGATACTAATGATTCATCACTAATGCTGACGACAGATAAAGAGAGAGTATTTGCGGGAACTGAGTTTCCATTATCATCAGTGTCGGTTAGGAATTCTGTCAGTACTAGGCTAGAGGAACCTCCTTCGTCAAATCCTTGAGTCGGAATTCCACTCCAGCGAGGTTGCCCATTCTCAATGACGTTGAACATCAAAGTTCCTGAATTGACGTCTTCCCCATCACCGACGGTGATGAATATTCCTTGAGAAATTGAATTTCCTATGCTGTCGTAGGAAATTTCGTCAAAATGAACACTGATTTCAAGTGTCTGCGGATCATAGGAAATGAATTGGTGAGCATTTGAATCAATTATTAGTTCGGCATGAGAAGTTTCAGCGTCGCTAACCAATCCTACTATCGACACAGCCTCAACCGTGTCGACCTTCACAGTCGGGATTCCTGCATAACCGTCATCACCAGGCCCTAGAATCCTAGGTAATGCATTTCTCAATTCAAAGGCATTTTCTGTAATTTCCCACTCTGATGTTTGTCCGCCAGAGTCTGTCCATTGCATACGGATATCGTAGGACCCAGATTGAGAACTCATTGGGGGAGTGATTGTGTGAATGTAGCGAGAGTTACCACCTGTTCCTACCATGTCAATTGCAGTAATCCAAGAGTGTTCCCAAGTATCTGTACCATGAACGCTGTAATGTAATTCTGCGCTCATAGTTGACATATCATCGACCAAATCATTCGGCAGTGCTGTAGATTCAAATTGGATTGGTGTGCCTCTCTCTACGCTAGAATCTGCGACTGCAACCGGGCGATTAGGAACCGGAGGATTGTCATGCAGAGCAAGGCCATCTAGGTAGTCATTGGAAGATACACGATCTCCAATCATTCCCGATATACGTGCTCTAAAGGAGGAAGTCCCTGATGGTGCTAGAGTGATGTCGCTTGTGTCGAACATAGCAGTGTAGGATTGAGTCCCTCCGACCGAAAGTTGGTTGATTGAAATACCACCGAGGTGAATCTCCTCGCCATTTGAGAGGTGATAGATATCGATGCTACCTCCATCGCTATATTCCTCGACTCCATTATTCGCGATATC
>DALV01000068.1:0-554 GCA_002496905.1 Euryarchaeota archaeon UBA105 | reverse complement strand
GCCTCAAAGTCAACTATACCTATATCGATTAACGGAGCCATATCTAGGTCAATAGAAGCATAGACCTCATTGTAGGTTGAATAATCTCCATCCATCAAAGCGAATACAGGCCAGAAATTTTCCCACTGAGTATTTCCACCTCCGGCTCTTACGGAATTAAGCGGTTTGTCCCAAGTTAATGTCTCAACCTGATTCGGTATCAAAGTCACTTCTGTGAAATCGTTATCAGCGGATAGCAACCATTCTCTGAAAACATGGTGGGGTCTACTTCCATCATCATATGCCTCGGCCCCAATTTTCTCAGTCACGGCTCCATAAACATACACCGTAATGTCACTAGCCCCTTGGTAAGTTATGTCGAGAGTTGTAGTCACAGTATCTCCTGCGGAATTCAGAGCTATTCCAAGTTCCATGCTAAAATCACTAGCATCGGCGTGCATACATCCTCCTGCACTAAAGTCTGCATCGTAGTAATTTGAGCCTGCCGAGCCAACCTTGTAGCATGAACCTGAGGTTTCGTCTGCGAAAGCGAAGGTTGGATAACCACTAGATGA
>DALV01000117.1:3530-3718 GCA_002496905.1 Euryarchaeota archaeon UBA105 | reverse complement strand
GACTTCTTTATCTGGGTGTAATGTTGAGCGTTACCCATTCGGTGTTCAACACCGGCAAAGTGACAGTAGAACGTCTTACCACCGAAGGTTTCTCGGGCTTGGTCAAATAATTCTGCATAGTCTTCCGAAGTCTTGAGACGACCGTGGCCTCTTGCATGAATATGAGCCATGTTCAGCACTGGAACAGT
>DALV01000117.1:0-3156 GCA_002496905.1 Euryarchaeota archaeon UBA105 | reverse complement strand
TCCTGCTGTCCTGAGGTTTCTACTGCTACCAAAGTTGGTTCCGCTTCGTGTACCCAAGGGAAGGCTGCATAATCTTCCTCTTCGCCTTCTTGGCCCCAGATTGATTTGACTCTCTCTACAACTCCAGCAAGTATGTTCGCAACCTCCTCGTTGGCCTCAGTTCCTGGATCATATTCTCCATAGGGGCCAACGTGACAGACCATGTGTCGAGCATTGACTATCTTTCCAACCTGCATACTCGACTCCATCTTGGAGAGGGTTCGGTTGCGCTCACGGCGACTACCCAATAGTTCACCATAGTACGGACCGTGTACGTTCATCTCGAAATCGGTCTTGTGACTTAGAATACCTGCTTGCCAGTATTGGTCGAAGTGATGGGGCTGAACCTGTCGAACGGTTTGGATCTCCATTGTCTCCAAACCTAGAACGGTGATATCGTCCATTCCCTCTACAATTGTTCGCCCCTTACAGGACAATGGAACACCGGCTGGTCCGAGTTTGAGTGGCATAGGCTTCGCTCCCGCAGGGTCGGCCGAAGTGGTGTCCCTACTAAAGGCATATTCGCTGATGGTTTGACTTGACTATCGAAATCGATTACAAAATACTTCCAATAATAGCCAATTTAGCAACGATTTGCGGCATTTTTGATACCCTCGGAGCCCGGTCCTTGCAATGGTAGTTCACAGAGGTATTTACCAAGCCATTGCGAGGCTGTGAATGCCTTTGGGGTGCAAGAATAATTACCCAAAGAATGTTCAATTGTGACAGTATTTTCAGGAGACTCGAAACCGATAACTTGTGGAGTCATTCCTCTTAATCGGATTTCGCGAAGCAATTCTGATTCATCCATCTCTTCGATTTCTGCTATCGCCGACAAGGCTGACTTGGTGAAAAACAGCATGTGAATTTGGCGGATTCTCTCAATAACAAATCCCCAAGCTTCAGCAAGTCGACTCGGATCTGATGGTATGTCCGTTACCATAACAGTTCGAGGACCTTCGAATTCAGCAAAGGTCATACTTGCACCTTGAGCACTCTTGGCATTATCTCCTGCAAGGATTGTAGATGTGGATAAGACGAGCCAATGAGCACCTTCTAATCGCCCTCGCCAATCGATTTGTCCGTGACTGAAATCGGAAAGGTCTGGAATCTCGATTCGGTCGATAGACCCACTATCTACAGAATCTAACACTTCAGAAACTACCGAGTCACCAAAGCCGACTATTCGAACGGTAGTTTCCATTCAATCTACCTTCCAGCGCAACAAAGCGATGGCGCCACCCATGCCGAGTAGTTGTTGGCCTGCATCATGGTCAACCGAGGCTTGTATTACATCTCCTCGATTAGTTGTGACTGCAGTGGTTATTCCATCCCACCTAGACCTAATTTCCCTATCATCTGAGCGGAGCAAGGATGCGTCTACAACAAGTACCTCAACGGCACCTTGTTCAGCGGCTTCTTCTATTGCATTCAATCCGTAGGAAACGGCTCCATTGGTAGAAATTCGAGTCAGACCATCTTCGATTGCGCGTACTTGTCGAACCAATTCATGTTCACCCAAAACTGCATCAGCGGCGCCGCCTACTAACACCTCATTAGCGGCAGGGCGACCACCAATCGAAGTTGCAACATTGTGAATTTGATTCTCCGCTCCAATCGCTCTCAACATTCCTTGGAATTGCTCTCGAGCCATCCCCGGCCCACAAATTACTAGCGGCATTTGATCAGGGAAAACCATCTTTGTCTCACGTGCTACTCTTTCGAAGAAGCCGCGACGAACTCCGGTAGAATCGTCAGCACGCTTGCCTCCGCCTCTCATTGAAAATGAAGAAAGGTCTCTGATTCCGTGGCCTGAGACTTCGAAAATCAATACCTCATCACTCTCTACTACCAACAGTCCTGCCTTAGGTTGAGTTCCCGCTGATAAAGCAGACTTGACCAATTCTCGGTCAACCTCTGGCAGACCACCTTCGAATGAGATTTCCACTTCATCACCTGGTGATACTAGATGTGTATGATGAGAGCCGATATCGATTTTCGCCTCAGAAATAACTCCGTGAACCCTGAGGTTCTCAGTGAATGGTTGGAAGGCACATTCTGAAACTTCGATCTCAATCCACATCGGCTTTCTTTCGGCGGACTTAGAACGACCTCCTTCCTGAGTTCCAGTTGTTGAATCGCGTCGATGAGACAACATACCAAGATTGGAACCAACCCGACAAATCTGAGCTAGAGTCCAGAGGTCATCGGCGTCATCAATACGAAGCCTGACTCCCTCATCTGAGGCCTTCAGTTGTCGCAAATCCTCACTTCCATCAACTGAATACGCCAGTCAGACGCCCATCCTCATCCATGTCCATGTCCATGGCGGCTGGGCGAATTGGCAGTCCAGGCATAGTCATCATCGAGCCGCAAACAGCAACGATGAATCCCGCTCCGGAATTGAGTCTTAATTCACGAATTGGTAGAGTAAATCCTGTAGGCGCACCTAGTACTGTACCTTCGTGGCTAAACGAATACTGAGTCTTCGCCATACAGACTGGTAGGTTCTCGAGACCCCATTTTCGCAATAATTCGAGAGTCTTGTGAGCCTCTGGAGAGAAGTCCACCGTGTGAGCCCCATAGACATTAGTGGCAACTCTTAGTATGGTTTGGTCAGCGGGCAATCCAGGTTCAACTATAGCATCGTATGGTCGACCCGCTGCATCATGAGAAGCACACGCTTCGACTACAGCATCTGCGAGAGCGACGGCTCCTTGTCCACCTTTTGCGTGCCCTTCGAAGACAACAACATCTCTTGCACCAGCGGCAACTGCCTCCTCACGGATAGCCTCAATTTCGGCATCTGTGTCGCTGGCAAATCGATTGATAGAGACAACAACAGGAACATTAGTCGAAGATAGGTTGCGGACGTGTCGGCGGAGATTTGTCGCAGCACCAGCTCTAGTCGCTTCGACATTCTCTGCTTCTAATTCCTCCTTTGGAGGCCTTTTTCCTCCGCCGGTAGAGAATCCATCTCCATGCAATTTCATCGCACGTACAGTTACATTGAGAACCAAACAATCTGGTACTTTTCCAGCGGCTTGTGCCTTAATTTGCAGAGCCTTCTCAGCGCCCATATCGGCTCCAAAGCCGGCCTCTGTGACCACGTAATCA